>DASXGT010000026.1:0-15020 GCA_036488895.1 Bryobacteraceae bacterium | reverse complement strand
CCTGCGCCGTAATCGTTGTCACGAAGCGCTTTTTCCATTAGCAGCGCGAATGCCATGATCTCAGGGCGTATATCGGAAAAACTCAACGGTTTATCTGGCATGGGCCTTACTTCCGATTATTGACGAGCGCTCAAAAAAGTTCTGGCGAAAAAATCCGCAGGCACCGCCTCGCCTTGCAAATGCTAATCGATTCATGTTGTTGTAATACGCGTAAGCGGGACGCTGTATCAGATACTCTAAAATCCTGTCATAATAATCGCCATGCTGTACATGAGAATCGTCGCGGCTCTTACCGCATGGTTGCTTTTGCTTCCAGCAGTATTTGCGGAAGACTCGGTAAAGCCTGCGGAACCGGTTCAGAAACAAGGATATGAGGGATTCTGGGACCACAGCTATTTGGCTTACGGCAAAGGCTACTTGCTTCGCTGGGACGATTCTGGCAGGGGCAAGGAAACGCTCTACGGGCCCGACGGCTCTCAATTGTATGAAGTGCAAGTCAAGCCGCCGGAAAGATGGAATCCGTTCATCTATAGCGTCGCGGTAGATTCAGATGGATTGGCCGCACTTGCCTATAGAAGGGGAATTCTAATCCTCAATCCATCCGGACAAATCATTCGAGCCATCGATACAGCGGCGTACCGCCCCTCGCAACTTTGTTTTGCCCCGGATCACTCGCTTTGGGTTTACGGCGAGAACTGGTCCCGGCCGGTTAGAGATTACCCGGTCTTTCGCAAATATTCGCCGCACGACGGCCAGCAACTTGGCGCTTATGTGCTTCGCTCACAACTGCCTCCCAAGGAGGATGGTTTCGCGGATTCGATTGCGGCTCCGTGCATCGGATGTATTCGGCTTCATGCCTCCAATGACCGCATTGGAGCACGAATGAACGTGGATCATGCCGTTCTTTGGGTTGAACTCGATTTCAATGGAAATTTACTTGGGCAGTGGAAAATGGAACGCCACCATTCTCCCTATGCGTTCACGGCCAATAATCAGGTTTATGCGGGGCTTTGGGAAGACGGCGGCAGACAGTATATTGAGACAGATGTTTTCGACAAAGCAAAAGACACCTGGGACCGAGTGGAAGGCGTTCCATTGACGCAGCCCATCGGCGCTGATCATGAAAATTTGGTTTACCGGATGAAAACGAATCCTCCCATCAGTTATCTTGGTTGGTTCGTGCCCTCCCGGCCCGCTCAATAGAACTTACAGCGGAATATTGCCATGCTTCTTTTTTGGCATGGTGTCCGTCTTATTCGCGAGCATGCGCAGCGCGCGAATCACCTTGGGCCGCGTCTCATGCGGCTCAATGACGTCATCGACGTATCCGCGCTCCGCGGCGACAAATGGATTGGCGAAGTGCTCGCGATATTCGTCTATCTTTGCTTGCCGCGCCTCTTCCGGGTTATCGGCGGCCTGCAATTCGCGCTTGTAAAGAATATTCACCGCGCCTTCGGGACCCATCACAGCGATCTCCGCCGTGGGATAGGCAAAATTGATGTCGGTTCGCAAATGCTTGGACCCCATCACGCAATACGCTCCGCCATAGGCCTTGCGCGTGATCACGGTGATTTTCGGAACCGTTGCTTCGGCGTAGGCATAGAGAAGCTTTGCGCCATGACGGATAATGCCGCCGAACTCTTGCTCCGTGCCTGGCAGGAAGCCCGGCACATCTTCAAACGTAAGAATCGGAATTTGAAATGCGTCGCAGAATCGCACAAAGCGCGCGCCTTTGGTGGATGAATTGATATCCAGGCAGCCGGCCAAGTGCGCGGGTTGATTGGCCACGATTCCAACCGTCTCACCCGCCATCCGCGCGAACCCCACTACGATATTGCGCGCAAAGTGTTCGGCTACTTCAAAGAAATACGCGTCGTCCACCACGCGGTTGATTACGTCTTTGATGTCATACGGCTTATTCGATTCCAGCGGAATCAACGTATCCAGTTCGCGGTCAGCCCGGTCTTCCGGATCTTTAGTCGCCGCACGCGGCACGCCGTCTAAATTGTTCTGCGGCAGAAAGGTGATCAATTCGCGAATGTGCCGCAGGCAATCTTCGTCATTGTGCGCTAGAAAATGCGCCACACCGCTGACCGCGTTATGCGTCATGGCGCCGCCCAGGTGCTCCTTCGTCACGTCTTCGTGCGTGACCGTCTTGATCACGTCGGGACCGGTGACGAACATGTGGCTGGTGCCCTCCACCATGAACACGAAGTCTGTCAGTGCGGGCGAATAAACGGCGCCGCCCGCGCAAGGGCCCATGACGGCGGAGATTTGTGGAATGACGCCGCTGGCAATGGTGTTGCGCAGAAAGATTTCCGCGTAGCCCGCTAGCGACACGACGCCCTCTTGAATGCGCGCGCCGCCCGAATCATTCAAGCCGATGATGGGAGCGCCGGTCTTCAGCGCCAAGTCCATCACTTTAACAATTTTTAGCGCGTTGGCTTCTGAAAGCGAACCGCCGAAGACCGTAAAATCCTGGGCAAACACGAATACCTGGCGGCCGTGCACCAAGCCATGGCCGGTGACGAAGCCGTCGCCATCGATCACGCTATTCTGCATGCCGAAGTTTTGGCAGCGGTGCCGCACTAATTTGTCGATCTCTTCGAACGTGCCTTCGTCGAGCAGGAGATCGATGCGCTCGCGAGCGGAAAGCTTGCCTTCTTTGTGCTGGCGTTCTTTTCGTTCCGGGCCGCCGCCTTCTTCCGCGCGCGCGTGACGCCGGCGTACTTCATCGAACCGGTCGGTAATCATATTTTTAGAGGACCTCGAAAAACAGGCACTTCAAATAGTGCGTCTCCGGAACGGTGAGTAAAATCGGATGATCTTGCGACTGCGTGCGCCGCTCCAGAATACGCAAGTGCTTCCCGCAGTCTAGCGCCGCCTCCGCGATCACTTGCAGCAGCTCAGCTTCGCTCATATGATGCGAGCAGGAACAGCTGACCAGAATGCCGCCGCGCTCGAGTAGCCGCAGGGCGCGCAGATTAATTTCCTTATAGCCGCGTATCGCGCCTTCCATGGCGCTTCTTGATTTGCTGAATGCGGGGGGGTCAATGACCACTAAATCAAAGGTTCGGCGCGCGCTTACCAAGCTGGGCAGATAATCGAGCACGTTGGCTTCGCGCCAGGTGATGTTGGCCAGGTTATTTGCGGCGGCGTTTGCCTCACCGGCTTTTAGTGCAGCGGCGGAGCTATCGACAGCTTCCACCGAATCACATACGCCAGCCAGATGCAGGGCGAAGCCGCCGGTGGCGGTGAAACAATCGAGCGCACGGCCTTTTGCGTAACGGCGCGCGGCTAAGTAATTTTCGCGCTGGTCTAGAAAAATGCCGGTCTTCTGTCCGCCCAGAAGATCAGCGAAGAGGCGCAGGCCGTTCATCTGAATCTCCACGCGCTCCGTCGTTTCGCCAGCGAGCATTCCGGTGGTGAGCGGCAGATTTTCTTTCAGCCGGACCGATACGTCGTTGCGTCCCACGATGCCTTTCGGAGACAGTAGCTTGGTTAGCGCGGCCACCACGTCTCCTGACTGGCGATCCATGCCTTGATCCAGCAATTGCGCCACAAGCCAATCACCGTAGCGATCCACGACTAGGCCGGGAAGCAGGTCGCCTTCCGCATGAATCAACCGGTAAGCATTTGATCCGGATACGATTCGTTCACGGAAGCGCAGCGCCGCCTGCATGCGCGCGAAGAGAAAATTTTCGTCGATGCTCTCGACCTGGCCACTCAACAGCCGGAGAGAGATCTGCGAAGTGGAACTATAGTGGGCGGTTCCCAAAGAGCGTCCGCGTTGATCGACCACGCGCACCGCGGCGCCGGGTCCAGCCGAGCCGTTATCGATTACGTCAGACGCGAAGATCCAGGGATGCCCGGAAAGTACGCGATCCGCCGCTTTTCGATTTACGCGTACCGTGGGTAAATCGAGGGACAAATTTAAACGTCCAAATTGCGCACATCGAGCGCGTTGTCTTCGATGAATTTGCGGCGGCTCTCTACGTCTTCACCCATGAGGGTGGAGAAAACGGGCTCGGTTTCGGCGAAGTCGTTGAGATCCACTTGCAGCAATGTCCGGCTCTCGATATTCATTGTGGTGGACCACAACTGTTCCGCGTTCATTTCGCCCAGCCCTTTATAGCGCTGTACGTTTACTTCACGCGTGCCTTCGGTTTTCACGGTATCGAGCAGCGCGCGCCAATTCGGCAGTGTTTGGCGGTGTCCATCTTTGACCACTGTAAAGGGCGGCGTGTTGTATTTGGCTACCTGCTTCACTTGGGCGCGGGTTTTGCGGAACTCGGGCAACGAAAGAAATTCGGTGTTGATCATGCGCAGAGCGTTGGTGGGGTCGCGATAGCCCACCACCCACGATGAATGTTCTTCCTCGCGCTCTACTACCACTTCCAATTTCACCGCGCGCAAGCGCTCCGCCACCGTTTTCACGCTTTCCTCGTTCAGCAGATCAGCTTTGGTATCCAGGGGCAGGGTCACTTCCGTCAGCACATCCACTACGCGCGGGTCACGCACGCGGCGCTCCAGGCGTTTGCTGATACCCGCCAGTTCATCCAGCGACATCAGGAAGGCCCGCAGCTCAGGGCCCTCCAGCTTCACGGACTGGCCCTCCGCGTTGGTGATCTCAACCGACAGCGCTTCGGTAGCGCGGCGTAAAATCTCACGCGTAAATTCCTTGTCGTCTTTGATGTACTTCTCGCTCTTGCCTTTTTTGATGCGGTAGAGCGGCGGCTGCGCCACGAACACCTTGCCGCGCGTAATCAAATCCTGCATGTGGCGGAAGAAGAACGTTAGCAGCAGCGTGCGAATGTGCGAGCCATCCACGTCGGCGTCAGTCATGATGATGATCTTGCCGTAGCGTAATTTCGCGATTTCGAAGTCTTCGCCCCGGCCGATGCCGGTGCCGATGGCCGTGATCATGGCGCGAATTTCTTCGTGCGCCAGCATTTTGTCGTAGCGCGCTTTCTCGACGTTCAGAATTTTGCCCTTCAACGGCAAAATAGCCTGATAGCGGCGATCACGGCCAGCCTTGGCGGTGCCACCTGCCGATTCGCCCTCTACCAGGAACAACTCACAGCGATCCGGATCTTTTTCCTGGCAATCGGCTAGCTTGCCGGGCAATCCACCTGAATCGAGCGCGCCTTTGCGCCGGGTCAGGTCACGCGCTTTACGGGCGGCTTCACGCGCGCGCGACGCATCCACAGCTTTTTGAATGATTTTTTTGGTAACAGCCGGGTTCTTGTCAAAATACTCACCCAACTTCTCGTTGACAAGCTGCACCACATAACCCTGAATATCGGAATTCAGCTTGCCCTTGGTCTGCCCTTCAAACTGGGGCTGCGGCAGTTTCACGCTGACCACGGCCGTCAGGCCCTCGCGCACATCGTCGCCGGTCAGATTGTCTTTGGCGTCTTTGATCAAACCCAACTGGCCCGCCGCGGCATTAATGGTCCGGGTCAAGGCGCTCCGGAATCCGCTTAAATGCGAGCCGCCGTCCACGGTGTTGATGTTGTTTGCAAAACTAAACACGTTCTCGGAATACGCGTCGTTATATTGCAAGGCGACTTCAATCGTAAGCACGCCGTTCGGCACGTCGCGGTCGCCTTCGAAATGGATTGGTTTCTCGTGCAACACCGCTTTGCCGCGGTTTAGATGCTTAATGAACTCCGCAATACCGCCGCTGTAGAAAAATTCCTCAGTACGGAAGTTGTCGCCGCGCTCATCCGTCAGAACGATTTTCAAGCCCTTATTGAGGAACGCCAACTGCCGCAAGCGCGTAGCCAGAGTGTCAAAATTGAACTCTGTCGCGTCCATGATGGTGGGATCGGGCTTGAAGGTGATTTTGGTTCCGGTTTTGCTTGATTTACCAGTTTTTGCCAGCGGGGCTTTCGGGATGCCGCGCTCGTAATCCTGCTCCCACGTCCCTTTTTCTCTCCAGACTTCCAAATGGAACGTCTCAGAAAGCGCGTTTACGCAGCTAACGCCCACGCCGTGCAGGCCGCCCGAGACTTTGTACGAATTCGAATCGAATTTTCCGCCCGCGTGCAGCTTTGTCAACACAACCTGCGCGGCCGAAACACCTTCTTCGTGCATGTCCACCGGGATACCGCGGCCGTTATCGACAACCGTAAGCGAATTATCGATGTGGATGACGACGCCTACCTCCGTGCAATAGCCAGCCAACGCTTCATCAACAGAGTTGTCCACCACTTCATACACCAAATGGTGCAACCCCATCTCACCCGTTGACCCGATATACATTGCGGGTCGCAGGCGCACAGCTTCCAAGCCTTCCAGGACTTTGATACTACTCGAATCGTAATTTTCGTTTTGAGCCACAGTTACTACTTTCGGGCCGCAACGGTCAGCGGGCCGGACTTTTACGTCCATGCCTGTATGCCGTTTCAGCCGGTAATTCTTTTCTTCGCCGCATTGAAAAGCGGACGTGAAATCAGATGCGCATCGGCATCACAACATAGCGGTATACAGTGCCGGCCGCGCCGCCATGCGGACGCAATTCGCCGGCGCTGTTTGAATCTTTGAAATGGAACTCCACTTCGGTTGGGCCGGTCCCGCGCAGAAAGTCGAGCATGTATTGCGCGTTGAAACCGATTTCCACTTCGGGTCCGCTATATTCCACCGGAATCGTTTCTTCACTCTCACCGGTTTCTGAAATGGACGAATGAACTTTTACTTCGCCCTTGAGAACTTGCAGCCGGATGGCGCGCGAGCGCTCATCGGCAAATTGCGCGACGCGCTCAATGGCCGATTTAAACTCTTCGCGCTGCATTACCACCGACAGCGGATGTTCTTTCGGCAGCACGCGCTCATAATCCGGAAAATTACCGGTCAGCTTACGGCTTAGCAACAGGCGCTTGTCGATGCGGAAGAAGAGGTGATTTTCATTTCCGGAAAACTCAATCTGCTTGGTTGCATCGTCGCTGGCCAGCTTTAAGATCTCACTCATCGCTTTCTTCGGCAGCAGCGCACGGTAGGCCGCCGTAAGGCCGGGAAGGGGGATATCTTTCTCCACCATCGCCAGACGATGGCCATCGGTCGCCACCATCACCAGCCCAGTCTCTTTCAGAATGAGCAGCGCGCCGTTTAACGTGAAGCGCGACTCTTCGGCCGAGATTGCAAAAATCGTGTTCGAGATCATCTGCGCCAGAACGCCCAGCGGGATCTGCGCCAACGTCTCCGGCATTTCCGGCAGCTCCGGAAAGCTCTCGCGCGACATCCCGGCGATTCGCGTACGCGAGCGGCCGCAGACCAAGCTGGCCCAATGGTTATCGCCCAGCTTCACCTGCACGTCGGCATCGGGCAGCAGGCGCACATATTCCAGCAGACGCCGCGCCGGAATGGTGCCCGCGCCCTCTTTTTTGATTCGGGCCGGGCAGGCGCAACGGATACCCAACTCCAGGTCCGTTGCCGTTAACCAGACCTGGTCATTGTCCGTTTCCACCAAAATGTTGGAAAGAATCGGAATCGTGGTCTTTCGCTCCACTACGCCTTGCGTGAGGCCTAGTTCCCTCACTAGATCGGACTTGCTTACCGAAAATTCCATGGTGATGCTTACAATGCTCCCCGGCCAACATGGCCCTATCTCTGTTCTTCCTAAACCGGGTATTTAAGTACTAAAAAGAGAACCGGATTAATAGGCGCTGTGGAAATGTTGATTTCTCTCTAAATTATAGCAAAAAATGCCGCTTGCGTCTCTTTCAGCCTGTGATTATCTACCCTACAAAATCTGACAAACCAGCTTTGGGACGCCCTTTGAACATCCGTGCACACCCTCAAAAACGCCATAGCTGTGGAAAAGCCGCATAACCCTATTGAAGTGAGTCCATTAGGGAGTGGATGAGGTTGTTTAAATTCTCATCACGCTGCCGCAACTCGTCAATTTTCTGCACCGAGTGCAGAACCGTGGTGTGATGCTTGCCGCCAAAATAGCGGCCGATTTCCGGCAGCGAGGCCCGGGTTAGCTCCTTTACCAGGTACATGGCAATCTGGCGGGGATAGGCAATCTGCTGGGTGTTGCTCTTCACTTTGAGTTGGGCGGGCTGCATGGAGAAACGCTCCGCCACGGCTCGTACAATCGACTCCACCGTGATTTTTCGCTCGGAACCGGTGCTCAGGTGCTTGAGGGTCTGCTGGGCCATCGCCATCGAAATAGGCTGCCCGGTCACCGATGACACGGCAATGAGGCGGGTGAGCGCCCCTTCGAGCTCGCGTACGTTCGATTTGGTTTTAGTCGCAATGAAGATGCGTACATCCTGCGGCAGATGAACGCCTTCCGATTCGGCGCGCTTATCCAAGATGGCCATCTTCGTCTCCAGGTCCGGCGCCTGCACGTCGGCCAGAAGCCCCCATTCGAAGCGCGACCGCAAACGCTCCACCAGGCCCGGCAATTGGCTGGGAGGAGAATCGCTGGAGATTACGATCTGCTTTTGATGATCATAGAGCTCATTGAAGGTGTGGAAAAATTCCTCTTGGGTGCGCTCTTTGCCGGCGATGATGTGAATATCGTCGATCAACAAAACGTCGGCGCTGCGGTAATGCCGATGGAAGACGGACATGCGGTCGAGCTTGATCGAAGTGATCATCTCATTCATGAAGCGTTCGCTGGATGTATACACCACGTTGAGCCCATTGAAGTTATCCAGCAAACTGCGCCCGATGGCGTGCATTAGGTGCGTTTTGCCGATGCCCACGCCGCCATAGATAAAAAGGGGATTGTAGCTGCGCGAGGGCATGGTGGCCACGGCGTGCGCGGCCGCATGCGCCAGCTGGTTGGAAGCGCCCACTACGTAGGTTTCGAACGTCAGGCGCGGATTGAGCCACGCGGCCGTTTCTTCAAATTGCAAGTCGGCGGCAACCGGACGCTGGCCGATTTGATGATGGGATGCCTGGTGGTGATTTGCCGGGGATTGGCCGAACGCGTTTGGGAGCGGCGATGGACCATTAGCCGCCGCGGCAAAGGCGATTTCGTAACCGATTTTCCGGATGGGCAGGTTTAGATCGCTGATAGCGGCCCGGATTTGGGCACTGTATTCCTGCCGGATCCATGCTTCGGTAGTTTCGTTCGGAACCCTGACCGTCAGCTCACCATCCCGCAGCGAGCCTTGTGCTGTTTTGGAAATCCAATTCTGGTAAGCCCCTTCGCCAAGTTTATTAGCAAGCCAACCTTTAATTTGTTCCCAAGCGTCATCCAAAGGCCCAACTCCTTCGTCCCAAAAACGACAAAGATTTCCCACATCTTTTCCACTTCTGTGGAAAAGGTCGAGAGTCAATCGGCCTGAAAGGGCTGAATTCTGTTCTGACTGCGGTGCTGCGGTCAGACTCGCGTTGAGGGGAAACCGTTTTCCGTCGCTTCGGAAACCTCAGTCTATCATAGAGAACGCGATTGCAAAGAAAAATTAAACTTGTTTGTAACTATAATATTATCAGCTATTTAACAGAACAGGCCAGCATCGGCGAAGAGCGTTTAGCGGGCATTTTAGGGCTCCGGAGGCTGTCAAAGTTCAACTATTGCAACTACATGAATTGACTTTCGGAACAAAGTCATCGGAGAATGTCGATATGGCTCCCACGCGGGAGTAACTCAGTTGGTAGAGTGCAACCTTGCCAAGGTTGATGTCGCGGGTTCGAATCCCGTCTCCCGCTCCAGTCGCCTTTCTCCTCCTCTCCTTCCAAGTAGAATAAATACATTAGCCTCAGATAGTTATCGGTAATACCGATAAGGTGGCAAGGATGCGGTTGTCAACAAAAATCACCGCGTATACGTCTCTACAGGCGTGAGGCAGCCCATGAAATACAAACCAAAGCATTTGGTACTTGCCGGTTTGGTGGTACTTCTGGGCCCATGGCTCCTATTTGGAGCCAAAATCAAAAAAATTAAGGCGCGTGATAACCCGTCTGACTATCTCGCCTTTAGCCGGCTGCTTTCAAAAGAGGACCGCTGGCATCATGCTCTGGACCGTTTGACCTTTGGCGCGCGTCCCGGGGAGTTTAACCAACTCCGGCGCACGAATTTGGAGAAGTGGTTGGAGCAAGAGCTTCACCCGGAAAAGACGCCGGAAAGCCCGGCCGTTGAGCAGCTTTTGCAGCCGCTCGAAAGCTTGCGCCTGAGTATTCACGATACCTTTACGCGCTATCCACCGCCGCGCACGATCATTGCCGTGGCGCGGGGTAATGCTCCCCTGCCGGAAGATCCGGAATTACGCGCGGTGGTGGCGCGGCTGGCAGACCGGTATGTACAAAAGACGCAGGAGGCTGCGGCCAAATCAAACGGCTCGTCAAAAAGCCCAAAGGCACCATCCGGTCAATTGCTAAAGAATTCGGCTGACGAGTCTGATTTGGAGCTTAAAGCAAAGGTCACCGATATTTTGAGCGCGGAACAGATCGCTACTCTCAAGAACGGCAAACCGGACCAAAAACGCCTGGTGCTGGATTCCATTCCCGTTAATCGGCGGCTTGATTTTGTGTGGGCCATCCGTCCGCCGGAACGCCGTCAGTTGCTGGCGTTCTCGCCGGTGGGATTGCGGCGCGACCTGATGCTGACCATCAGCCCGGAAAACGTTGTAGCCGGGGATTTAAGCGAGGCCAAGCTGTTACGCGCCGTTTATAGCAACCATCAACTGCAGGAATTGCTGGTCGATTTCTGGTTTAATCACTTCAACGTTTTCCTCAACAAGGGCGCCGACCGCTACACCGTGCCCAGCTACGAGCGTGACGCGATTCGCCCGCATGTATTCGGCAAGTTTTACGATTTGCTGCTGGCGACGGCGCAGAGTCCGGCAATGCTGTTTTATCTGGATAATTGGCAGTCAGTAGGACCGGATGAGAGGCCTCCATCGAAGGACGGGCGGGCCGCGGCGAAGAAAAAGAATCGGCGCGGCCTGAACGAAAATTATGGCCGCGAGCTGCTGGAACTGCATACGCTGGGCGTGGATGGCGGGTACACGCAAGAAGACGTCATTAACGTGGCTCGCTGTTTCACCGGCTGGACCATTGCGGCACCGCTGAAAGGCGGCGGGTTTGAGTACAACGACAAAGTTCACGACCACGGTGAAAAAGTGGTGCTGGGCCACACGATTCCGGCGGGCGGCGGCATGGATGACGGGCTGAAGGTACTGGAGATCCTAGCCCACCATCCTTCTACCGCGCATTTCATCTCGCTGCGGCTGGCGCAGCGTTTCGTGTCGGATAATCCCCCGCCGTCGCTGGTGAACCGCATGTCCCAAACGTTTCTCGAATCAGATGGAAACTTGCGCAAGGTGATGCAAACCATGCTTTACTCCGGCGAGTTCTGGTCACAAGGGGCATACCAAGCCAAGATGAAGTCGCCATTTGAAATGATGGTCAGCGCGCTGCGGGCTACCGGCGCCAATGTCACCTCGGCATTTCAATTGGTGAACGAGATGCAGAGACTTGGCGAGCCGCTTTACCGCAAGTTGGAACCCACCGGTTATTCCAGCGCGAACGCCGAATGGATCAGTTCCGCCGCGCTGCTGGACCGCATGAATTTTTCGCTGGCATTGGCGCAAAACCGCATCCTGGGCGTGAAAGTAGATGTGTCCGGTTGGGAAAAGCTTACGTCCAAAGATCCGATGCTGTTGTCCCGGCAGATTTTGGAGCGGGACCCTGGCGCGCAGACGAAAGCCGCGATCAAAAAGATGATGGCGGACTCCGCGCCGCGCACCCGATTCGGTAGCATGGTGGCCGGACTTACGCTCGGTTCACCCGAATTCCAAAAACGTTAGAGGCTGAAACTGTATGCCGAGTAGAAGAATATTTTTAAAGAATTCAGCGTTGGCTATGTTTGGCGCCGGTTCGGTTCCGGCTTGGCTATCGCGCGCTTTGTATGCCAAGGACGCGCCCGGCGAACGGAAGAAGATTTTGATCGCTATCTTCCAGCGCGGCGCGGTGGATGGGCTCAACGTAGTGGTGCCGCACGGCGAGCCGAATTACTATGCGCTGCGTCCGGGCATCGGTCTGCCTCGGCCCAACGGTTCCGAGTCTTCCACGATTGACCTGGACGGCCATTTCGGCTTAAATCCGGCGCTGCATTCGCTGAAGCCGCTTTGGGATAAGAAGCAATTGGCCATCGTGGAAGCTGTGGGCTCGCCCGATCCGACGCGTTCGCATTTTGACGCGCAGGATTATATGGAGTCAGGAACGCCCGGCCGCAAAGGCACGACCGATGGGTGGCTGAACCGGGCCATTGGCATAGAGCGGAATCCCTCGCCGTTGCGCGCGGTCAGCCTTAGCTCTGAGCTGCCGCGAGCCATGCGCGGTAAGAATGGCGCACTGGCGGTGAATAACCTGAACGATTTTCAGGTGAAAGAGAAGGGCGCGGCCTCTGCTTTTGAAAGCATGTACGGCGGCTCCGCGGACCGGGTATTAAACGGCACCGCGCGCGAAACTTTCGACGCCATCAAAATGGTGCAATCGATTCAAAAAGAGCGCTACGTTCCCGCCGGCGGCGCAAAGTATCCGGGTGGCCGTTTGGGCCAGAGCTTGCAACAAATCGCGCGCATCATCAAAGCGGATGTGGGCTTGGAAGTGGCGTTTACTGATGTAGATGGTTGGGATACGCACGTCAACGAAGTGGGCGCGCGGCCGCATGAGGGACAACTCGCGAATCTGCTGCGTGATTTCGGCGATGCGTTGGCGGCGTTCTCCACGGATATGGGCGACCGCATGACGGACATTACCGTGGTGACGATGTCGGAGTTTGGCCGCACCGTTAAAGAAAACGGCGACCGCGGCACGGACCACGGCCACGCCAATGTCATGTTCGTGCTGGGCGGCAGCGTGCGCGGAGGCCAAGTGTATGGCGAATGGCCCGGCCTGGCGCACGAACAACTCTACGAAGGCCGTGATTTAAATGTCACGACTGATTTTCGTACGGTGCTGAGTGAGTTGGTTGCGCGGCAAATGGGAAATCGCAATCTGGCCTCGGTTTTTCCCGGCTTTGACGGCCTGGCTTCACGCGGTATACTGGCGGTCTGAAGTACAGCGTATGAAGCCGCAAATTTATAAAGTCGGTGACATTTGGGTAGTGTGGATTCCGGGCGTTCGGGTTTACCGTTTTGACACTTGGGAAGCTGCCGTTAAACATGTATTGGACACCACGGCGCGCGAAACGCCGGCGTTGGCAATGCGCGCCGGCGCTTGAAATTACCTATTGATCAGCCTTCGAGTTCAGCCTTTATCGAGCGCGGCCAACAGCATCGCTCGCGCAAAACCCACGTTGTATGCGAATGCGGCGTAGCCACCGCCGCCGGGATAATTGGCGGCGAAGCCCGGGTGCTCGCGATCATAATCGAGAGCGCGCGGATGTTCCGGATAAAGCATGCGCGGATATTTTTGCCGCACTAGTTCTTTCATGATGGCGAACATATCGTTTTGGCCTTCATCGATGAACACTTCCGCGTATTTCTCATACGGCTTTTCGACTTTCACGTTCCGGTAATGGATGTGGTTGATGCAGTCGCGCTCGCCGAAATAGCGGCCGACTTCCACGGGGTCATGTCCCATTTCGCGTGTCACGCCGCAATCCCAGGTGATGCCGTTGGCGGGACTCGGCACGATGGAGACCAATTTTTTCCAGCCTTCCACGGTGCCCATAATTTGTCCGGAGCCACGGCTCAACGGCGCGGGCGGATCATTCGGGTGCAGTGCCATGCGAACACCCGCTTCTTCGGCAACCGGAATCACGGCTTTTAAGAAGTAGGTCACGTTGGCCCACATTTCATCGAGCGAATGGGCGCCTTCGTTCGGCAGTGGGGGCAGGTCTTTCACGCGGTCGTAATCGAAGCCGGTCAGGCCCGCGCCGCCGCGCCCAAGTTTCTCGTAATAGCCTTCGACGATGCGATGCGCGTAGAAGTTGTATTCGATCACCGGCAGACCGGCGCGTCCCGCGGCGCGAATGGACTGGATGACCTTTTCGATTTCTTCATCGCGGCCGGGCTGTCCATAAATGGTTTTTGGAAAACCGCCCATCATGAGGTTGCCGAGGGTGAGGCCGCCTTCTTTTAGCTTGTCGATTTGCCAGCGGATTTCGCTCTCTTGCCAGGGCAGGCGCGGCGGACCGCCGGATAAAACGTGCGTCACGCCCAGTTGCACGACGCGCCGAATGCCGGCCTCGTCGAGCGTGCCCGCAGCGAGTTTGCCGTTGCCCATTTCGAGGCATATTTGCGGAGTGCCTTCTATTTTGGTTACCTTGCCGCTGCTTGCGGCGCGTGCTTGTACTTTCGGTGCAAGAGCCGCGGCGCCGAGAGCTGTTATTGCTTCTCTTCTTGAGACGTTCTTCGACATGTTCGTTTTGAATTGTATAGCAGCGGCGCTTACGGGTGGATTCGTGATTTGACAGTGATTCGTTCGAGAGACAAATCACGCGGAACTAGACGCCTCTTTTTCGGGTCTATGAAGAAGAGATTGAAGCGATGATTCATTTCATGCAGATCCTCGCTGTTGTTTTAGCTGGGATTGCCCTGGCTCCGGCGCTCGCTCATGCTTTCGAATTTCCTGGCAAGAAGCGGCTGAACAGAGAGTCCTATGTAGCCGTCCAATCCATTTATTATCCGGGGTTTACCTTGCTCGGAATAGCAGAGCCGGTTGGCCTGATCGCAGCCCTGGTGCTACTGTTGCTGACGCCCGCGGGAACTGCCTCATTTTGGCTTACATTTATCGCGTTGATTGCGAGGGCTGGATTGGCATTCCTCAGTTTCTTTGCACTTGTTGTTTCACTTGTTATTGGCTGATACGGATTGCTTGGAATACAGGACTAAACCGGAACCAGACCCAAGCCGAACCAAACCGAGACAACCAAACCGGACAACCAAACCGAACCAAACCGAGACAACCAAACCGGACAACCAAACCGGGACAGTCACCGCAATTCCCAAATAGATTGAGATTCCCTCCCTTGCGAATCCACTCTTAAGGTGATGCCGCGACAGCGCAGGGTCGTCATTCCGAACTGCCCACATCACATCACGCAAAGAGGA
>DASXGT010000013.1:0-32659 GCA_036488895.1 Bryobacteraceae bacterium | reverse complement strand
GTATGGTCGGGCCCAAGTATGCTCGTCCGACCACACCGGTTACGCCCGAGTTTAAGGAAGCCGGCCCAGAAAGTTTCAAGGAGATGAAGGGCTGGAAAACCGCTCAACCCGGTGACCAGGCGATTCGCGGAAACTGGTGGGGAATATTCAACGACCGTGAACTCAATTCTTTGGAAGCACAGATTGACCCGGCAAATCAGACGTTAAAACAGGCTGAGGCAAATTTTCGCGCCGCGCGCGCCGCCATCCGGGTCAGCCGGTCCAATCAAGCTCCGACCATCAGCACCGCGCCATCTATAGGAGCCGAGCGCGTGTCGGCGAACCAACCTTACTTCAATCATAGCTATGCCAATAGCGGCGATGGTAACTTCCTTCTTCCATTCGATCTCAACTATGAGATCGATCTCTGGGGGCGTGTTCGACGAATGGTAACCTACTCCCGCGAACAGGCGCAGGCGAGTGCCGCCGACTTGGAAACAGCGCGGCTCAGCCTGCATGCCGAACTTGCCGTTGACTACTTCGATTTGCGCTCGGCTGATGCACAGGTACTGTTGCTCGCCGATACCGTTAAAGCGTATCGGAGCGCACTGCAATTGACCCAGGACCGCTACGATGGCGGAGCCTCTCCGCTTTCGGACGTAGCGCAGGCGCGGACCCAGTTGCAGACCGCTCAAGTTCAGGAGACGGATGTGACCATTCAGCGGGCGCAATATGAGCATGCTATCGCCGTTTTGACCGGCAAGCCGCCCGCTGGATTGAATCTGTCAGCCACGCCGATTACTATTCAACCACCGTTGCTGCCTCCCGTTCCAGGTATTCTTCCGTCCGAACTCTTGGAAAGACGGCCCGATATTGCAGCGGCAGAGCGTCGCATGGCCGCCGCAAATGAGCAGATTGGAATTGCGAAAGCGGCCTATTATCCAACGCTCAGTCTCTCAGCCGTTGCCGGATTCGCGGGAACATCGGCGGTGAACTGGTTTACTTGGCCGAGCCGCGTCTGGGCAGTTGGTCCGGCGCTATCTCAGACAATTTATGATCACGGCCTCCGGCATGGCAATTCAGACATTGCCGTTGCCAATTATGACGCTACCGTTGCCGGATATCGCCAATCTGCTTTGGGGGCGTTTCAAGAGGTGGAAGACAATCTGGCCGCTCTGCGTCAACTTGAGACAGAGGCGCAGCAGCAACACGTGGCTACCGATTCGGCGCGGCAATCGTTAGATCTTTTTCAAACGCGATATGAAGGCGGCGTTGATACGTATCTTCAGGTCATCACGTGGCAAGAGTCGGCGCTGTTCAACGAACGGAATGACATTGACATCATGCGGCGCCGCCTTGAAGCCAGCGTCCTTTTAATTAAAGCTTTGGGCGGGGGTTGGAATACTTCTAAGCTGCCGCAGTTAACAGCTCGGCGCTAAATGGTTATGACCTATGTAACTCTTTCCGGGTAAGTGGATTCATGAATCTATATCTACTTATTCACATCCCAAATAAATAGGAAGACAATTCAATTTTGTCTAATGTTTAATCTAAACAACTAAATTTACGGAGCATTTTCAATGATTGAAACACAAACCATCTCTGCCGCAGCAGCCGGCACCTTTACGATCGGTGGAGACCTCACTGTCCACCGGCTCGGCTACGGAGCCATGCGCATTACCGGGCCGGGCGTCTGGGGACCGCCCGCCGACAAAAAGGGCGCCCTTGCAACATTGCGGCGGGCCGTCGAACTGGGCGTTACTCTTATCGACACAGCCGATTCGTATGGCCCCGGAACATCCGAAGAACTAATCGCCGAGGCGCTGTATCCATATCCAGCAGGTCTGGTGATTGCCACTAAGGGCGGATGGGAGCGCCCAGGCCCCGATCAATGGACACACAACGCCAGTCCGAAACACCTTGCAGAAGCGCTGGAAGGCAGTCTTAAGCGCCTGCGTCTTGACCGCATCGATATCCACCAACTTCATGCCCCTGACAATGTGGTCTCTTTCGAGGCGTCCGTGGAAGCGCTAGCGGAACTGCGTGAGCAGGGTAAAATCCGCCACGTTGCGCTCTCTAACGTGACTCGCGAGCATGTAGAGCGCGCCCGCAAGATTGTGCCTATCGTCTCGGTACAGAACCGCTATAGCTTCGCCGACCGGGAGTCCGACTTCATCGTCGATTATTGCGAACAGAACGGTATTGCCTTCCTTCCATGGGCTCCGCTGGGACAAGCCAAGAAGGCCCACGATGCTGTGAATAAAGTCGCCAACAAGCTAAAGGCAACGCCGCTGCAAATCGCGCTAGCCTGGTTACTGAAGAGATCAAAAGTGATTCTTCCGATTCCCGGCACTTCATCGGCTGCTCATTTAGAAGAAAATATCGCCGCGGCTGGGCTCACTTTGCCGCAAGCTGCGTATGACGAACTTTCGGCCGTGAGCCATCGGGCCGCCAGCCTGCGCGGTTAAGGGAACGTAGGGTCCGGCTGCGGAATGATATCCGGCCGGGTCCTTTTCGTACTTAGAATGGATCTAACGATTACGAAAGGAAGTAAATTTCAAATGAATAGGAGAGATGCGTTGTACGTCCTGGCCGGCGGCACCTTGACAGCGGCAGCCGCCCAGACGGAATCTAATGGTATGATTTATCGCTCGCTAGGACACACTGGAGAAAAAGTCTCGGCAATCGGATTAGGCGGCTATCACCTCGGACACCCGAAAGATCCGAATGACGCAGTGCTGATTGTGCGTAGTGCGCTGGACAGAGGCATCACGTTCCTGGATAACTGCTGGGATTATAACGGCGGCGAGAGCGAAAGACGGATGGGCTTGGCGCTGCGTGATGGATACCGCAAAAAAGCATTTCTGATGACTAAGTTCGACGGACGGACGAAAGCCGCTACGGCGAGCCAAATCGACGAATCATTGCAACGGCTGCAGACCGATCATATCGACCTGATCCAATATCACGAAAACATCCGGATGGAAGATCCAGATCGTTTCTTCGCGGCCAAAGGCCCTTTAGAGGCATTGATGGAAGCGAAAAAGGCGGGCAAGATCCGCTACATCGGTTTTACCGGCCACAAGGATCCAGCGGTGCACCTTCGAATGCTCGACGTTGCGAAAGCTCACGATTTTCGATTCGATACTTGTCAAATGCCCTTGAACGTGATGGATGCGCATTTCCGCAGCTTCGAGCATCTGGTGCTTCCAAGGCTCATCGAACAGGGCATCGCGCCTTTGGCAATGAAGTCCATGGGCGATGGGCACGTGTTGAAGAGCGGAAAAGTCACACCGGTAGAATGCCTTCAATATTCGTTAAGCTTGCCTGTATCTGTCGTTATCACTGGCTGCGAACGAATGGAAATTCTAGATCAAGCAATCCACCTGGCGGGATCGTTTAAGCCCATGACGCATGTGCAAAAGACCGGGCTACTGGCTAAAACCCGAGAGGCGGCGATGACCGGAGAATTTGAGCCATTCAAAACGAGCTCTATGTTCGACGGTACTGCGATGAATCCGGCTTGGCTGGGCTGACGGATTCTAGATTGTCAGGTGTACGCTGTTGTTGTGAAGAACGAACCGGACGTGGAGGTGCTCTCGATAGAGGGACGAGATGTTCGCATCACACACCCCGGCAAGCTTTATTTCTCCAAGCAAACGAAGCTCTCGAAGTTGGATTTGGTCCGCTACTATTTGTCAGTCGCGCCTGGCGCACTAGCAGGAATCCGGAATCGTCCGCTGGTGCTTAAACGTTTTGTTAATGGCGCGGAAAAAGAAGCCTTCTTCCAGAAGCGCGCGCCGGAGGAACGGCCGCCCTGGCTGCGTACGGTCACGCTAGCCTTTCCTTCGGGCCGCACGGCTGAAGAAGTTGTAGTCGATGATGCGGCGGGTCTTGCATGGATCGTCAACTTGGGCTGTCTCGAGCTACACCCACACGCGATAACCTCAGATGACCTGGAGCATCCGGATGAACTGCGGATCGATCTCGATCCAGGTCCGGGCATCAGTTGGAAAGATATATGTAGCGTGGCGCTTGAGGTAAAGGCGTTCCTGGAGGAGATGGGTTTGCAGGGATGGCCGAAAACCAGTGGATCGCGCGGGATGCATGTGAACGTGCGGATTGAGCCCCACTGGAATTTTGCGGAGGTCCGCCGCGCGGCGCTTACGCTGTCGCGCGCAATCGAAAAGCGCGTGCCTCTGCTGGCCAGCTCCAAGTGGTGGAAAGAAGAGCGGCATGGAGTGTTCTTGGACTACAACCAGAACGCGAAGGACCGGACAACCTGCTCTGCCTATTCCGTGCGGCCTGTTCCAGACGCTCGTGTCTCGGCGCCGCTTCAGTGGCACGAAGTTCCTGACAGCGATCCAGCCGAATTTACGGTGCTCACCATGCCGAAGCGCTTTGCGGAAATCGGAGATCCGCATGCGGATATGGATGCCGCCGCTGGCTCACTTGAGAAGTTGCTCGCACTTGCAGCGGAAGACGAGGCCGCGGGCCTTGGCGATGCACCTTGGCCGCCGCACTTTCGCAAGACTGAAGGTGAGGGGAAACGCGTTGCGCCTTCGCGCGCCAAAGCGCCCGCTAAGCAGCCTCGGGAAAAGATGCCGCTGCTCGTGATCGCAAACTCTCCGGACAAAGAGGACGCCCTTGCGGGTTTCGAAAGATGGAAGAAACGGCATACTGAGGTAGCCGGGCACCTTGCCGTGGATGATGTGCTGGTCGATTCGATGCGAGGCAGATCTTCGACGTGGACACGCATACGAGTAAATTTAAGAAACGTCCCCATGGCGATACGCCCGCGACAAGAAACTCCCGATCCTGATGATGATCCGACGCGCGAGTGGCGGAGTGGCCGCCCAGCAAAGCGCGCCTCTAAAAAATCAGCGGCCGCCACTGAAAATGCGTAGCAATTCTTCAGGGGGAATCACCTGAAGCTGCGCGTAAGTACAGTCTCGCGGATTCTTATCCGGCCGCCAGCGCCTGAATTGCGCAATATGACGGAAGCGGCTGCCCTGCATGTGATCATAAGCAACTTCCGCGATCAATTCGGGCCGCAGAGGCTCCCATGATAGATCTTTACCTTGGCTCCAGCGGCTTTGACCGCCGGGCATGCGTTGCCCAGGTTCGGTGATAACCGGCGCATCATCGGCCTCACGCTTCCAAGGGTGACTGGCCAGTGCGTTCTTGCGGTACGGTTCCAGAAATTCAGTCAGTTCAAGGCGTTTCTCAACCGAGAAGCTAGAACAAACGCCAACGTGATGGAGCACTCCGGAATCGTCATAAAGACCAAGGAGAAGCGAGCCAACCGCGGGAAGATCGCCTTTCTTGTGCCATCGAAAGCCGGCGACGACGCAGTCGCAATCACGCTCGTGCTTTACCTTCAGCATGACGCGTTTGTTGGGTTCGTAGATTCCGGAAACCGGCTTGGCGACCAAGCCATCAAGACCGGCGCCCTCGAATCGTTGAAACCAATCCGATGCGACTTTCAAATCGGACGTAGCCGGCGTGAGATGAATGGGTGGCCTGGAAGAGGAGAGCAGGAGTTCAAGCCTCTGACGCCGGAGCTGAAAGGGCTGGCCACATAAATCCTCGTCAGCTTCGCACAGAAGGTCAAAGAATACGATGGACGCCGGACATTGCGCGGAAAGAAGACGCACACGGGAAGCCGCTGGATGAAGACGCAGTTGTAATTCGTCGAAATCGAGCCCGTTGTTCTTTACGATGACTATCTCGCCGTCGAGCACGCAGCGGGTGGGCAATGCCGAGCGAAGCGGGTCAAGCAATTCAGGAAAATAGCGGTTGAGCGGCTTCTCGTCTCGGCTCTGTATGAGGATTTCATCCCCATCGCGAAAAATCAATGCACGGAATCCATCCCATTTGGGTTCGAAGACCCACGCGCCCACAACCGGTAATTCGTCGATCCGCTTGGCGAGCATCGGCAAGACTGGCGGGTTGACAGGAAGATGCACGCCTCCATGTTATCCGGGTGGGAATATATTGACGATCTCCGTGTCTTTGCTTTGCGTGCGGGAAGAAAACTTGTTCCATATTACTTCCTCACATGGAATTCAATTTGTTACGACTTAGGAGAATAGTTTTGAAATTGCAATTTAAGGCTGGAAGCATGCCTGCGTCCGCGCTAGCGGCGTTATCCCTGGCTCTTGTCAGTGCCATGCCTGGCTCCGCCACGGCTGTGAGCGATCCTCCGAATGACTTCCTTCCCTCTTTCAACGGACCCCACAATTCCGATCTCGATGTTGTGGCGGCAAATGTCACTCTCGACGGATCCAACTTAGATTTCACAGCTACCTTGAACGGTACAGTCGGGCAAACACCCGGCGCTGTCTATGTCTTTGGCGTAAACCGCGGAGAGGGCACACCGAAATTCGGCAATATCGGTGAAGGAGATGTGATTTTTGATTCAACCTTCGTGATTAAGGGAAGTGGAGACGGTGTTGTGAACGATCTGATCAACAAAACAAGCACCCCCATCAGCGACGTGACACTATCCGGCGTCACAATCAGCGGGATGGTTCCTCTCAGCGATCTGCCTTCCGAGGGTCTCAATCCCAACCAATACGAATTCAATCTTTGGCCGGAGGATGGCGCCGCGAATGCCGGTAACACGGAGATCTCGGACTTCGCGCCTGATAATTCTGTTGCTTCGGTGAGCGATGCGCCAGAGCCTACAACAATGTCGCTGTTCGGTATAACCGCAATCGGTGCGGCCTTATTGAGACGCCGTAAAAGCGCGTAAACCGGTAGGGCTGGAGTTATCGCCGGGTTATCATCGGCTCTGGCCCTCACTATTTCGACGCAATATAATCGACCAGCGTGACGATCTCTTCTTCGCTCAATTTTTTACCGAAGGCCGGCATCAGCGCGCCCCCGAACTTGATCCTGAGTGTCACGTAAGGGCGGTTCGGCTTTCCATGGCTCAGCGGCAGCTTCTCATTTTTGAATAGATGATTCAGGCTCGGCCCGAGTTTGCGCGAATGCAGCTTGTCTTTGTCGATATCATGGCAAACCGAGCAGTTTTCGCGATAGAGATCTCGACCGATCCGCAAATGCTGGCTGTTCCACGCAGCAGTGTTGTTGTCCGCCGCTGTTAAAGTCATTGCCAAGCCCAACAGCGCAATCGATTTCCAGCTCATGCGCTCTCCAAGAGCTTTTCGACTTTGACAGCTCCGGCACGGCTAAGAGATTCGCTCACATTTTTCAACCGGTCCTGCTGGCAGCGCACGCGTATACAAATAACTCCGGGAGCGACATCGGGAACCGGAATCCGGCGATCGCGCCGGAGCAATCCGCTTTCCCAAATGAAACGTCCTAGCGTAGTCAGAATCGCGCCCAGCATGGTGATTTCAAAAAACACGACACCGGTAGACCAGAACGAAAAAATCGGCATGCCGCCCGTCACCAGCGGGTAATTGGTTTGAGTGTAGTAAACAAATCCCACAATCAAGAGGCAAGACGTTATTGCGCCCAATACCACTACCAGCGACATGCGGCTTGGGCGATCCAACACACCGCGAGGAAACTCGACCGGTCTATCCGAAAATACGTCTACATCTTGCTCGCTCAGCCCGTTCGCCTTCAATTCCTGGATCGCCGCCATCGCGGTTTCCATCGTTTGAAGGTCTGCCCTCAAATACAGGCTTAGATCTTTACCGCCACTCATTGCTCCCCCGCGCGAGGTGGTTCAAATTCCCATACCGAGACAATGGGGAACAACTTGGAAAAAATAAGATATAGCGTGGCCATTGATGCGAATGTCGCCACTGTGATAGAAATTTCTACCCAGCTTGGCGAATACCTGCCCCAAGCCGCATTCAACCGCGGCGCGCTCAATGTCGGAATAATGATCAGATAACGCTCGAGCCACATTCCAATCAGTACGCCAATAGATGCGATGGTCGCCGTCGTAATGGAGCGTAACCGCCTGATCCCAAGCAACACAAAGGGCACAACGAAATTAACGAAAACCATCACCCAAAATTCCGGAGCGAAGCGGCCCAGTACTTTCGTATTGAAAACGTTCATCTCCTTCGGCTCATTGCCGTACCAGGTTGTCAGGTGTTCCGCAAAAGTAAAATAGAGCCACAGCAGGCTCATCAAAAGCATCAGCTTACTCAGGTTGTGGAAATGGTGCGGCGTTAGATAGCGCTCCAAGTGCATGGTTTTACGGATAATCGTCAACGCTAGAATCAGCCCGGCAAGTCCGCTGAAAATAGCGCCCACTACAAAGTACGGCGCAAAGATCGTGCTATGCCACATGGGTGCGATGGCCATTGCGAAGTCCCATGCCACCACGCTGTGAACCGAAACAGCTACCGCCAAGATGATTCCAGCCATCAGCTTCATCGCGCGTTCCAATGCGTACCATTCACGGTCGCTTCCCGTCCAGCCAAGCGACAGCAAGCGATAGAGCCATCGCCAGCCAGTGGCATGTTTACCGAGCCGGGCTACGTCTGGAATCAGCGGCAGATATAAAAAGATCATGCTGCCCGTCAGGTAGGTGGAGATGGCCGTCACATCCCACATCAGTGGCGACCGGAAATTCGGCCAAAGCAGCCTTGCATTCGGATACGGGAACAGCCAATAGAACAGCCAGACGCGGCCCAGGTGAATCAGCGGGAACAGGCCGCCGATCATCAATGCGAATACCGTGATCGCCTCCGCCGCGCGCGTTACGGGCTTACGCCAGTTTGCGTCAGTTAGCCGCAAAATCGCTGAAATTAAAGTTCCCGCATGCGAGATACCGATCCAGAAGACAAAGTTAACAAGATACAAGCCCCAAAAAACCGGTCTCCGTATTCCGGCTACGCCGATGCCTTTGTGTATCTGGTAACCCCAGGCAAAGAGACCCCATAGCGTCACTGCGGATAGCACGGTCAGCACAGCCACATAACTCTTGCTGACCCCGGCTAACGGGCGCCACAGGTCAGCGCGCACATCGTCATGCGAAATTAAATCCAGAGCCGTGACCAATTTACTTTGCCCTCTGTAAATAAAATACTTTGGGTTTTGTGCCGAGATCCTCTAACAAGCGTGTCGCACGTCCACTCCCGGCTAGCTGCGAAACTCTGCTCTCTTTATCGTTCAAATCTCCGAACACCATCGCTTCCGCAGGACACGACTGCACGCATGCCGTTTGCACATCTCCGTCTTTCAGCGGCCTTCCGTCTTCTCTGGCATCGCCTTTGGCGCGGCTGATCCGCTGAATGCAAAACGTGCATTTTTCCATCACGCCGCCCTGGCGGATGGAGACATCGGGGTTATGCTGCAAAGGCAAAGGCTCAGGCCACGCGGGGTCAAACCAGTTGAAAAAACGCACCGAGTAAGGGCAGTTATTGCCGCAATAGCGCGTCCCTACGCAGCGGTTGTACACCTGCACGTTTAGCCCTTCCGGATTTTGATACGTAGCATATACCGGGCATACGGGCTCGCAGGGCGCCTCATCACACTGTTGGCAAAGCACCGGTACATGCTTCACGCGGATATCTGGAAACTCGCCTTCGTAGTAACGGTCCACGCGAATCCAATGCACCGCCCGCCCTTTGGCCGCCGACTCCGGATCGGAGACAGGCAGATTGTTTTCGGCATGACACGCCGCGACACATGCCTGGCAACCGGTGCAGCGGTCCAGATCGATCGCCATGCCCCAGCGATGTTCCGCTTTCTGCTCTGTGCTCATTTACGCCCCCATGGCCCTTGTTCACGGTCTTGCGGCGAAAACTGAATCAATTCGCCCGCCGCGCCATCCACTCGTGACAGCCGCACGCGCGTGGCGCCCGCCGCTAGTGTTCCCGTGGACTCTTCTAAAACCGGCGCGGCAATTGCCAACGGGTTCGCCCCGCGCGGATTCTCTCCATTCAATGACGCATAACGCCCATAGTGCGTGTGGCCTTCACCGATGGCCATGCTCACCACACCGGGTAACGCGGCCGGATGCACATAAACCCACGCTTCCAAGCTTCCGTGTGGCGATTCCACTTTCACCCGGTCGCCGTTCACCACATTCAATTTTGCTGCCGTTTGCGGGTCAATCTCCACTGGCAAGTCCCACATTGCGCTCGATGCCGGATCCGGCAATTCCTGCATCCACGGAAGATTCGCCCCTCGCCCGTCGTGATATTGCAGCGATGCATATGGCTGGAATTGAAACGGGAATTGTTGGGGGGAGCCAGTGAAATCGGCACTACGCACTTGCAGTGTTTCGCCGCTCGCTTTCACCGGGGCAGGTTTCTGTTCATCCTCAGGCCAAAGTCCACCTTGCCGCACAACATCTTCCCAAGTCTGTCCAGGCAGCAACGATTTCTCGACAATTTCTCGCGCTGTATGGGGAACGAAGGCAACATTCATCTTCCGCGCGATTGCACTTAATGAACGGTCTAACGATTGAGTGTTGTAGAGCGGCCGCACGAACGAGGTAGTTACGTTGATCGCCGGACGCGGCGAAACGGCGGGTGCTATCACCAACTCCGATTCCAACGTATGATGATCCGGCAAAATCAAGTCGGCATAGGCGGCTGAGTCATTGACAAAACCACCAAAGCTTACAATGAGCTCCATCCCGGCCAGTGCTTGCCTCACGCCGCTCGCTACCGGCAAAGTGTAAACCGGATTCTCGCCGTCGAGCAGCAATACGCGTGCACGCTTTAAAACGTCTGCAATCTTTCCGTCCCCGGCACGGTCGCCAGTAATATGGAAAGGTTCCGGATTTGGAGGCAACACGCCGCCGGGCTTCCCCACGCTGCCTAACATCAGATTCAAATAATGAGCCACGACTAAGGCATCGAGCGAGTTTGTATGAACTACCGAAGCCCCCGCAATCACTAACGGCGCTTCCGATTCAGCTAATGCACGCGCCACTTTGCGCAGCCGCTTTTCCTCGATGCCGCAAGCAGTGATTAAGCTCGCGAGATCCGCGCCTTCGATTGACGCAGCCACGGCCTCTGGAAGATCTTCCGCATGGCGCGCAATTTTTTCATGCGACAACAAATGGGCGATGGCCACAATAAACTGCGGCTCCGACCCCGGCCGCACCGGCAGCCATTCATCCGCGCTTGCCGCAGTCAGCGACATCCGCGATTCCGCCTGAGCCAGCATGCCGCGCACGTCGGATCGTCCTTGCCGGAACTGCCCGAATTGCCGTGCGTAGTAGACCGGTGAGGCCCAGCCACCCAGAAAATCCGCGCCCACTCCCAACGCGTGGTGCGCCCGCGCCAGATCATAAACCGGCAAGCCCTTCCATCCGAAAACCATCTCCGATGCTTTTCGCTCCAGCGCGAAACTATCCATGGAGCACGTTAGCGCGCCCGGCGCGCCTAGCGCTTGCAGAAAGCTTTGCAGCGTCAGGCTTCGCGAGCTCATTTGCGGACCAGTCAGGCATGCAATCCGGCTTGGATCGCTCGAGCGCGCTTTGCTTAGCTTTTCAGCTACCGTGCCGATAGCCTCATCCCACGAAACCGTTTGAAACCCGGCCTTCCCGCGCTCGCCCGTTCTCTTCAACGGACCTTGCAAACGGTCGGGATTGTAGAGCGATTGCAGAGCCGCATGGCCGAGCGCGCAAAGGCGGCCGCCACTGACCGGATCCAACGGATTGCCTTCGATCTTTTTCACGCACGCGATGCGCTCGCGGAACTTCTCACCGTTCCGTTCGATTACACGTTCGCCTTCCATGACGCGCACAACGGTACCGCAGCCGGCGCTGCATTCGCTGCATACCGCCGCATGCCATTGCTCTTCGCCCGGTACGATTTCGTGGTCCGGAACCAGCAGCGGAATCAGATGGTTGGTCTTGTCTCCGCAGGCGCTGGTCGCCATGCCTGCCGAAACGGTTGAAACGATCTTGAAAAAATTGCGCCGGTCCATAGCGGATTAAAACACCCTCAGCCGCGCAAACACCGTGCCCGTTTTGCGCGAATTATTCAGTAGTGACATGCGGCGCAATCCTGTGAGGCGTTATTCTGGCGGTGGCAGGTGAGGCAGGTACCCATGTTGTGGTTAACCATGCGCACCGCAACCGTCGCGTTGGTCAAGTCTCCGTGGCACGTCGCGCACGCAATTTTCGCTTGATAGTGCGGCTGGTGTTGAAATTTCACGTGCGCCGAGGCATTGAAACCGTACACCCGTTGCCATGGAATCTCAACCTTCTTATTGGCGTAGTCGATCACCTTCTTGACCTCGGGCTTTTCGCGCGCCAATTTTGCATGACACAACATGCACTTCGCCACGGATGGGATGGCCGCCGCCGCGCGGATATCGGCGCCCGTGTGGCAATCAATACATGCAAGGCCCATCTTGATATGGGTGTTGTGCGTGAACGCAATCGGTTGTTCGGCGCTCAGCGTAAGCACACTCCCGGCCAACAGGCATACCGTGGCGCATCCGCGGCCAAGGAGCCGTCGCAGTTTCCCATCAATCAAGAATGTTCTTCTCCAAATCCGCCAGCTGCCCCTTTGCCCCTCACCACGCGTCCAACTAGAAAACTGCCAGATTCCTAGAAATTGCCAGATTGACATAACTTATCATGTGCGGATTTTTGACGCTTCCGGGCCGCATCTGCAATCAAAGCAAAATGTAAAGACTATCTGGAAAACCGGGTGCCCCGGCCGCTGGAGACAACAAGTATGACCAACAAAGTCCGGATCGCCGCCATCTTGATCCTGCTGCGATTCCATCCGTCCGCCAGCGCGGCCACGCTAAAACCAGAGACGAAAGCAGCCTGGGACGCCTATCTTCAGGCGGCAAATGCCGGCATGCAGGCCCGGCTCCAGCCAGGCGCACATTTCCTTTGGCTTGACGACGAACCGGGCAGAGCGGAGTATATTCGGACCAAAGGGCCGTATATTGCGCCGGCGGCGAAGCAGATTCCAAGGAAAATTCCGTCCGGACTCATTCATGATTGGCTGGGCGTAGGCTTCGTCCCACACGTGAAAATCGAAGATATCCTGCGGGTCGTGCGGGACTATGACAAGTATAAGGAAATTTACCGTCCGGGCGTAATCGACTCAAGCTCGCATGGCGCGGACGGAGTGCATGACCTCTTCTCGATGCGTCTCGCGAACAGATCTGTGGTAGCCAAGACGGCGCTCGATACCGATTGCGAAGCTTCCTATTTTCGAGTGGACGATCACCGCTGGTACGGTGTTTCTAACACGATCCACATCCGCGAAGTGGATAAATTGGGGACGCGAGACCAACGGACCTTGCCTGAGGATGAAGGCACTGGCCTGATTTGGCGGCTATCCAGCATCACGCGCCTTGAGGAACGCGACGGGGGTGTATACGCGGAGTTAGAAGCAATCGCATTAAGCCGCGATATCCCCGCTGCGCTTCGCTTGTTTGTGACGCCCATCGTGCGGCGAGTGTCGAGAGATTCGCTCGCCACATCGCTTCACCAAACGAAGGTGGCCATAGATGCTAATAGCGCGAGCCGTGCGCAGGAAAAAAGTGGTCAATAAGCCTTTAATGATTCTGGCGAAATCTGGTCGCAATGGAGCGGGAGACGAGATGTGTCATTGCCTGCATGGCAGGCGGTTCGGATCGGGAATTAGTAGTACATCATGCGAGAGTCACCGTGATCAATTCATCTTTCGCGGTAGGAAAAATCAGAATCTTCTCTTCCAGCGTTTCACTCTTGCTTCCGTTGCGCGACAGAGCAACTCGCGCCGCGCCCCAGGGGTTTAAAATGCGACACTCCGCGCCGGCCAGAGAGCGGATTTGAATAGTCCGCACTACGCCGCTTTCAAAACTAGCATCAACAAGAAACGCTCCACGTCCGAGCATTCGGAAGCGGGCATTCCAATCCTTCGGCCATGCAGGAAAGACACGTATTACGCAGTCGGCGCCGGGTTCGGGCGGAGCACTCTGCATCAGAGCTAAATGCAGCGCTTCGGCCGCCCTACCGAGCCTCTCGGCATCTAGGGCTTGCGGACCTTCGCGCAACGTCATGCGATTGAGCAATACGCCTCCATTTTTATAGGCCGTGTTGCGCTCCGGCCGGATAGTTCGTATCTGATTCGGAATCAGATGCCGTACTGCTTCGGCGCGGCCGAGTGTCGCAGCCGCGATTGGGAGTTTGGAGAGCACTGCCACGGGCGTGTCAGCGTCTATCGTGTCTTTGAAAAACGAATCGAAAGTCTGATTGGCAAGCTGAAGTAAAGCCGGGTCAGCCGATCCAATGTTGCAAAGGTCGAAGAACCAGTGCGGCAGACTGTTCTGATCGGGCAGTATACCCGGACCTGCCTTTACGGCGGGCTTTCGTCCGCGCGCGAATACGATCGGGCCGCCGTATCCGTCCGGGCGAAGGGCATCCGGATCGGCAGTGGTGGGCAGGGGCGTGAGATTACTTAGAAACTCCTTCCAAACCGGCCGCCTGCCCGGGTCAGCGTCAAGCAATTCCGAGGCGCGCAATAGAGCGCCGAACACACCGCGCATGGCGGCGAGATCTTCATCCGTGTCGCGCGCACCCCAGACCGACTCGTTGCTGTTGGCGTAACGGATGTGATACTTGCCATCCGCCTCTTTCCGCACGTTGGGATGGTTGCGGTAGAACTCAGCCGCGCCTTTTAGCATCGGATAGGCCCGTGTGCGTAACCACTCACGATCCTGCGTGAATTCAAACCGGCGCCAAAAGAGATAAGAAACTTTCGCCGTAGTGCCGAAGATGTGGCTCACATTGCCATAGGGTCCAGATCCACGCTCGGTGATCACCCATCGTCCCTTTACCCATTTGCCGGAAGCCATCCAATTCCAACGGCTGGAATGCGGATGTTTGGTCTCGGAATACGCGCGGAACCGGCGATGAAAGCGGTTATCGAGCGATGAAGGAGTTACTCAAATTGACGCGGCCTCCAGACGGCGTCTTTTGCTATAACGATCCGGTGGCGGCCGGCGCCATCAAAGCTGTACTTGAGAGCGGCGCCAAGATCCCCGAAGATGTGGCAATTATCGGAGCAGGAAATGTTCATTATTCCGATTTATTACGGGTTCCGCTGTCCACAATTGATCAAGGCGGCGAGCATCGGCGAAACTGCGGCGCGGATTTTAGTGGATTGCATGAGCGCCAAAACTCCGCCGGCCATACGCTGTGTTTTAATTCCGCCTCGCCTGGTCATACGGGACTCAAGCCGCAGAAAGCGTAGCCAGGGCTAGTATCGCTAGCCCCACCTTAGTTTCTCCGCGGGACAAAGCGGCTGGATACTGCTCGAAGTAACGAACGTCAATGTCGTTCCACGACTTCGATGCACAATCCACCTTTAGAAGGCTATGCGCGTAGCGAAAAGGAATCTCTTTCTGTTCGTCCCTATTTGTTATCTTCTATTCATTGAGCGCAATTCCGAAATATTGCTGGATTTCGCGGTTCCCTCTCTGAGTCATGGTCAGCGCGCGGCTATCCAGATCGGGAGCAACCCATTTGCGATTCAAAGCGAATGTCAAAAGCGACGCGCCAACAGTTCCGCCCACGTGGGGGCGGCGTTCGCTCCAGTCGATACATGCGAACGCAAAACGACGACGAGATGTTTTCGTCTTCGTGAGTTCAATACCGAGCTCTCCGAAGCCCTGTTGTCCTCGTCGAGTCAGAAGGTATGCTCTGTCTTGGGATGAATCCGCCACTAACCAGTCGAGCTTGAGCATGTGGTCATGAAGCGCCACGCCCAGAGTTCCGGCTATGTGGTCGTAGCAGGTACGCGCCGCCCGCAGCCGGTGTGGCGTGTTGGGGATGAACTTTTCGTTGGAAGCGCCGGACAAAACTAACAGGTTCTCCATCGCAAGACCAACATCCGGACCGTTAAGGGCATAGTAACGGTGCTTACCCTGTGGGACCACTCGGACCAGCTGTTCCTCTGCCAAGCGCCCTAAATGGACGCTGGCGGTGGAGGGACTGATTTCAGCGACGATGGCAAGCTCAGTCGCCGTGCGAGCATGGCCATCCATGAGACAACACAGCATGCGGGCGCGGCTGGGATCGCCAATGGCTGCAGCGATTCTGCTCACCCCTTCATCTATGGTTTGAGCAGAGCCTCTTTGGCCAGAGCGGGTTTGAGCGGAACGGGCATTGAGGGCCGACGACACACTTTGATGTTAAACGAAGTGTTACTGACGATCAACAGGCAGAACTGGAATTTCACAGTGGAACATCAATTTCTAGGGAATTCGCTGCTCTCCGTCGCTTATGTAGGACATCGTGGACTGCATGCTTGGGCGGTACAAGACGCCAACCAAGCCGCGGCTGGATCAACCTATGCCAACCCTGGCGTGAACGTGGCCGCGTTAGTTCCCTACAAGGGATACTCCGAGATTCTGATGGAAACCAGCAATTCCAACTCGATGTACAATTCGCTGCAGATCACATGGACTCGCCGTTTCACAAACGGGCTCGGCTTTTCAGCAGCATATACGCTTGCCAAAAGCATGGATGATGGTTCAAGCTACAGCTCGATAGTTCCGGACACATACAATACCACGGGCGCTCCTATATTTACGCCACCGGTTCAGGGGACATTCAACCTCCAGCCAGGCGTTCGCAATGCCATCTATGGTCCGGACACCCAAGATTGGAATGCTGGATTGTTTAAGACGTTCCAAATCAATGAGAGTAACCGTTTCGAATTTCGCGCGGAGGCTTACGACGTTTTTAATCATCCAAACTGGTCGAGCCCCAGCTACAATGCGGCGACGTCTACCTTTGGGAAAGTGACGAGTAAGTCTGATCTCGCTTGTCAACTTCAGTTGTCTTTGCGTTATTCGTTTTAGATAGTCTGACTGATACTTATTACGGCGCCAGTTTCGACTGGCGCCGTAATAATGTTCGGCCCTGTCTTAATTTTATGGAAATAAATCTCGATCGAGTGCGACAACTATTCCGCTTTAGCGCAGTTGGATCAGCTCGCCGGTCAACTGGCCACGCGCTCAACAAGTGGATTGAGGTTCAGAATTAAATTCGCAAGGGTCGGTCCAGCCTGACCGTAGGAGGAATTGCCGCTGGGTCGTGCAGCGCCTTGCAACAACTGTTACGCTATGAAGGTTTGGCGTTGGTCGGTTGTGAGAGGAAATAGAGCGATTTGGTTTGCCCGCATAATCCCTCCAGCTATTGGCCGATTTAGCTCCAATCGCCACAGCCGGGAGGAATAACAATGGTTACATTTCAGAGTCGAGTCTTGTTCGTCGGTTTTGGAGCGGTGGCGCGTTGCACGCTACCCATTTTGATAAGACATCTCAGCGTCGATCCCAACCGCATCACCATCATGGACTTTGAGCCAAATGATGCCTCTCTGAAGCCCTGGATCGAGCAGGGTGTGACTTTTATCAAGGATCGCGTGACACCTGAGAACCTGGGGAGCTTGCTTGGACAGCATCTCTCGGCCGGAGACCTCCTTATCGATCTGGCGTGGAATATCGATTGCTGCGAAATCGTGCAGTGGTGCCACGACCGCGGCGTCCTCTACGTGAACACGTCGGTAGAGCTCTGGGATCCCTATGCTGGAGCCGGCAACAAACACCCAACCGAGCGAACGCTCTACTGGCGTCACATGAATCTGCGGCGGATGATCTCCAGCTGGAGCGAGCCTGGGCCAACGGCGGTGATCGAACATGGAGCGAACCCCGGCCTGATCAGCCATTTCACCAAACAGGCGCTTCTGGATATCGCGCAGCAAGCCCTCGCGGAAAACAAATTCAGCGGAGCCCAGCGAGAGAAGATCGACCATCACGCCAAGGCGCGGAATTTTAACCACTTGGCTCACGAGCTCGGCGTTAAGGTCATTCATTGCAGCGAACGCGATACGCAGATCACAGACCAGCCTAAACAGGTGAACGAGTTCGTTAATACCTGGAGCGTTGAGGGCTTCCGGGAGGAAGGGACGACTACGGCCGAGATGGGCTGGGGTACCCATGAGAAGGAACTGCCGGCCCTCGCCTTCGAACATACGGATGGTCCCAAGAGCCAGATCTGCCTGGCGCGGATGGGCATCAACACATTCGTATCGACGTGGGTGCCGCCGAATCACGACGTCATCGGCATGATTGTGCGCCACGGCGAGGCGTTCACTATCACCGAGAAGCTTACTGTTTGGGAAGACGGCAAAGCGATCTACCGTCCCACGGTCCACTACGCTTATTGCCCCTGCGATTCCGCTATTGCTTCGCTCAACGAGCTGCGCGGCTACGACTACCGGTTGCAATCGCGCATCCGCATCATGACCGATGAAATCATCAGTGGAGCCGATATTCTGGGCGCACTGGTGATGGGGCACCCTTATCAATCGTGGTGGTGTGGAACCGATCTTGATATTGAGGAATCGCGCCGCCTGGTACCGCACCAGAACGCTACCACGATGCAGGTGGCCATCTCGGTTGTGGCCGCCTGCATGTGGATGATCGAGAACCCGCTCCGGGGACTGTGCGTCCCTGACGATCTGCCCCATGACTATGTGCTGAATGTCAGCAAGCCCTACCTGGGTAATTTCATTTCCGTGGCCTCGGATTGGAATCCGCTCAAGCACTATTCCAACTTCTTCGGCGGATTTAACAAGCCCCAGATCGATACGTCCGACCTGTGGCAATTCAAGAATTTTCTAATTACGGAAGGGGACGGCATTTGAACTTTAGCGCGGCGCGGCTGAAATTTACGGCAGTCCCTATACCATCCCGCATGCGTCGAGATCGTGATTGACGCAAGCAACTAAACCATGGACCAAAAGACACTTCTTCAACTAGCCAAGAACCACGGCACACCGTTTGTCGTCGTGGACCATAAGGTGCTGCGTGAAAACTACGAGCTATTCCGAAAGCATCTGCCGCGCGTGCAAGTCTACTATGCGGTCAAGGCGAACAGCGATCCTGCGATCGTGCAGACATTCTACAATGCCGGAGCCAGTTTCGACGTGGCTAGCATGGCAGAGTTTTTGAACGTTCACGAAAAAATCAAGCATCTTCCGGCGACACAGCAGCAGGACTTCATCTGGGATCGCATCATTTACGCGAATCCGATCAAAGCAATTGAAACGCTCGAGCAGTTAAATCCATATAAGCCGTTAGTCACCTACGATAACCACGAAGAGGTAATCAAGATCGCCCGCTACGCGCCGCACTCAGGCCTCGTACTACGGTTGCGCGTCCCCAATACCGGATCGATGGTGGAGTTGTCGAGCAAGTTCGGCGCTTTGCCCGGCGAGGCCGTTGACCTCATTGCCTTCGCTCACAATAACCGGCTCGAGGTCGAGGGTCTGAGCTTCCACGTCGGCAGCCAGTGCACGAACCCGGCGAACTACAGCCAGGCGCTGCACCTGGCCGCAGGCATTTTCTCAGAAGCAAAGACGCGTGGCTTTGATCTCAAGCTCCTCGACATTGGCGGTGGTTTTCCCGCCCGCTATGACGAAACGGTCCCTTCCTTCCAGAAACTCGCCAAAATGATCACTACCGAGTTGGACCGTCTTTTCCCTGAACCGATCGAAATTCTTGCCGAGCCCGGGCGTTTCCTGGTAGCCTCCGCCGCTACCGCCGTCGCACAGATCATCGGTAAAGCCGTTCGCGGCGGCAAGCTTTGTTACTACCTCAATGACGGTGTTTATCACACCTATAGCGGCGTGATCTTTGACCACGCTCAATACCACCTAAAGAGTTTCAAGAAGGGTCCCAGTCAGATCTGCTCCGTCTTCGGCCCTACGTGCGACGCCCTCGATACCATCAGCCTCACCGAGCAACTCCCGGATGTGGAGATCGGCGAACTGCTCTATTCGGAAAACATTGGAGCCTATTCGGCTGCCAGCAGCACGCACTTCAATGGCTTCCCACCGGCAAAAGTCCTGCATGTGAACCAGTGACGCCTGAGAGCAGTTGGCGCGAGTATCGAATCGATTTCAGCGGACAGAGTCTCAGGAAGTACCGGTTACAGTCCTTGGCTTAAGAAAGTCCGTTTGCCTAGCCGGAAGTCTTCAGCTTCTTCACCAGAACTTTCGAGTTTCGTCTGCTTTGGTCGTATTTCTCGCGACGGTCAGGAGGAAGGTCATCGGATGTACCTTCGGAAAAACCGCCCTTCGACTGGAAGTAAGTAAACGTCTGCGTCGATAGCGTGATTAATTCAATCAGACCGATTTCGCGCGCTTTGCTTTCGATGAATTGAATCAGCTTTCGGCCGATGCCCTGGTTTTCGTGCGACGGGTCGACATAAAGACTGGCAAGTTCGCCCATTCGTTGCTGGGGATAAACGTGCAGCGCCACGCACGCGACCGGGTTCTTGTCGATTTCGAAGATGTAGTAATCCGCGAGGTTCTTGTCAATGTCGGCACGCGTCCGGCGGACAAGCTCTTCCGCTTCCACTGCTTTTTTGGTCAACAGTTGGATTGCCCGGATATCTTTCTTCTTAGCCGGCCGGATCTGTTCGTATTCGTTGGCGTAAATAAGCGTGCCGATGCCTTCGTTGGAGAAAACTTCGGCGAGTAACCCTTCGTCGTCGCGGCCGTCGATAATGTGGACGCGCTGCACGCCCGCGGTGCAGGCGGCAGCCGCATAGCGAGCCTTGGAAATCATTTCCGGCACAAATCCGCCCATCCCGGACTGTAGCAGTTTCTGTAAGTCCACTACTAGCAGCTGGCGAATGAGTTGATCGTTGTACCGCAGCCCGTCCTGACCAGTAATGAAAATTAGTTTGATAGCCTTCAAAGCCTCAGCCGCCGCAACTGCGATGCTGTCGGAGTTGGCCCGGTATGTCTTACCATCGCCATCAATGCCGAGTGGCGGAACGACGGGGACGATGCCCTGATTCAGCAACGTTTGAAGAAGTTCGGTGTCGACACGCTCGACCTTCCCGGTATACAGGTGATCAACACCCTGGATGATCCCCACAGGATGCGCAATGATGGCATTCGTGCAGGCGGCGCGAAGGTCGTTGGCCGAAAGACCTTCAAGGATGTCGTGCGTGAGACGATTCGCGGCGTCTATCGCCAGCTGCAACGTGGGGGCATCGGTCACGCCGGTACCATCAAGGTTGGAAGCATAGACACGCTCCTTTTCAGCGAGAGCTTTAATTTGCTCGGATGCGCCGTGCACGAGCACCACGCGGATGTTCAATGAACGCAGGACGGCAACGTCTAGGAGGATGTTGGCGAAGTTCTCGTCCGTGACGATAACGCCATCCACTGCAATAATAAATGTTTTTTCCCGGAATTGCGGGATGTATTGAAGAATCCCGCGCAGATCCGTTAGCTTCACGTTAGCACCTGGCCGATAGTCATGTCGCCTTCAAAATTGAGACGCTTCCACTTTAACCCGAACCGGGTTGGTCAGCCTTGAGCTGCCCAGGCCTTCAATTTCAAATTGCAAGGGCTATCAAGTACCTGTTAAAATCGTCTCGATCATCGCATGACGAAGAGAGTTCCAGCCTCTGGCACCTTGGACTTCCTAACGCCAGCGCTTCGCTCTCGCCTGTTTACCTTTGTTTGTCTGTTGCCCTCACTCGCACTGCAAGCTGTCAGCCAAGTGAACGAGACACCAAAGGCGGTGCAGAGTAATATTGAAATCCTCCAATTTGTCACCAACAAAATGCTGTCTCCGCAGGAACGAGAGCAGGTCGTCCAGGAAGTCAGGTTCTCCATGAACAAGGCTCCCCGGAATGTGGCCAAGCGGGACGACCTGATCGCCCAAACGCTGGCGAATGCGGCGAAATATCCGAAGGACGCACCGCGTCTGCGCGAACTGTGGCGCTATGATATTGCTGCCAACGTCCCCCACGACGACATCGAATATAAGATCTCTGAGCGATACGATCCGACGGTGGTCATGGATCGCGCTCACCAGCGTATCGTGACCGAAGACAGCCTGCTTGCGCTTCGCGCCTGCACTGAGTGGCTGGTGAACAACCTGCATAAGCCGCCGCCGGGCTCAACGTTTATCGCAAGCGAGAGGAATTACATTCGCTCGTCATACTCGAGTCTCTCCGACGACGTGCAGGATGCGTACGCGCACGTAGCCCGGAACTACCCTCATGCGGTTGATTTCTTTAACAGAGTTGCGGCTGCCCAGCGCAACCATTTTTTCGCCGAAAATGCTAAGGCAGTTAATGATAGCAACGCCGCGGGTCTGGATGCTGTGCTCGTCTCGCGCATTGCGTACAACATGGTAATGCGCCGCCACGGTGGCCGAGCCGGAACCGAAGGGCGCGTCTTCGACTACATGGTCCAGCAGTCGCTCCTCAACCAGCAACTCCAGCGGACGATCATCAAGAATCCACCGCTGCCGCCGCCGAACTAGTGGGGTCCCGGCGATTTCGTTAGCGGGGGAGACGGACAGACCACTCGGTCCACACCCGATTCAATTGAATTAGCTTCCCTAGCTTTACGGCGCTTGGGACAGAGTGGTCAGTCCCAGGTGGAGAGAATTGGGTGATTCGGAAATCGCGCTCCGTGAAGTTGACTGACTAGACGTTTACCTATATGCTAGGGACATGCCGAGGCCGAGAAGCGATGTGAAGAGAAGCGCGATCCTAGAGGCGGCGACGCGCATCATCGTCACGCAGGGACTGAGTGCGCCAACAGCAGGCATAGCGAAAGAAGCTGGTGTTGCGAATGGATCGCTGTTCACCTACTTCGAGACCAAGACGGACCTTTTTAACCAGCTCTACCTGGAGATCAAAACCGAGATAGCATCGGCTATTTTGAAAAATCGTCCGGTGGGTGCGGAACCGCGTGAGGAGTTTTTTCATGTCTGGCGGAACTGGATGAACTGGGCGGTGGCCAACCCGCGAAAGCGGAAAGCACTGACGCAACTCGGTGTATCCGACGAGATTGCTCCGGAGACCCGTGCGGCGGGTCACAAGACCATGGCACCCGTTGCTGAATTACTGGAACGTGCTCGCGCCATCGGAGCTATGCAAAAAGCCCCAAAAGGCTTCGTCGCTGCGCTTATGAACTCCATCGCAGAGGCAACCATGGATTTCATGGCCCAGGATCCAGCCAATGCGAAGAAGTACAGCAGAGAGGGGTTCGATGCTTTATGGCGAATGTTGAATTGATCTTTTTGAATCCACTAATGACTGTCTAGACAGACATCATTTAACACTGAAAGGAACAGAAAATGCCGATAGAAACGGACGCAACAAACCCTAAGAAAATTGCGATTGTCACCGGTGGCAGTCGTGGTATTGGCCGCAGTACAGTTGAGAGCCTTGCGAGGCGCGGCGTCAATACGATCTTCACGTATCACACGCATGGCGCGGATGCGGAGGCGGTCATTGCCGCGGTGAAAGACGCAGGAGCGGAAGCCGTCGCCTTGCGATTGGACGCCGGCAATGTCGCGTCGTTCGATGCTTTCGTCGAGAGCGTGACAAATGCGCTCTCTCACCTTGGGGCCACGCGCTTTGACTTTCTAGTCAACAACGCCGGTAACAGCCACCGCAACATGCCGTTTGCAACGGCGACCGAGGAAGAACTCGATAGCATCTACAACGTCCATTTCAAAGGTGTTTTCTTCCTGACACAGAAGCTTCTTCCTCTCATCAACGATGGAGGGCGGATCGTCAACGTTTCGACGGCACGAACGCGCACTACCGGTCCGGGTGGTTCCGTGTACGCATCGATGAAGGGCGCAGTTGAAGTGTTGTCGAAACACATGGCAAAGGAGCTCGGCCCGCGAAGGATCGCCGTCAACATTGTCGCTCCGGGGGCGACGGAAACGGATTTCAGTGGCGGGATCGTTCGCGACAATCCTGCCGTGAACAGACGTGTGGCTGAAGGGACAGCACTGGGGCGAGCCGGTGTTCCCGACGATGTCGGCCGGATGATTGCGTCGCTGCTCTCTGAGGACAATCGCTGGATCAATGCAGAGCGTATCGAAGTTACGGGCGGCTACGTTTAGTCGTCAGAAAAAGGAGAAGAAGAGAATGCAAAACGACGCGAACAATCTCGTAGATCGTAAAGCGTACATCATCACTGGCCCGACCTCTGGGATAGGCAGGGCCACCACGCCGGAAGTGGCCAAGCATGGTCAGGTCGTGCTGGTCGGACGCGACGGCGAAAAACTCGACCAGTTGCAGAGGGAGATTGAGCGGAAGGGCGGGCAGGCGGTATCGGTCGTATGCGATCTGTCAGACATCGCGAGTGTACGCCGTGCGACGCAGAAGATCGTCGAGTTGCGTCTGCCGCTTGCGGGGTTGGTCAATAATGCCGGGATCATGCAGATGCGTCCCACGAAAAGCGTTCAGAGGTGGGACATGAGCTTTGCGACCAATCATCTGGGGCCGTTCGTACTGACGGAGGCGCTTATCCCGTATTTGCCGGACGGGGCGAATGTGGTCTTTGTCGCTTCCGCCGTAGAAGATCCTGAGCGCAAACCTGCCAAGATGGCTGGCTTCCGGGGAGCCCGCTCATCTCCGCAGAGGCAAGTGCACGCGGCGAGTGGGAGCCCGGTGGTTCGGTGAAGCCAGGGATGGACGCGTACGCGACCACTAAGCAAAGCACTTTGGCTACGGCACTGGCGTTTGCTCGCGAAATTCCGCGGTTACGCTTCAACGCAGTCGAACCTGGCCTAAGTCTGACTACCGGTCTTGGAGGACGCGATGCTGGCGGCTTCGTGCGGTTTCTGCAGCGATACATCTTGCCCCTGCTCGTGCCGATTCTCATGCCTTTCATCAAGATCTTGAGCACACCGAAGCGCGCCGCGCGCGTGATCACGAAGGTATTGCTCAATGAGACGGGCGAGACTGGCGTTTACTACGACGAAAAAGGACATCCGATGCTCGGCTCTGCGCAGGTGCGCGATCCGAAGTTCCAGGACCGTGTCGTCGCGGAAACACGCGCCATGCTGGCAACGGTTCGGGCATAGATGAAGTAGCGTCCAAATCTTATTGATGATCCCAAAACGAGAGAAGCACGTACAGAAGAGCAGGTGGCAACCGAGAATCGATAGCCCGGATATTGCCACAGCAGCTCAAGGACCCAGATGCCGAAGGGCGATCTGCGGTCCGCTTGAGTTCGGCCTTTGTTGACCCATTCGTTGCCTTGATAGATAGATCCGGGGCCTCGCTATTTTTGCCGCGTGCGGGGCGGTGTGGAATGGGGCCAGGGCGTTGAGCGCGAACCGGTGATGAGGATGTCGACGAGGCGGCGGGCGCTGGGCTCCCAGCCGGGTAGAGCAGTGGTATGGAAGATGCCCACGAGGGCACGGATGAAGTCATTGGGGTCGGTGTCGGAGCGGAGATCGCCGCTGGCGATTGCGCGCTTAACGGAAGCCACGAAGGCGGTGTGGATGAGCGAGCGGGAGCCCTCGATCAGGCGCATCGAGCCGCCGGCGACGGTATCCATCGCGGGAATGATGAGCTTTTTGCCGGAGATATGGTCGATGAGGAGCAGCATCCAGGCGCGGAGCGCTTCAAGCGGCAGCATGGTGGCAGCGAAGCGCTGTTCGGCGGCGGCGAGTTTTTCGACTTCGCTGCGGTAGACGGCTTCGATGAGGTCGTCGCGAGTTGGGAAGTGGCGATAGAGGGTTGCGTTGCCGATGCCGGATCGGCGTGCGATGTCGTCGAGGCTCGCAGCTGCTCCATCGCGGGTGAAAACCTCCTTGGCCACCTCAAGGATGCGCTCGCGGTTGCGTTTCGCGTCGGCGCGGGGTTTGCGGGCAGGAGTGGGTGGTGAGAGCTTCTTTTTCGGCATGCCAACAAGTAGACGACATTTTTTGCAACCGGGGAGTGTCCCCGGTTATCTTTATATCAGGGGACTATCCCCGGATTATAAGGCACAGGGATGTCAACTTTGGCGCGGCCTTCGTAGGCTGCGCCACCGACAATAGGAGGAGTGACGATGCGTGTATTTGTGACGGGAGCGACGGGATTCATTGGGACGGAGTTGGTGAAGGAGTTGATTGAGGTAGGGCACGAGGTGCGTGGGCTTACCCGCAGTGATGCAGGTGTGGAACAGTTGAAGGCTGTGGGTGCCGAGGTGCATCGCGGCGACCTGCAGGACCTCGACAGCCTGCGCAGGGGAGCGGTAGGGATGGATGCTGTAGTGAATCTGGCGTTCAACCACGACGACATGTCGAAATTTGCGCAGAATGCGAAGGACGAGATCCAGGCGATTGAGGCGCTGGGATCGGTGCTCGAACCGGGCAAGCTGCTGGTGGTCACCTCCGGGGTCGGGATCACGAGTGGCGCACCGGGCCAGGTGCGCAAAGAGACTGATCCTCCGACGGATTCGCCTGCGATGCCGCGCAGGCCGGAACAGGCGGCGCAGGCGGTGGCGGCAAAGGGTGTGCATGTGGCGATTGTGCGTCTGCCGCAGGTGCACGACACGCGCAAGCAGGGGCTAGTGACGAGGGTGATTCAGATCGCGCGCGAAAAGGGTGCCTCGGCGTATGTGGGCGCTGGCGCGAACCGCTGGGCCGCAGCTCCGCTGAAAGATGTTGCGCACCTATATCGGCTGGCGGTCGAGAATACGGGCCCGGGCATGACGACGTATCATGCGGTGCAGGAAGAAGGCGTGTCGCTATGGGATATCGCAGAGGCGATCGGTAAGGGGCTGAAAGTGCCGCTGGTTTCGATTCCGGCTGAAAAGGCCGGCGAGCATTTCGGGATGTTCTTCGGGCACGCTGCGATGCAGGATATGCCAGGTTCAAGCGAATGGACGCGCGAGACACTGGGGTGGGAGCCGACCGGGCCGGGGCTGATCGAGGATTTGGCAAATATGAAGTACTGACAATTTCCGCTGAACATTTTGAGGGGGTAAATGCGAGGCCCCGGGTCGTTCCGGAGCCTCGTTTTATCGAAAGAGTTGACGAAGGCGCTGGTGGAGCGGATGCTGGCGGGTGAGTTGAACCATCACCTGGGCTACCCGAAACACGATGTGGCCGGCTATTCAAGTACCCCAAGCACCAGGTCGTGGCCGATGTGTGGGAACGGAATGGGCAGCGGGTCATCCCGTTCTTCGAATTTCCGGAGGAGCTCCGAAAAATTATTTACACGACCAATGCCGTGGAATCGCTACACCTGACATTGCGGAAAGTGACGAAAAATCGCGGCTCTTCCCCGAGTCAGGAGGCGGCGATCAAGCTGTTCTACCTGGCCCGGCAGAACGTGGCTAAAAAGTGCCACACCATCCAGGGGGCGCGAGGCATTGCGGCAATTTGCCCTTCCTTGGCCAGAACGCATTGAACAGGCCCGGGCGGCTTAAAATCAAAACCTTCCCTTCAATGTCAACGTCAAGCTCCATTTCACCAACCTATTTATCCTGGCTCAATCAGATCGAAATCTGGTTTGCTCGCCTGGAGCGTCAAGTCATCGCGCGCGGCATTTTTTTGTTCGGTCCACGACCTGGCACGCAAACTCATGCGCTACATTCGCGCCTACTCGAAAAATTGCGCGCCCCTTCAAATGGAAGTACTCCGACTTTCGCCGGAGAATCCTTCCATGCTGACGAATTCGCTGCGAAGCGCCACTAGTTCACGTTTAGAAGCCAGCCCTCACCCCAGTCGGATGCTGTCGCGATACTGCTCCGGCAGTCGGGCGGGGCGCATCTCACGGTTCAGCCAAAGATGCTTGGTAAAGCCTTCCGCCAATAGGCGTTCCGGTTCCGCCGACAGAATGCGGTAGTCGAACTCGACGCCGCGTGAATTCGACTTGGTGACTTTGGTTTCCACAATGACTTCCTGGTCATAGCGCGCGGGAAACAGGTAGCGGCAATTGGCTTCGATGACTGAGAGGAAGAGGCCTTCGGCTTCCAACGCTTTATACACGAATCCGCGCGAACGCACCAACTCTACGCGGCCGACTTCCATCCAGATCAGGTAGTTGGCGTGATAGACCACACCCATCTGATCGGTTTCGGCATAACGCACGCGGAAACGGGTTTGGTGGGGTTGTTCAGCCAGACGAGTAGGAGTATAGCAAGACCGCAAGGCTAGCCGTTCCTGGCTGCGTCTTTGATAAGTTGGGTCCGAGAGCTATGAATCAACTGAGAAAACTCGGAAACAGCGATTTGGAGATCACCCCGCTGGGCGTGGGCGCTTGGGCGATGGGTGGGTCGGGCTGGGCCTTTTCCTGGGGGGACCAGGATGACGCGGACTCGGCGGGGGCGATTCGGGCAGCGCTGGACGCTGGCATTAATTGGATCGACACGGCGGCGGTCTATGGCTTGGGCCACTCGGAAGAAGTGGTGGGCGCGGCCGTCCACGGCATGTCGAACAAGCCGTTCCTTTTCACCAAGTGTGAACGCATCTGGGGCGAGGACGGCAAGATCGGCCCTTCGTTGAAAGCCGAATCCATCCGCCAGGAGTGCGAGAACAGTTTGCGGCGGTTGAAGGTGGATGTTATCGATCTCTACCAGATTCACTGGCCTCAGCCGGATGAGGACATCGAAGAAGGCTGGACCGAAATGGCACGACTGAAAGAAGAAGGGAAAGTCCGCTGGATCGGCGTTTCCAACTTCAACGTGGAGCAGATGAAGCGCGCCATCAAGATTGCGCCGATTACTTCACTGCAGCCGCCGTATTCGATGCTGGTCCGCCAAGTTGAAGCAGAGATTTTGCCGTTCGTGAAAGCAAACAATATCGGCGTGATTTGCTATTCGCCCATGCGTGCGGGCTTGCTCACGGGCAAGATGACCCGGGAGCGGGCGCTGCAATTGCCGGCGGACGATTGGCGTAGCCGCGACAAAGATTTCCAGGAACCGAACCTGAGCCGCAACTTAGGGCTGGTGGAATTGCTGCGGGAGATCGGCAACCGGTACGGGCACACGCCAGGCGAGGTAGCGCTGGCTTGGGTGCTGCATAACCCAGCCGTCACCGGCGCCATCGTGGGTTTGCGCAAGCCGGAGCAAGTGCAAGGCACCATTGGGGCGCAGACGTTCCGGCTGAGTGATAACGAAGCTTCGGAGATTGAGTTTTACCTGAAAGAGAAGTTAACGCCCGTCTCAGCTTAATGTTGACGCGCTGCGTTTCATTAGCCAATACACCGGCACACCACAGAGCACGATGAGCAATCCGGGCCATGTGGTGGCCGGGCGGTAGGCAAATAAGCAGAATAAAATCGCCACACCGCCGGCGATATAGATCAAGGGAACCACCGGATAGCCGAACGCACGATAAGGCCGCAGGGCATTAGGTTTGGTGATTCGCAAGCGGATAACGCCGGCGATAGTTAACACATAGAAGATCACGGCGGCGGAGATGACATAATCCAGCAAGTTGCTGTAGAGGCTCCCGTAAGTGTGCGCCGCCACGTCATAGGTGCGCGGCAAAACCAGGACAGCCGACCAGATTCCCTGAATCAATAAAGACCAGCCCGGCACGCGCGCCTTGTTGAGACGGCCCGCGGCTTTCGGGAACAATCCATCCTGAGCCATGGAATAGGAAACGCGTGGCCCGGAGAGAATAAGGGCGTTCACGCAGCCGAAAGTGGAGACCATGATGGCGGCAGCCATCAGCACGGTTCCCCAACCGGGGAAGATCATTTGCAACATGGCCGTGGCCACGCGGTCAGACGGAGAATGCTGAATGGCGTCGAGCGGCAGAACCAATAAGTAAGCTACGTTCGCCAACAGGTACAGTCCACTCACGCAGATGGTGCCCAAGGCCAAGGCGCGCGGCAGGGTTTTGTGCGGCTCCTTCACTTCCCCGCCCGCAAAGGTAATGTCGTGCCAGGAATCGGCGGAGAACAGCGACCCGGATTGCGATACGCAAATGGCGGCGAACAAACCGAAAGTGGTCAGGGCGCTGACAGAAGCGGTGATGGGCGTGACGTTGTGAGGCGTCCAGAAATTACCGAAGTTGGCGGTAATGGCGTCATGCTTTGCAAACACCAAGCCGGCTAAGATGAGTGCACCCAGAGCGGCGATTTTCGCAGTGGTAAAAAGATTTTGCAGGATCTTGCCATAACGGACGCCCAGACTGTTCATCCAGGTCAAGACTACGATCACGACGATGGCCACCAATTGTCCGGTGGAAAGCGAGACGGCATAGCCGCTGGAAAGATGAATGGGCGGGATGAGATATTGGTCTTCCACAATACCGGGCAGCATCACGCCCAGATAGCGGGCGAAGGCCACGGCCACCGCGGCGATGGTGCCGGCCTGAATGACGGTAAACAGAGTCCAGCCGTAGAGGAAACCGACCAGCGGCGAGAACGCCTCGCGCAGATATAAGTACATGCCTCCGGCGCGCGGCATCATGGCGGAAAGCTCGCCGTAAGAGAGAGCGGCCGAGACAGTGAGTACGCCGGTCACCAGCCAAGCCACCAGCAGCCAACCTGGGCTGCCCAAATTGCGCGCCATGTCCGCGGGCACAATAAAGATGCCGGAACCGACCATAACCCCGATGACGATCATGACCGAATCGAATAAGCCCAATTCACGGACGAAGCCGGTTTCATGGTCAATATGGGCGCTGTCCGCGTGAGAAGCCGCATCGGGTAGGGGCATGTGTATTTATGTAGCGTAGCCCAGGCGGCGTTACAGTAACGCTGTAATATCTAACTGGGCCAGGCTCTCCACCAGAATGTCGGGCTGAAAGAGGCGCAGGTCGTCGCAGCTCATTACGCCACTGGCCACGGCTACCGCTTGAAAACCGTTGGCCTTGGCGGCTTCAATATCGTTGCGGTGGTCGCCTATATGCGAAACGCGGCAATCCTCCGCCGCCAAACGGGCGCTGCGGGCGCGTTCCACGGCGCGCTTCAGCAATTGCGTGCGCGTGGCTCCATCCTCTGAAAACGCGCCGACGGAAAAGAATTCGCGCAGGCCGGCGAGCTCCATCTTGCGCCAGCCGATGCGGCTCAAGTTGCCGGTGACCAAGCCCAACACCGCGCCGCTCGCTTTCAAATCGCTAAGCACTTCGCACGCACCCCGACAAACGAAGCCGCTCAAATCCGCCGTGCAATTCGTGGTGAAGGCGCTTTGGCACTCCGCCACGATAGCATCCATGTGATGATCGCAAGGGCCGTGATGGCGTAACAGTAGCGAGATCAGGTTGCGGTCTAACGTACCGGCGGTGTCGATTCCGTCAAAGGTGGTGTCATACCCGGTGATGCGGCGCACGCCTTCGAGCAGGGCATCGCGATGGTGCGTTCCAGCGCCTTTCAGCAGCGTGCCGTCGATATCGAACAACACCAAAGTTTTAGAGGCGGCCATTACTGAAACACCAGTCTGGGCAGCAGCGCAGTCAGTAGCTTTGAGAATGTCCCAGCGACGCTGCGGCCGATTTCCATGACTTCCTGATGATCCAGTTTCTCACCGCTCAGACCCGCGGCAAGATTCGTCACACACGATATACCCAAAACCTGCATGCCCAAATGATTCGCGGCAATTGTTTCGGCCACGGTGGACATACCCACCAGGTCGGCGCCGATGGTCTTTAGAAAACGGATCTCCGCGGGCGTTTCGTAACTGGGCCCTGGCAGCCCGGCGTATACCCCTTCGTGCAGAGTGATGCCCAGTTCAGCGGCAGTTTGCTTGGCGATATCGCGCAGAGCCGACGCATAGGCTTCCGTCATATCAGGGAAGCGGGGCCCAAGGGAATCGTTATTCGGGCCGGTTAACGGATTCACGCCTTGCAGGTTGATGTGATCGCTAATCAGCACGAGGCAGCCGCGTGGGTAATCCGGACGGATGCCTCCGGCTGCATTGGTCAGCACCACGCGCTCGACACCCAGTTCGTGAAACAGCCGCATGCCGCCGGCCACTTGCTGCGCGGAATAGCCTTCATAGAGATGAAAGCGCCCGGACATGACCGCGACATCAACCACGCCATGCCCGTTTGCGCCGAGCGTACCGATCACAAGTTCCCCGGCATGACCTATGGCCGTGGAGACGGGGAGGCCCGGGAGTTCGTTGTAAGGAAAGCGCTGGGCGTGCACCAGTGAATGGGCAAAGGCGCCTAATCCAGTGCCTAAGACTACGCCAATTTTCGGACGTAGGGAGGTTCGTTTCGCGATGACTTCCGCCGCTCTGCGCATCTATTGTCTATTTTCGCTTGCGGCTTTGTTTTCTACCATTCCGGCGCAGCCAGGGCGAGCGGCACATTCTTCTTGATGGCGTAGCGTATTCGCCAGATGGAGCCGGCAAGCACCAGCAGAGCGCAAGCCTCCACCAGCACCTTCTCCCCGTCAAGAAGGTCGGGCGGCTGATTTTTCAGATTAGGATCGATGAGGATGCCGTGAACAAACAACACCGCCGCCGCCGCGTACGCGACGTAGTGAAGACTCTTCCAAAGAGCAAAGCCAAGCCGCTTGCGCAGGTAGGACGTGACGACCACAAACGTGACTAAATAAAACGTAATCGCGCCTAGAAAATTGTAGGTCCGCTGGCCAGGCGAGGCGGCCGGCCAGACTACGTCGATGACATGGAACTTTGCGCCAGCCGAGCACAACAATAGGACCGGATGGAGAAACACCAGCCCCAGAGCGATATAGGCGGTCCAGTTATGAACGTCGAAAATCCGTCTTCTGCCCCAGGGCCACCAGCGCTTGGGCGGCTGGTAACGCGTGGACAGCATGAGACCTAACAGAATGTTCAGTGTTAGCAGAACCATCGCGGACAGGCCCGCGAAGCTGGAAAGATCGACCGCGGTCATTGAACCCTAAAGGTTGCCTCCCGCTTTGACTGCGATGGCGGGAATCTCCTGGTCCTTTACGTATTTGTTGAAGGCGGGCACTTGGGTATCCATCACGTTGTTCAATTTCCTGATCTGCGCATTGATA
>DASXGT010000242.1:0-1644 GCA_036488895.1 Bryobacteraceae bacterium | reverse complement strand
GACACAAAGGAAGAGCACCTGGAACTCGCGGTGCGCGCGCTCGACCGGCTCGCTTCAAAAGCGGCAAGATGGATAGTGGCACCGTCATGAAGCGCGACTCAAAAGAAATCGTTCAAGAGAACCGCGACTACACCCTGTTTTCGTGGTCCGTGCAGGGCGCATCCAATCCGATCCACATGGTCAAAGGCAAAGGCGTGTGGTTCTGGGATGGCGACGGCAATCAGTGGCTCGACTTCAGTTCGCAGCTCATCAATTTAAACATCGGGCACCAGCATCCCAAAATGCTGGAAGCCATCAAAGCGCAGGTGGATGAACTCTGTTTTGCCGGTCCAAGTTTCGCTCATGAACCGCGCGGAGCGCTGGGAAAGAAACTGGCGGAAGTAACCGGGCTTGCTAAATCGTTCTTTACGCTGGGCGGCTCGGAAGCGAATGAGAATGCGATGAAAATCGCGCGCCTATACACCGGCCGCGACAAGATCATTTCGCGTTACCGTTCCTATCATGGCGCCACCATGGGCAGCATGACCGTGTCCGGCGATCCACGCCGCTGGCCCGTAGAGCCGGGCATTCCTGGCGTTGTACGCGTCTTTGACCCTTACTGCTACCGCTGTCCGTTTGGGCATACGCCCGATAGCTGCCATCGGGAATGCGTCAGCCACATCGAAGAGATCATTCAAATGGAAGGGCCGCACGCCGTCGCGGCCATTCTGATCGAGGGCATCACGGGGTCGAACGGCATCCTCGTGCCGCCTGACGATTACTATCCGAAGCTGCGCGCGCTGTGCGACAAGTACGATATTCTGCTCATCGACGACGAAGTGATGAGCGGTTTTGGACGCACCGGGAAATGGCTGGCGACCCAACATTACGGCATTCAGCCGGATATTGTCACCACGGCGAAGGGCCTCACCAGCGGATACATGCCGCTCGGCGCGGTGGTGGTCTCGGCGAAGATCGCCGAATATTTTGAGACGCACATGTTATGGGGCGGTTTAACCTACAGTGGGCATCCGGTTTCCTGCGCGGCCGCCAGCGCCAACCTGCGCCTCTACGAAGAAGAGCGTATTTTTGAGAACGTGGAAGCGCAAGGCGCTTACCTCGCCGGCCGGCTGGAGGTCATGAAACGCAAATATGCGTGCGTGGGCGACGTGCGCTACAAGGGTTTGTTCAGCGTGCTCGAACTGGTAAAAGATAAAGCCACGAAAGAGCCGCTTGCCCCGTTTGCCGGAACCAGTCCGGAGATGGCTCAGTTGGCCGGCCACCTCCAATCGAAGCACGTATACGCGTACACTCGGTTTAATATGCTATGGGTTTGTCCGCCATTGATCATTACGCAAACTGAATTGCATCATGGGCTGGATATCATTGAAGATGCTTTGAAATTAGTGGACCAGGCATTGCTTCCCAAAGAGCATGCCTTGAGCGCTGTGTAAGCGCTCCAGACAGGAGGATTTTATGACCGTATCGGAAGAAATTGGCCTCGCTCGGGTAAGCCATTGGGTTGACGGAAAGGTGACTGCCTCGCAATCGGGGCGCTCAGGCGTGGTATGGAATCCCGCGACGGGCAAAGCCCAATCGCACGTCGATTTCGCCAGCGTCCAGGAAGTTGACCACGTGGTGGCCGTTGCCAAAAAGGCGTTTCCC
>DASXGT010000211.1:0-10894 GCA_036488895.1 Bryobacteraceae bacterium | reverse complement strand
CGTGTTGGGGTCACCGGCTTTGAAGGTATCAACTGTGGTGGCAGCCCAAGGCACGCCGACGTTCTTCTGAATACGTTCAATGACCTGTTGCGCGGTGAGCGGCTGGGTTTGGGCGTACAGGATATTCAGAGAAGAAAGCGTCAGAAGCGCCAACGGGGCAATTCGCATGGTTTTCATGGTATCGCGGGTGGGGGAAAAGGCGGCGGGCGCAGAACAGATACGTTGTTACGATGAGACGAGGGGCATCCTGATGACGTTGACCATTGACCTTTCGGCCGCACAGACGGCAGCGCTTGCGGCCAGGGCGCGGGCAAGAGGGATCTCAGCGGAGCAATATGCACGGGAGGTGCTCGAACAGGATCTTGTGCCGGAATGGCTTCAACAATCATGGGAAAGCGCCAAACAAGCTGGCCTGAACGGGCTTTCGATGGATGAAATCGACGCGGAAATAGCCGCATCCCGGAAGAGACGGCATACGCAACCGAGCACGTGATCCGAGTTGTTCTGGATACGAACGTCGTCGTTGCGGCGTTGCTACAGCCGCTCGGTCCTCCCGCTCAGATATTCGCATTGGCCATCGAGGGCGTGATTCAAGCGTGCGTTAGCGGAAATGTTTATGCCGAGTACGAAGAAGTCATTAGCCGGCCTCGATTTAAACGCGATGCGAATACTATAGCCAGCATGCTTCGCACGATTCGTGAGAGGTGCTTCTGGGTTAAACCTACAGAATCCATTCGAGATTGTTCTGACTCGGATGACGACATTTTTCTCGAATGCGCTTCTGCTGCACAAGCTCAATATCTGGTAACAGGAAATCTGAAGCACTTCCCGGCCTCGTGGATGGATATTCAGATCGTTACGCCGCGGCGCTTGCTGGATGAGCTCACTGCTGGTTAAACCCAGCCACGAGTGGGCGGCGGAAAGGGTTGTCGTACGATCATTTTTGAAACAGATACTCACATTGAGCTGGATTGCGGCGTTATCCGCAGCGAGTTTGGGGGGCGCGGACTTCCCGCAAGCTGAGATTTCAAACAAAGTCATTCATGCCAAGCTCTACTTGCCGGACGCGGAAAACGGGTATTACCGCAGCAGCCGGTTCGATTGGTCAGGCGTGATTGCGAGTCTGACTTACGACGGGCATAGTTTTTTTGGTAAATGGTTTGATCGCTATGACCCGACCATTAACGACGCCATCACCGGGCCGGTGGAGGAGTTCCGCAATGACGAGGGCGGCCTTGGATACAACGATGCCAAGCCCGGCGGATATTTTGTCAAGATCGGCGTCGGCACTTTGCGGAAGCCGGACGACCGGCCGTATTCGTTTGGCCGCTACTACCAGATCATCAACAAAGGCCATCGCGTGGTGAGGCCGGAGGCGGACCGTGTGGAGTTTGTGCATGAACTCAATGATGGCGAAGGGTATGCCTATGTTTATAAGAAGACAGTGCGCCTGACGGGTAATAAGCCAGAACTCGTTTTAGAGCACAGCTTGAAGAACACGGGAAAAAAGGTAATTGACACCAGCGTTTATAATCACGACTTTTACATGATTGATAATCAGCCGAGCGGGCCGGATTTCCGCGTTCGCTTCGCGTTTGAGCCGAAGGCAACGGAAGATTTAAAGGGCGCGGCGGAGATTCGCGGTAAGGAGTTGCGCTTCTTGCGGGAACTGCAACATACACCGGGCAAGAGCGATTCGGCGTTCACGCCTATTACCGGTTTTGGCGATACCGCCGCGGACAATGATTTTGTGGTGGAGAACCGCAAGACGGGTGCGGGCGTTCGCGAGATTGGCAACCGGCCGTTGTCGTTGATTAATTTTTGGTCTATCCGTAATACGGTTTGCCCGGAGGCATATGTGCATATGCGCATTGAGCCGGGAGAGACGTTTAAGTGGCAGATTAGGTATCAGTTTTATACGTTTGCTCCAGATAGCAAGTAATAGGCGCAGCCGCAAGGAGCGAGTACTCATTTATTAGGCTGGTACGAAGCCGAGGTGATTGCGCCACTCTTCCGCATCAGGTCTTCCGATCATGAGAGAGCAGAATCCGGTCAGAATCAGCGGCAATGGCAAGAACGCGCAGATCAGGTAAACCGATAACGCCACCCTCATGAGCACTTCGCAAGTCAATGGCCGGTTCTCTCCGACGTAAGCCGAGAACAATTTTGTAATTTAAATCAACATCAGCCTGAAAACGCGGCCTCATGCACTTGGGCTATGAAGTTTTTTGCGTACTTCCGCAAGCTTCGCGTAGAGAGATGGATCCTTCTGCCGTGCTTGCTCACGGAGGATGTCAAATTCCTGCTTGCTCTCGCGCAAGTATTGATCGACCAGATCCCGGTTCGCCAAATAGAAAGAAAGAGCGCCAAAGATGTTTTCCATGGTCAGCGCGGGGAACGATTCCGCGATCCCCTCGGGAGACTCCCCGCGCAGAAACGCGTATACGACGGAATCTAAAGAAATTCGCGTCCCGGCGACGTAATAGCCGCCGTTGCGTTGCTCTACATATTCTTTGGCCATAACCAACACCTAGCTTCCGTATAAATACCGAAGGAAGGGTTATTTGGCCGGTACGAATTGGAACGCGACGGGCGAAGGCATGTCGTAGCTATCGCCGGTCGCAGTTAGATGGCCGGTTTTTGTATCAATGTTGTAGATGACGAAGCGATTGGCGCTTTGGTCTCCCACGAAAAGCAGATGGCCGGTGGGGTCGAATTCGACGCCGCGGGGCATTTTGCCGGGTGCGTCCACGACTTGTACTTGCTTCAGCGTTCCGTCCGGATTCACAGCGAAGACGGCGATGGTGCCGGCGGTGCGGTTGGAGGCGTAGACGAATTTACCGGCCTTATCCAATAGAATTTCGGCGGGATCGGCGTGGCCGGTGAAGCCTTCAGGCACGGACGAGACGGTGTGGGTGCGCGTCAGATTTCCTGTCTTGGTGTCGCGCGAAAAGATGCCGATTTCCGGCTTGAGCTCATGAACGACGTAGGCAAATTTGCCATCGTGGCTGAGGACGATGTGACGCGGGCCGGAGCCGGGCTCGTCCTTGACGAAGGGCGGATCATTGGGCGTGAGCTTCGCTGTGGCCGGGTCCAGCTTGTAGATGCGGATCTCATCCAAGCCAAGGTCAGGCACGTAAAGAAAACGGTTGTCCGGCGAGAGAACAGTCTCATGGGCATGCGGACCTTCCTGCCGTTTGGCGTTCGGACCCGTGCCGCTGGCCTTCATCAGGCCCGAGAGCTCGCCCAGCTTGCCGTCGTGCTCAACCGGAAAAACCGGGACGCTGCCGCTGGTGTAGTTAGCGGCCATGAGCATTTTGCCGCTGTGGTCGACCACCAAATGGCATGGCGCCATGCCCTCCGAAGAACGGCTATTTAATGCCGTGAGTGCGCCGGTGGAGCGATCTATCGAGAAAGCGGCAATTGCTCCATCGTGATGACCCGATACTTCGCTGGCTGCGTAGAGATAGTGATAATCACGGTCGGTGGCCAGGAAGGACGGATTGGCCACTTCGCCCACCAAGTTGAGCGGCTCCAGCTTCGTGGAACCGGCATGATAGCGGTAGGCGTAGATTCCCTTCCCGTAGTTGCCGACGTAAAGGATGTAGCTCTGATGTGTTTGAGAGGAAGACATAAAGGAAAACGCAAGTAATAGCAGAGGCGTTGCGGCGCAGCGTAACCAGTTATAGGACATAAGTATCGGTTCCAGTATTTTATTTCAACGGCTGGGTTCCGCGCTTGTATTCTTTCTCCAACTCCAGCACCACACGCACTTGCGGCATTTTCATGATGAGTGATTTGCCCTCGACATTGAGCTCGATTGTGTAAGGGCCGTCGCGCGTACCGAATTCATCGAAGAACGCCAACTGATCGCCATCCAATTTGTATGTACCGCTGCGGGGCACGTTTTGGCCATGGACATAAATGTTGGCGACAAAGGTGTTGTCTTCGGAAAATGTCAACGTTCCGCTGCAAACATCGGGGTGCGGATGACCATCAAAGCAAGTGTGCGTGGTTTGGATGCCGCCGTCAGCATCGCTCAGTACGATGTACTGCCAACCGTCGCTATCGACCAGCATTTTGAGCTGGTCGGCATTCAGATCATCATGCGCGCTTAGACAAGCAGCAAGCGCCAATAACAGCAGGATGGAGGGCAACCATTTTTTGGGCATAAGCTAATGCGTCATTGCGTAAAGAATATCGTTCACTCCGATTCTGACACCTAAAGCAGAGTACTGCTCGGGGTAACGGGGATCGTCGGCCCATTCCCAGGAGTCGCCGAGATCGGAATTGAAGGAAATGGCGACCATCAAGCGGCCTTTATCGTCATAAATACCGCGCCAACGGGCCGTGTAGCCATCACTCCGGTAAGGTGGTCCGCCGTAACGCAAAGCTCGCGCGCCCCACTGGCCAATCACCTGATAGCGCTCATCCAAATCGTAGACGGTATGAAAGATGGCGTCGGCATCGGGGACGTCGACCACGGGCCGGTCCGGAAAGACGCGCTTGATGCCGCGCTCAAAGACTTGCCACTCGCGGGTCCCCCAAAAATCGTCGCACATCAAAAAGCCGCCGCGATCCAGATAGTCGCGAAGAGTTTTCACCTGCGCGTCGGTTAGATCCCACTCGCCCACAAAAACGGCGTAAAGCCAGGGATAGTTGAAAACGTCATCCTTGTCGTCTAAGTTGACCGGCTGCTCCACGGTGCGGGCGTGCAAGCGGGTGAGGCGCGCGACGGCTTCGGCGAAGTGGCGGTCGGCGCGGGGATAATCGTTGGTCCAACTGGAATGGCCTTCGGTCCAGTCCCAGCCGGCATGGCCGAAATTGGCGTCGGGGATGGACGGATACATTAAACGGGCAAAGACCCATTCGGTTTTTTCGTGGCGGCCGGCGGGAATTTCGATTTGCCCTTCGCGATATTCGTCGCCCGGGTATTCGCGGAACTCTCGCGGCAAGTTGCGTTGGGTAGTGGCGGCGGCATACAGCGCGGCACCGAGTACTGAACCCAGTACGAGCAAGACCGCAAGTCCGCGCACGAGCCAGGGGTTACGCACTGAATGCAAGCTGCCTCGACCCGAGCATAGCATCGCAATCTTATTTTCGAACCTAACCAGTGCTCAGAACGTAAGTCTAAATTGATCTGCCACGCGAGGAGACGATATGAGCACCCTTTGGAATGACGTACGCTATGCGATGCGGGGTTTCCGCCGAACCCCTCTATTCACCGCAATCGCAGTTCTTTCGCTGGCCTTCGGAATTGGCGCTAACACCGCGATTTTCAGCCTGATCGACCAGGTTCTGCTGCGATTGTTGCCCGTAAAACAACCGGAACAAATGGTTTTGCTGTCGATGAAGGGAATGCATTACGGCAGCAATTGGGGCGGGAACGCCATTTCCTATCCGATGTATAAGGATTTCCAGGACAATAATAAGGTCTTTTCGGGAATGTTTTGCCGCTTCCCGCTGGAGACCGGTCTAGGTTTCGGAAACCGGACTGAACGCGTCGACGCAGAGCTGGTTTCGGGATCATATTTCCCTGTGCTGGGTGTCACGGCCGCAGCCGGACGGTTATTTACGCCGGATGATGACCGGCTGCCGGGCGGACATCCGCTGGCGGTGCTGAGCTATGGCTTTTGGCAGACGCGCTTTGGGGGTGCCAGTTCCATCATCGGCAAAACGGTGGTCGTTAATGGGCGGAATTTGACCGTCATCGGCGTGGCGCAGCGCGGCTTCGACGGGGTGGAACTGGGCCACACCAGCAAGGTTTTCATCCCGGTGATGATGAAGGCGCAAATGACGCCGTACTGGGACGGAATGAAAGACCGGCGGCAGCGCTGGGTGAATGCTTTCGGGCGACTGAAGCCCGGCGTGAGCGCCAAGCAGGCTTACGCTTCGCTACAGCCGTTCATGCACAGCATGCTGGAAATGGAAGTGAAGGAAGCGGCCTTCCGGAATGCGGCGGATTATACGCGGCGCGAGTTTCTGAAGAACACCATTGAAGTGCTGCCTGGATCACAAGGGCGCTCCTACGTACGGCAAAAGCTGGGAACACCGCTTTGGGTGCTGATGGGGTTGACGGGCGCGGTGCTGTTGCTGGCTTGCGCAAACCTGGCAAATCTATTGCTGGCGCGCGCGACCACCCGTGAGCGAGAGATGGCGATCCGGCTGGCGATTGGTGCGGGCCGTGGCCGCATCATCCGGCAACTGCTGGTGGAAAGCGCACTACTTTCCAGTTTTGGCGCGGCGCTGGGGCTGGGCTTGGCTTTCGTCAGCGATAAGATGCTGCTGGCCGCTTTCCTGCCCGCGGGCGCCGCCGGCGACCTTCCTATCTCGGCCGTGCCGGACCTACGCATTTTGGCGTTCACGCTGGGCGTGATGCTGGCCACGACTCTGATCTTTGGTTTCGTACCCGCGCTGCAGAGCGCGCGCGCCGACGTAGCGCCTACCTTGAAAGATACGGCCGGCGCGGTGCTGGGCGGCGGCAATGTCCTATTGCGAAAAGGATTAGTAGCGGCACAGGTAACGCTATCTCTCTTGTTGCTGATCGGCGCGGGATTGTTTTTGCGGACGCTCACCAATTTGCGCGACCTGGGGCCTGGTTTCAACGCGGAGCGTTTAGTCGGATTCGGTATTGATCCGGGTTTGAACGGCTACACGGATGCGCGCACCAAGCTTTTCTATCAACGATTGACGGAGAACCTGCAGGCGACACCGGGCGTTTCCTCCGTCGGTTTGGCTTCGGTGCGCATTTTAGACGGCGGCGAGTGGGATAGCTCCATGACGGTGGAGGGTTATGCCGCGAAACCGGGACACGGCCCGGAACCGTTTATGAACTCGGTTAGTCCCAATTACTTTGCCACGATGGGAGTGCCGATTGTCGCGGGCCGGGACTTCACCATCAAAGACACGCTGCGCATACAACACGGCGCCAAAGCGGACGATACTGTGCCGGCCAAGGTAATAATCAACGAAAGCTTCGCGAAGAAATTTTTCGGCGGGCGCAATCCGATTGGACTGCACGTTGGGTATGGTTCCGACCCCGGCACCAAGACCGATATGGAAGTGATTGGCGTGGTGAAAGACATCAAGTACGAAAATCTGCGGGATGAGGTTCCGGTTCAGGCATTTGTGCCATATCTGGCCGACGAGCATACGGGCTCGATGACGGTGTACCTGCGAACCACGCTCGATCCGAAGCAGATGATGGCTGAGGTGCGCCAAAAAGTGCGGCAATTGGATTCGAATGTTCCGGTTTATCAGATGCGAACCACGGAGGAGCAGATTGACTCGTCTTTAACCACGGAGCGGCTGGTGGCTAGTCTGTCGGTGGTGTTTGGCTGCCTGGCTACAGTTTTGGCGGTGATTGGACTTTATGGCGTGATGGCGTATACGGTGGCGCGCCGAACACGCGAGATCGGCATACGCATGGCGTTGGGTGCACTGCAAGGCAACGTGATCTGGCTGGTGATGCGAGAGGTGCTGATGCTGGTGGGAGCGGGCGTCGTATTGGGCGTACCGCTGGCTATCGGGCTGAGCAGTTTGGTGAGGAACCAATTGTTTGGACTGGCTCCGCATGATCCGTTGACTTTGGTTTCGGCGACGCTAGCATTGGCGGCGGTGGCGAGTCTGGCGGGATTTATTCCGGCGCTGCGGGCCAGCCGGATTGCTCCTACTCAGGCGCTGCGGTACGAGTAGGAAACTGCGCCTTGGCTGAGCCGCGATACAATCGCGCTCTAGATGCGCTGGTTCATAGTTTTGCTAGCGGCCTGCTCGGGCCTATTTGCTTATGTGGTCACGCGGCCGCCGGATATTCCGTTTGAAAAACACACGCTAGATCTGGGCTCCAGTGAATCCGCTGCCATTTGCGACATCAATGGCGATGGACGGATGGATATTGTTTCCGGTGAGAACTGGTATGAGGCGCCGAAATGGACGAAGCATCATTTCCGCGATATCTATTACACGAACAACTACATCGATGATCTGAGCACTTTGCCTCTCGATGTCGATAAAGACGGCCACGTCGATTTAATTACCAGCGGCTGGTTCGTGAAGAAAATCTCGTGGTGGCGTAATCCCGGCAAGACCGGCGCCTGGGAAGAAAAGACGATCGACAGCGGCTACCCTATCGAATTTTCATTTCTGGTGGACCTGGACAACGACGGCCAGAAGAATGAAGTGCTGCCCCAGTTTGGCGACGAGAAGGCGCCGCTTTCCTGGTATGAGCGCGGACCGGGTGGAATGATCAAGCATGTCGTGAGCGATAAAAGTTATGGACACGGCATCGGCGTTGGGGATGTGAACGGCGACGGCCGCAACGATATTCTGACGCCGCAGGGTTGGCTCGAAGCGCCCGCCGATCCGAGATCGCCAAACTGGAAGTTTCATCCCGATTGGAAATTCACCGCACTTGGGTTTATATATGTCGAAGACGTCAATGGGGATGGGCGTCCCGATATTGTAACGTCGATGGCGCATGATTATGGAATCTTTTGGCTGGAACACAAAGCGGACAATTCCTGGGAGAAACATGTCATCGACGACAGTTGGTCGCAGCCGCACGCCATGACATTGGTGGATTTTCGCGGAACTGGCAATTTGGGACTACTCACAGGCAAGCGATATATGGCTCACAATGGGCACGATCCCGGTGCGCGTGAGCCGTTGGGAGTCTATTGGTATGAGCGCATCAAGGTACCGGGCAGCAACAATATCGAGTGGGCCAGGCACGTGATCGACTATGGCGGGCGTACGGGCGGCGGCATTCAAATTCCCGTGGCGGACATGGATGGGGATGGCGATTTGGATTTTGTCGTTGCCGGCAAGAGCGGTCTCTTCCTGTTCGAGAACAAGACGAAATAAGAAGTCATGCAAACAAAAATCTATGATGTGGTCGTGGTTGGCTCGGGCGCGGGCGGCGGCACGGTATCGTCCAGGCTGGCTCACCTAGGCGCGGACGTGTTGGTCGTAGAAGGCGGCCCCAAGGTAGATACGCGAACCGACTTCAATACCCATGCGCTGCCTTTTGAATTCGCAACACGCTCCATTCCAGTCATGAAGCCTGGCAAAATCGGGTTCGACAGTGAACGCAGCCGCGGGATTGGCGGAAAGACGCTGCTGTGGAATGCCGTGGCTTTGCGCATGAGCCAGCGCGACTTCAAGGGGCGTTCACACGACGGCGCTGGGGAGGACTGGCCCATCGGCTATGCGGACATTGCTCCGTTTTACGACCGCATTGAACGCGAGGTGGGCGTGTGCGGCAATTTGGATCACCTGGAAGACCTGCCGGATGGCGTCTTTCTTCCACCAGTGCCTCTGAAGTGCACGGACAAGATGATTCAGACCGGCGCGCACACACTGGGAGTGCCCATTATTCACGTGCGCAAAGCAACTCTGAGCAGACCGACTCCCACACGGCCCTCATGTCATTTCTGCGGAAATTGCATGTCGGGCTGCGACGTGGTGGCGAAGTACAACTCAGCGGACGTGCAGATGTATCCTGCCGTGCGGGCCGGCAAGCGGCTTACTTTACAGCCCAATAGCGTTGTATATGAGCTGGCTGTTTCGGATGAAGCCAGAGTGACGGAGGTTCGCTATATCGATCGCGAAACAGGAAAACAAGGGGCCGCGAAAGGCCGCGTGGTCGTGGTGGCGTGTGCCTGCGTGCAGAGCGCGGCTCTTTTGATGATGTCAAAGTCGAGCCGGTTTTCCGCGGGACTGGCCAATACGAGCGGCCACTTGGGTAAAGACTTCATACCGCATATCACTTGCGGCGTGGAAGCTTTTCTGGAGCCAAAGATTGGGCAGCCCGCAGTGAATGACGAAGGGTTTCTAGACCATGCCTACATGCCTTCCTTCATGCACAGCCGGAAGCGTGATTACGCGCGGAGCTTCGGCGCGCAGTTCAATTATCAAAATCGCCGCTCGGTGGGATGGGCCCGGTCCCTGCCCGGAATGGGCCAGCAGTACAAAGAAACAATTCGATCACATTACCCCGCTTACGTCACTTTCAATGGCTACACCGAAATGTTGCCTAACGCCGAGAGTTTCATCGATCTGGATCCCGGCAAGAAAGACGATTACGGCATCCCGCTCGCGCGCCGCCATTGGGTTCTGCAAGACGGCGATTGGAAGCGCTATAACGACATGAAGGAATGGAGCCAGCGGATTCTGCAAGCGAGCCAGGGCAAAATTCATTCGGTCAGCGCGACGCCGGCGACGAATCATGAGATTGGAGGATGCCGCATGGGCTCCGATCCGCGCACTTCGGTGGTCGACGCCAGCTGCCGGGCGCACGATGTTCCCAACCTATACATTGCTGATGCCAGCATCTTTCCCAATGCCTCGGAGAAGAATCCGACTTTGACGATCATGGCGCTGGCGTTGCGAACGGCCGAGACCATTGCCGATCGCTTAAAGAAAGGAGAAGTGTAATGGCGATCTATTCCACTGACCGCCGCGGCGCGTTGAAGATTTTGGGCGCGATTGGCGCGTCTTGCGCCTGTCCGATTGCCGGCGATGAGTTGTTCGGCCGCAGCGCAGATGAGGCAACCGCGCCGGTGCATCAGCATGCCGCCGGGCAACAGGCAGCGCTGCCCGCGAAGCCGATCTTTTTTCCGGCGGCTGATTTTGAAACCATCTCGCGCATAGCGGACTTGATCATTCCACAGACGGGAACACCTGGCGCGGCGGCTGCGGGCGTTCCCGCGTACATCGATTTGATCGTGAGCCGCAATGCCTCGCAGCAATCGTTGGTGAGCGATGGACTTCGCTGGTTGGATGAAGATGCCAGACGCATGGCAAATCGCCGGTTCGTGGCGTTGAGCGAACAACAGCAGCTTAGTATTCTGCAACCGCTCTGCGACGCCGCCGATGCTGGTAAGACTGAGGGCAG
>DASXGT010000181.1:0-27235 GCA_036488895.1 Bryobacteraceae bacterium | reverse complement strand
GGAGAGTTGGAATTCCAATCTAGTCGGCGGCGATATCTTGGGGGGAGCAATGAATGTCCGCCAGCTACTGTTTCGTCCTACACGGTCGTTGTATCGCACCTCGCGTTCGGGACTCTATCTTTGCGGAGCATCAACGCCCCCGGGTGGCGGCGTTCATGGAATGTGCGGATTTCATGCAGCCAAGATGGCCCTCAAGGATCTCAACATTTAATTCGATTTTCTGTCGGTCATTTCGCTTTGGCACATGAGAATCCGTGGGGATATCGTACGAGATTCTGGCTCCGGAAAACACAGTGGCCAGGGGTGTCAGGCCTGAACCGCCTTCCCCCGTTCGCGCGCCGCTTCAATTGGGCGTCCAAATCGGCCTTAGAAACCTTCACGATTTTTTTCATCGTTTCCTTGAGACGGTCGAACGGGTGAACGCCGCTAGATTCCACTTCGCGGACTTCTTCCATCTTGCTATGATGTCACGGCAATTCTAGAGGTCTGGATAAATCCAAAAGGCAAAGACGAATTCAAACGCATGTCCGATCAAAATATACCCGATTATAAGCCAAACAACCCATTTATCATTCACGGAGCCGAAGATGAGAAAACTAAAGCCGAACGTGAAGAGCGCGAGCGCCAAAAGGCGCACGATAATCTTGTACTTCAATTTCAAAGTAGGCAAACCGAAGCGCAAGAAACACAAGCTAACTGGAGCAAGCGTGTTGGCAAATTCACGATTGTGCTTGTCGTCGTTACTGCGATTGGGATGCTCGTCTCTTATTTGCAATTCGTAGCTGCAAGGAACAGCGCTAAAGCCGCTGAGGCCGCCACGTATCTGTCTTGTCTCAGCGCTCAAACCGCACAAGCAACACTCCTTGAGATGCGAAATGACGCGGATTACTCCTATGCAATGGCTCGTGTAGCGGCTACACAAAACTTCGCTGAAATGGACAGCGGGCGCGCTGTTGTTCGCGTAGTCGCCACCACCCCAACACAGGAAAATATCATGTCCGATAAATTCTTGGTGAATATCGAAGTTCGGAATGATGGCAAGGGCACGGCTGTCAATGTAACGCCTCGGTATAAAGCAGTCCTCGTGAGGAATAATGATATCCTCCGATTTGATAACAAACACATGTCCTCCGTTACGGCGGCGGCTCTCAGAGAAAAAGAGAGCAGTACTCCGGTACCCACTCCAGGATTCAAGGCAGCCCACCTCAGCATAAGGGTGCTCGATGGCACCAACGCTCCAGTAATCCCCTCTCCTATCATTCAAGACTTCTTCGCGGCTTCCTCGGCGACCATTTACTTCTACGGAAACGTTACTTACTCTGATATTTTCAGAAAATACACCGTAAAATTTTGTCAGCCTCTGTATATCATGCAAGCCGGAACGACACGTACCCCGATGGAGAGCGAAAAGAATTGTGGTCGATACAACGAAGAAAAAAGCGAATATCTGACCAAGCCATTGCCAGATCCTCTGCCTTCCACGCTGCCGAAGGAAATACAGCAAATAGTCTGCACGCCGCCATCGAAGCAATAGCGCCAGCCTGTCACGCCAAGTCAATAGTACTTTCTTAGCCATGGTTAGCCAAGTGAGTTATTGCGACTTTTTCTCCCATGCAACCAGTGTTCTTTTGAGGGACAGTCACCACAATTCCGAATTCACAGTCCTGCCGTGACCCCGAGTCGATGAAGACCTCATCAGAAACCAATCGAACAACTACTCAAAAACCACTGCCTAGTCATTTTGTCTGTTTCGCAAAATACGCCGTTCCTTCGCCTTTTCTCACAATTTCCGTAACACCGCACCTGGTCGCGCCGCCCAAACCCAAACGCATTCCCCGCGCATTTCCCAAACTTTTTCTCCCATGCAATCAGCATCCTAGCGCGAATCCCAACCCCCACTCCAACCCTCCGCATGGGAAAACTCAGGCAAATGAGCGCCACCAAAATCCCCCGCGGCAAAACCGGCCCCACCACCCCATCCGGCAAAGCCATCACCAGCCGCAACGCCTCTAAACACAACTGCACCTCCACCCAGCTCATCGTGGGAGACGAAGACCCGGACGAATTCACCGCCCTGCTCGAAAGCCTAACCGCCGAATATCAACCCGAAACCGAAATGCAAAAAAATACCGTCATGCAAGCCGCCCGCACCACGTGGGACCTCATCCGCGTCAATCGCGAATTCGATAAGAGCCAGCAAAAACTCTACGGCGCGCAAAAAAACATGCACGAATGGGACGCCGCGCAGCAATCCGAGTTCGAACGCATGCTCCGCTACCGCACCCGCGCCGAACGGGCCTATGAGCGCGCTTTGCATCAAGTCGAATTTCTACGCAAACTGCGCCTGCAAGCGCAACAACGCGCCTTTTGGGAAAATTTGCAAACGGAAAAATTGACGCTATCGAAAGAACGCCTCAAACTGTCCGCCGTGCGCCTGTCAGACACGCCGAAGGACAACGCCGAAGGCAAAATCTCGAACCCCGCAAAAGCCGAGGAAGCCCCACCCGATCGTTGGCCCGCCGCGATTGTGCACCTCTCGCAAATCATCGAAGTTCGCCTGCTGGACGGCGTTATTTCTATCCGGGTCCATCCCCAAACCGACGACCTGCGCGTCGATGCGGCCTGCGCCGTGCCGGGCACTCACGTTCGGCGCCGCTTCGAATTTCCCGACGGCATCCCCGCCGCATACGCCTGGGTCAACGAGCCGGACATACGGCCCGGGCCCCTCACCTGGGTGCAGTCTTTCGAAACGGTACAAGACTGGCTCGCTCATATCGACTGGGAAGCAGCCGCCGCGAATGGAGAATTTCTGCCGGTCAGAAAATTTTTATGAAAAAAAACAAAAAACGCGTCATCACGCTCGAACAATGGGTCGAGGTGGAAACCCACTGCGGAAAGACCGTCACCACGCTATATCCGCCTAACGCGGAAATGCGCAAAAAGGGCCTCGAAATGGACCCTCCGCCAGATCTCGTCTACCGCCGCATTAACTTTCGCGCGGGCGTTCCGCTCGAATATTGCTGGACCACCACAGACGAACGCCGCCGCCGGCAAGGCGGTCATTGCATCCAGCGCATGTCGCTGAAGACCTGGCTGAACATAATCCAGTTGGAAGAACTAAAACCCGGCCAACACCTCGGGCCGTGCGGAGGCATCTTGCCCAGACCCAAAGAACGCGGCGGCTGCGATTGCCCCGCATGTACCGCTGCTACCCAGCGCATCGAGGCGGAGGAAGCCGCAAAAAAAGGATAGCCGATCTACTTATCTTTCACGCATACCAATTTCAAATCCGCGCCGCCCCGGTCCGTTTCCACGTGGCTAATCGTGGTCAACGTCGCCCCATCGGCGGAAAGCTGCCACCGGTCCTCAATCACTTCGTTGTCGCCTTTGGCCGTTTTCATCGTGGTCCGGATCACCAAATCCCGCCCATCCCAAAACGCCTTGCTTTGCGCATCCCGGCCCCTGATGGTATTGGTGGCGGAGGAGCCGTCGGTCATATAACTCACGTCCGCCATGGAAGTCTTGCCGCTCGCGGTCTGAACCGTATGCAGGTTCAGGATAGGGTCGTGGTGATCCACCACGCGCACCACCAGATCCGGCATCGGAAATCCATGGAATTCGCTGCGGTCGCGCACCATCCGCCAACGCCCTGAGAAATTAGGTCGAGGCGTCTGCGAGGACGCAGGTTGAGAGGCCTTCTGCGAAGACGCTAACCGCGGCAGCACCGCCAGCAACCCGGCCCAAATAAACTTTCGACGATCGAACGCTGTCATTCACTTAATTTTCACACCTAAGAATTTCCGCCCCGAATCGCCACCTTATCAATACATGGCTACTACACCCGCAATCGCCTCTGTAAGCGAGGCTACACGGCAGCCGGACACCCTCGCGCTGCTGTTTCAGGAAATGTTCACCGTGATTGTCCGGCTACGGGTCAATCGCCAGCGCCTCACCGATGTGGAGGTCTTCCGCATGCAAATACGCAACACCCTGAAAAGTATCGAGCAGGAGGGTCTTATCGGCGGATACGGCGTGGAAGATCTGCGGGTCGCCTCCTTCGCCGTAGTCGCGTTTCTGGATGAGTCGATTCTCGATTCACGCAACCCGTTCTTTGAGGATTGGCCCTGCCAGCCGCTGCAATTGGAACTATTCGGCGTGCAGGCCGCCGGCGAGATCTTCTACCGCAATCTGGAGCGCATATTGGCGCGCCCCGATTCCGCGAACGTAGCCGACCTGCTCGAAGTGCATCAGATCTGTTTATTACTGGGCTTCCGCGGGCGTTACGGTTTATACCGGACCGCCCTCGAACTCGACGGCATTGCGCGCCGCGTCGAAACGAAAATCAACCGTATTCGCGCCGGAACTGCCGTAGCCCTGTGGCGGCCCGCCGCGCGCGTAATCCCAACCTCGGCTAAGCCCCCGTTGCCGCATTATCTGCGCGCCACCCGCTATCTGGAAGCCGATTGGGCTGGTGTCGCCCGTACTCTTCTGCACCGCAACAAAACGGAAGTAAATGCCGAAATGCTAACGGAGATCGACCTGCATTTCGCTAAAGCCGGGGAGCACATCAAACAGCTAACCGCGCTGCCCGCCGTGTTTGTATTAGGCGATACCGGCGCGGCGAAAACCACCCTCATCGCCAAGGCCGGCATTCAGGCCGAGCTGCTAGCCGGACACGGAGCGCTGGTCCCCACGCACACCTTGAACCTGTGGCACGGATGGAACACATTATTTATAGATCCCGCCGGAGCGCTGCTCGCGAATCCCGCCGCCCGCGCCAAGCTCTTCCGGAAATTCTCCCCGCATCCTGCCCGGTCCGTGATTCTCGCCGTCGACTGCGGAATCTTTTTTCAACCCGGAGGCGCCGACGCATTAGCCGCCAAGGCGCGCCATTTCCAAGCATTGCTATCGGAGCTTGCGCGCCAAATCGGATCGGGCTTTCCCGTCTATGTCGTCTTCACCAAGGCCGACCAGATTCCTTACTTTCAAGATTTCATGACGAACCTGAACCAAGGCGAAGCGGCCGAGGCTTTCGGAGCCGCGCTATCCGCTAATGAGACAGTTTCCACCGCTTTCCAAAACCTCTATCGCTTTCTCGCCGATGAACGCAAGCCCCTCCTCGCGCGCGAACAGGAAATCGCCCGCCTTCCGGATATATATGAGTTTCCGCGTGAGTTTGTGAAGCTACGCCCGCTGCTGGTTCAATTCCTGGCGGACCTGGGCCGTCCGCGCGGCTTCTATTTCACCGGCGTGCGCCCCGCCGGAAATGACGCGCAACAGTGGCTCTTTGTGAAAAGATTATTCTCCGAAGTGATCTTGGCGGACCACCGCCTTACCCCTCTCATCACTCCCCGCGTCATGGCGGCGGCTGCCGGGTAAAGGCATTTTTTATGACGCCTAGCCTCTCGTTTGCGGAGTAAGACACGTCGATAAGGGTTTTGGATAGAGGTTATGGGAAACTCGGAAGCTGCTTCTCAACTTAGTAAGTTGAGCTCGGTCCTCAGGGCGCTCAATCGGGGCGCCAACGCGATTCGTTCTCACATCGCCGCGGCGTCAGGCGCGGTAAGGTCTGGAACCTATCGCGTGGACCCACTGCGAGTCAGCCGGCGCATTATTCGCGACTGCCTGCGGCCTGAAAACTAAATCCGGATTCCAACACCGTGCCCTTGCTGTCTACCAGCGCAAGGCAATGAAAACTCCCTGACCCCGGCTCGCCGAACCGCAGATCCGTTAAATCAAACCGCTTCCCTTGCCCGGTGTCCAAAAAGGCAGGCTCGACCGACCAAACCGGAAACCGCGCAAAGTACTGCATATACCGGAACGCTGGAGTTACCAGCACTTTCTGTAGCGCGGGAGTCACGGCCGGTTTGAAAAACACCGGCCCATCTTCCGGATCAAGCGAACCCAACGTATTCACCGTCAGCACGCGATACGCCCGCTCCGTCTCCACAATGCCGCGCCAATGAAACGGATCGAACGAACGCGGCAGAGCGGCTACCGACACAGCCGGCATCCCGTCGTACAGCCGCGCTTCGAGCTGTGCCATCGCGCGCCCATGCAGCACGGCACGGCCCATATCAAACAGCAGGAAAAAGGAAAGCGCAAAAATGGCACTCCCCCGCCCCGCTCCGCGCCGCCCTTCCCCGATTTCGCCGCCCACCAAGCGCGAAAATAGCGGCCAAATCACACATGCCGCAAGCACAATCCAAATCGTCCAATCATAGAGGCCGTTTATGTCAAGGTGGAACCAGCGCGATGAAAATGGAAGCAGCGGCCGGATGCCGTAACTGTTGGTCCAATCGAGCAACAAGTGGCTGAGAATACCAACACAACCCACCGCCCAAGCTTTCATCCAAGGCAGCTTCTGCCGGTAGACAGCGGCAGTCAGAAGAACACAAACCAAAGCCAAAACCGGCAGCAGCAGAAAGGTATGCGTATAACCGCGATGCGATTCAAAATAGCGTAACTGTCCGTTCCACAACGTAGCCACGTCGCAATCCGGAATATTCGCCGAAAGCAAAAGCAGCAGCGTAGCGCGTGGAGTCAAACGGTCAAGCCCAGCGCGCGCAAGGGCCATCCCCGTCAGCGAGTGAGTAAGATTATCCACGCCTGACTCTTACTAACTCAATACTGTAGGGCGGACACCCTCGTCCGCGCCGGACCCCCAAGTCCGGCTAACCAACGTCCGTTCTTTAGCTAAATACTCAGGCGGCGCCAGCAGCGTCAGCGCATCCGGAATAATTTCCGCGGTCATCGGCAGCTTACCGGCCAACTCTCCATCTATCTGGCTATAGATATCCTGGCCTTCCTCCGGATCGCACGTAACCGAACACCCGCGCACCACCGTAACGCCAGGCATGCGATTCGCCTGCCCCGCCATGACCGCCAGCAAATAAGGTATGTAGCGAATACTCCGCACCCCGCGAAAAAGCACCACTTCAAAGTGATTGCTCAAAAGCGAAGCCCCGCGCGCGATCTCAAGATCGCCGCCATAATTTCGAACCCGGCTGATCAAAGCAAAGCTAGCCCGGTACGGCCGTCCGTCAATCGTAAGGCCGAACTCATGCAGCGGGCGGAACGCCTGGGCAAAGCCGCACAAATAATACGCAAGCTTGCCCAACGCCGCTTTCAAATCCAGGTTCAGGTTATAAACAATCTCCGCATCCAAACCAGCGCCGGACATGCAGAGAAAGCAGCGCTTCTCCAACTCGCCCCGCCGCAAAGCGCCCACGGAAATCCGCACCGGTTGAAAGCTGCCCATCCGCGCGGCCACATGCGTCATGTCCATCGAAAGCCGCAGCTCGCGCGCCAGCACATTCGCGGTCCCGCCCGGCAATATCCCAAGCGGCACGTTCGAGTACAGCATCCCGTTCGCCACTTCGTTGATGGTGCCGTCGCCGCCCGCCGCCAAAATCAAATCGCAGCCATTCTCAATCTGACGGCGAGCCTGCACCGAAGCGTTCCCGGGCGCAGTTGTGGCAACTAGCTCCACCTCAATTCCCTGTTTAGCCAGCGTTTCGATGGTACGTTGGAGCAAGTGCCGGGTGCGAGAGAGACGTCTTGCCACCGGGTTATAAATAATAGCAGCACGTTTCGCGTTCAATCCTACATTATAGGTTCAGTAATGAAAGAATCTCCCGCCCAGCGTGCGGAAAACCTGCGAAAACAACTAGAGCACCACGAGTATTCGTACTATGTTCTGGATGCGCCGGAGATTACGGACGCCGAATTTGACGTGTTGATGCGGGAGCTGCGGGATCTCGAAATCAAGTACCCGGAACTGCTGACGCCCGATTCGCCCACGCAGCGCGTAGGCGGCCAGCCGCGCGAAGGTGCCGTCAAGGTTTCGCACAGTTCTCCCATGCTCAGCCTCGACAACGCGCTCAATGAGCAGGAACTCCGCGACTTCGATGCCCGTGTACGGACGCTCCTCAAGGCGGAAGACTTTGCCTATGTGGCCGAGCTCAAGCTGGATGGGCTCTCCATGGCGGTGCAGTACACGGACGCTCGTCTGCACCGCGCCATAACGCGCGGCGACGGCCGGGTCGGCGAAGAGGTGACGGAAAACGCACGCACGATTCGGTCTCTGCCGCTGCGTCCACGTCCCGGCGCCATTCCCGAAAAGGACTTCGAAGTCCGTGGCGAGGTGGTGATGCAGCACAAAGCATTCGTGCGCATGAACGAAGCGCAGGAACGCGCCGGGCTCGCACGCTTCGCCAATCCACGGAACGCCGCGGCGGGAGCCTTGCGCGCGCTGGACCCCGCCGTAACGGCGGCGCGCCAGCTTGATTACTTCACTTATTTTCTGCTCAAAGACGGCCGCCCTCTGCTCGCCAGTCATTGGGAAAATCTGGAGCACCTGGCCGCCGCCGGCTTCAAAGTCAATACCCACCGCCGCAAGTGCAAAGACCTGGATGAGTTGCTCGCCTTCATTCGAGAATGGGAAACCGCGCGCGATGCGCTGCCCTATGAAACCGACGGCGTAGTAGCCAAAGTCGATTCGGTGGAACAGCAGGACAAACTGGGCTGGACCGCCAAGTCCCCGCGTTGGGCGATCGCGTTTAAGTATCCGGCCCGCCAAGCGGTGACGGTGCTCGAAAGTATTGAAGTGCAGGTGGGCCGCACTGGAACCCTGACGCCGGTGGCTCATTTGAAGCCCGTCGGCATCAGCGGCGTAACGGTCGCCCGGGCCACCTTGCACAACGAAGATGAGATCGCGCGCTTGGGCGTCGAAATCGGCGACTCTGTTCTCGTGGAGCGCAGCGGCGATGTCATTCCGAAGATCGTGCGCGTAGTGGAACAGGGCGCGCATCGCACGCCCTTCCGTATCCCAAAACAGTGTCCGGTCTGTGGTGGCCATGTGGTGCGCGAAGAAGGCGAAGCCGCCAGCCGCTGCGTGAACACGAATTGTCCGGCTCGTTTGCGTGAATCGTTGCTACACTTTGCAGCCCGGGGCGTGATGGATATCGACGGCATGGGCGATGCTTTGGTAGATCAACTGCTTACCCGCGGCCTCGTGCATGGAATTGCCGACCTGTACGACTTAAAGCTGGAACAGTTGCTCGAACTGGAGCGGATGGGAGAAAAATCAGCCTCGAAAGTATTAAAAAATATCGATCATTCGCGCAAACAGCCGCTCTGGCGAGTCTTGAACGGCCTGGGCATTCCTTTCGTGGGGGAGCGCACGGCCCAGTTCCTGGCCAATCACTTTGGCGATTTGGACGCCATTGCTTCCGCGCCGGTGGAGACGCTGCAAGAGGTGGATGAAGTGGGGCCGAAGGTTGCCGATTCAGTGCACGAATTTTTTGCCGAAGTGCGCAACGTCGAGCTGGTCAACCGGCTGCGAGCCGCTGGTTTGACGTTTACAGCGGAGAAACAGAAAAAGAAGGCCGGCCCGTTGAAAGGCTTCAATTTCGTCATTACCGGTACGCTGCCGACATTGAAGCGCGAGGAAGCGAAAGAATTGATTGAAAAGGCGGGAGGGAAAGTGGTTGGTTCGGTCAGCGCCAAGACGAATTATTTGCTGGCGGGGGAAGAAGCCGGATCGAAATTAGATAAAGCGCAAACATTAAACGTGCCTGTCATCGACGAGGCCGCGTTGTTCGCTATGCTGAAAGTTTAGCGGAACTGATATCCTGCCTTCTTTCTTTCATTCACTTGCCAATTGGGGCCCGCAAGGGCTCTTTTTACTGGCCATTTTGGATTCCGCCGGCGTGCCAATCGTGGGCGGCGTGGACGCTCTGCTGGTTCTCATTTCCACCAACCAGCCGGCCTTGGCTTATCTTGCGGCATTTCTGGCGATCGTCGGTTCGCTGCTGGGCAGCTTGATTCTTTTTTTTCTCGCGCGCAAAGGCGGCGAGGTGCTGCTCTCAAAATATATTTCCAGCGGCACGGGCGCGAAAATGCATCTCTGGTTCCAGCGTTACGGCCTGGCGACGGTGTTCATTCCGGCGCTCTCGCCTTTGCCCCTACCCATGAAGATCCCGGTCTTCTGCGCGGGTGCGTTGCAAGTGCGCATCGCCTATTTTGTGGCCGTGGTCGTCTCCGCGCGCACCATCCGCTATCTGGCGTTGGCTTACCTGGGCCGCAACTATGGGTTACAGGCTTGGGATCTCGTCAAAAAGCATGGCTGGCAAATCGGGCTGGCCGCCCTGGCCATCGCCGCCGCATTCAGTATTTCACTGCGGCTGTTCCAACGGCATGAAGCGGCTCTAGGCAAGCCCGAGTAACTACGCTAAGGATGCCTTAATCTCATCGCCCTCTCCCGGCGCTAGTAGCAAATTCGCTTCCAGTCCATGCTGGCGAGTATAGAGGTCGTAATAACGCCCTTTGGCGGCGTACAACTCTTCGTGGTTTCCGCGCTCGACAATGTGTCCGCCTTCGATCACCAAAATCTGATCGGCCCGCCGGATGGTCGACAGCCGATGGGCAATTACAAAAGTAGTCCGGCCCTGCATCAGGTAGCTCAAGCCGCTTTGGATCAATGCTTCCGATTCCGAATCCAGACTCGACGTCGCTTCATCCAGGATCAGAATACGCGGGTCCGCCAAAACAGCCCGGGCGATCGAAACGCGCTGTCTTTGTCCGCCGCTCAGCTTAACGCCGCGCTCACCCACGATGGTGTCGTATTTGTCTGGAAAATTCTCCGCAAACTCATCCACGCGCGCAATGCGGCAAGCTTCTAAAATCTCTTCTTCAGTCGCGGCCGGACGCGAGAAACCAACATTTTCACGGATGGTCCCGTCGAACAGAAACGACTCTTGCAGCACCACTCCCAATTGCCCCCGGTAACTATAGAGTTCCACCGTGGAAAGGTCAAACCCGTCTACTAAAACCTGCCCTTGCGTTGGCGAGTGAAACGCGGTGATCAGGCCGATAGTCGTCGATTTTCCGGAGCCCGACGAGCCGACTAACGCCGTCACTGTTCCCGGCCGAGCATCAAAGGAAACATCGTGCAAGACCGGCTTCCCCTCTTCGTAGGCGAAGGAAACATCTTTAAACTGCACGTGGCCATTGATCAGCGGCAGCACGTTGGTTCGGTTCGGATCTTCGTCTTCCGGGCGAACTTGCAGGACTTGCCGAGTGCGTTCCAGTCCGGCCAGCGCCTCCGATACTTGCGTGCCGATGTTCACAATCTGCATGACCGGCGCAACCATGAAAGCAAGCAGCGCCGTGTACATCACGAAATCGCCGACTTCCATGTGATGGGCAACAATTTCATGCGCGCCCAGATACATGATGAGCGCGCCCACCAAACCCATCAGCACCGTTGCGGCCAAGCTCAGCAGCGATATGGTGTTCAACGAGAGAAAGATATTGTCTAAAATGCGTTTGGCGCCTCCCGCAAAAACATCCGCTTCGCGTTCTTCGGCATGGTATCCCTTGATCACGCGTACGCCGCCGAGCGTCTCGGAAAGGCGCCCGGACACTTCCGCGGTGATCTTGCCGCGCTCGCGAAAGATCGGGCGGACCTTTTTAAAAGCACGTGACAGCGTCACCCCGAACACAATCAGAATGACCAGGACGAACGACGTCATCATGGCGCTGGTGCGGAAAAGTATGACGGTCGAAATGATGGCCGTGAAAACGCCGCCCAGCAATTCCACCAAGCCGGTTCCAATTAGGTTACGCACACCTTCCACATCGCTCATAATGCGCGAGAGCAGCGTACCCGTCTTCGTCGAATCATAGAACGCAACCGGCAGCCTGCCGACGTGTTCCTGGATTTGAACGCGCATTTCGTAAATCAGGCGCTGCCCGGCTTTCGAAAGCATCTGCGTTAACCCATACGACGTGACGCCTTGAACCGCCGTGGCGAAGACAACCGCCAGCACAATAGGCATCAGCAGGTTTAGCTGCCCTTTGCGCATTACATTGTCGATCAGGTATTTTGTGCTCATGGGCAAAGCAAGCCCGCAAACACGATTGATGATCATCAATCCGAAGCCCGCCAGCATCAGACTCTTGCGCGGCTTCATCAAAGCCCAAACTGCCGGCAGAAGTGTTTTCAGCCGTTCGGGCGGGGTGGTCTTGTCCATCTCTCCTTTGATGATCGCCTACTTAGAGAACACCCGGAAACCGCGATCGAACAAATCCGCATCGGCCGGCAACCGCGCCGCTTCTGAGGTGGGGTGTATGGCGTGCTCCGTCTGCTCCAGAGAAAGGGCAAGCGAGCTTTTCGAGGCGCGCCGCACAATTGGCGCCACAATCCAATGAAGCGAAGCCGGAATATCGCGGCTCAGCGCAATTGCTTCCAATTCCATATAGACGCCGCCGTCACGCTCTTCAAAACGCGTGATGCTGGCGAGCCGCCAGATCAAACCGGTTCCCACGTCCTCCGGCAATTCATGCTGGTTATCCTCGCCGTAGTTCTGTACCTCTTGAATGCGGGTCGTATGGGAAATGCTGTACCAATGCCGGTCATCCACGCGGAAATAAGAAGATTCGCAATCGCTATCCAGGGCCTTCTTCGCCACCAGAACCCTGTTCATCAGCACGATGGAAAACTTATCTTTGAATCCTTCGCTCTCCAGCGGCTTCGATGCAACCACGCCCGGATGATAGAACTCTTTGTAGCGTCTATAGTCGCGCATTGTTAACAGCACGTCTTCGATTTTTGTATCGGGAATAAATACCGCGCCGACCCAATCGTGAATCAATCCGAACGGAACTTTCTTGGGATTCTGTGCCCCTATTGGAGCAATATAAGGTTCGCCATTTCGAACAGCGGCTAAGCGGTCCTCTTCTTCATCGGTCCAGAGAAAATGCTGTCCTGGCTGCAAGCGCTGTTGCATACGTTCCGTGGCGGCCTGGACATAGGCGTCCCATGCTTTTAACGTTTCCGGATTCAGGCTGGCGGCGCTTGCCGCTCCTTGCACCAAAATCAAAAGAGTCGCAGCCCCGAAAGCTATTTTGCTCCGCAATGACACCCACATACGCGTGGGATTCAACGTACGAAACGAATGTTGCAACCAAGCGCCAGTTTTTGACGTCTAGCAGCCGCAAATTTTTTCAATCAAAGTGGATCATTAGATGCAGCCTATGCCTCGTCCGCCGCATCAATTAAACATCAGTTTACGGTGTACGGCAAATAAAATTTGCCGCGTCGTCCGTGCTCCCGGAACCTTTGTAGCGGGCCACCTGCGGATAAGGACAGAGCGGGCGCGTGCGATCTACTGTGCCATTCTTGCGGCGCGCCGCCGCAATCTGATCCGGCGCTTTGCCTTTCTCTACCCACTGTTCCATCGCGCTCAGCATGTCGAAACTGGATGTGCCGTCGCCGCCTCCGCAATGCGCCATTCCAGGAACCATGAACAGCCGGTAAAACTTTTCCACATCCTCGCCGCCGCCCATTTCCGCTACAACAGATTTGTAATAAGCGGGACTGCTTGCCGGTGAAATTTGCGGATCGCTCCAACCGTGATATTGAATCAGCTTTCCGCCGTGATCGCGAAACGCTTTCAAATCTGGACTCATCGCGTTCAACGTACTATTCGCCACGTTTCTATCGAAGTGAAATGTTTTGTAGTCCCAAGCCGGATTCTGGAAGACGACATATTTAAAGAACTCGGAGCCGATACCAAACGGTTTTGGTCCCGCCATCGTAGCCCACCCTAATTCGCTTCCCGGTTCGAAGCCCGGAACCACACCCGGCACATCGGCATAAATAGCGCGCGCCGTTTCCACCTGTTCCGCCGTCAGGCATGTCACATTGTCGGCGCCCGCGCATTGGAGTTCCCTCGGGTCGAAATGGCAGCGCGTTGGATCTTCCAGAACGCCATCCTCAACGCCGTCTTTCGCATCGCAGGCCTTCAGCACCGCCGCGTGAATTAGCGCATACTTTGCCGGAGGAATATAGCTGCCTTCGGTCTTGTGCGCAGCCTGTGCGACCCATACCGATTGCGTGGCCCGGCCGGTCCAGTTCAAGCCAGGCGCTCCCGCAATGATTCCGTCGAAATCCGCCGGGAAGCGCTGCGCTTCCATCAGAGCCGATCGCCCTCCTGCAGAACAGCCGCTCCAATAAGAGAGCTTCGGCGCTTGTCCGTAATGGCTGGCAATAATCGCCTTCGCGGCTACGGTCATTTCATGCGCCGCTCGATAACCGAAATCCGTCAGCTTCTCCGGATGTCCTAGGGCAAACGAAGCAGAAGACCCTTCATGCCCCAAATCGCTCATTGCCGTCGCGTAGCCGCGCTGCACTCCGTTGCCCAAGACCGTGGGATTAATAGAGCCGGACCAACCGCCGTTACCATTCGCCTCCATTTTGCCGTTCCAGCCGGAGGCAGGCATCCACACTTCCATCTTGATGTCTGAATCGGCGGAGGGCTTCAGTGTCGCGGCCACGCGGCAGTATGAAGGCATCGCTTGCGCCAGCGTGATGGTCACGTTGGGTAGATTCAACGAAGCCAGACCTTCACATGGAACTGGAGCGGCTTTGCCAACGCCAATCATTGTCAAAAGCAGAAGCAAATAGAATCTCATGGCAAAACTTTCAAAACTAACAAATCGGCCGTGGTCGGAACCTGATCGCGCACCTCGGTCCTTAACACCAACTGGAAATGCCAGGGGCCTCGATGCTGAGGCATGGACTGCCGAAAACGGGTAATGAGGCCGCGCACGCGAACCGGATCGCAAAGGTACTCCATGGCGATCTGAGTTCCTTCCGTATTCAAGCCATTGATCAAGAGCAATTGATGCCGGCCATCCACTCCGGTAATCATGGACACCAGAGCATAATCTCTCGAAACATGGTCTTCGCCGCTAGGCTTTTCCAGGTAAAATTCCATTGGCCTGTCCGTAGTGGAGCCTACATCGGTAATGCGCCGATCCTTGACACCGTCGGTAGTGGCCATTCGGAACGGAAGCTTGTCCAAAATCGGGTCCAGCCAGCGGTTGGCTTCATCATGCCCGAGCAGGATCAAATTTTGCTTGCGAAAGTTGTCCCAGCTCAGAAAACGGCTCTGGGTGGCGCGCACCGGAATTCCCGCCCTGGTCAACATGGATGTCAGCGTAACACTCCCCAGCGCTTCACCGGTTTTGGATTGCGACTTGGCCGGATAGAGGTAGAAATTCTCTCCGGGCGGCAGTTCAAAATAACGCCGGAATAAGGCTGCTTGTTCCGCCATCACCGGAATTCGAGGCGGATCATCGAGCGGGTCCGGCGGCAATGAGAATGAAAATTGCTTGACCACGGCCGTCATCGGATTGCTGAAGCAGATCACGGCGCCGCTTGGGTCGGACAACCAGGCGCCCCAGATTTCAGCCAAAGCCGGATCGACAGCGGCGAGCGGGCGGCTCCGGTTCGCGAAGTAGCCTACAATCCAACCCAGGGCGACAAACGCAATCGCGGCTGCCAGCAAGACCGCTTTGCTCCGATTGCGCTGTATGACATGTGGAACGGCAGGTGGAGCCGTCGCCTGAGGTTCGACTGGCACAAACGCCGGGAAGTACCGGCCTATCGGCAGCTCAATGCGTACCCGGCACTTGCTTCCTTCGCCGGCATAATAATCGTGAAGCTTCTGCCGGAGCGAATGCGCTTGCCGCCGAACCACGGAATCTTCATTTGGCGAGTAATCACACCCGCGGCCAAACACCTCATGGGCGATGACATACTCGTTCAGCTTCGCGCCTTCGCCCTTCAACGTCATTTCGCAGATGAAACGCAAGAACTGCGAAAGCCGCTCGGAACGCAGGAATGCCGCGCTCGCAAGTATCGTTTCGAGCTCAGCCCGGATTTCGTCCGTCTCGTTAGTTGGCTGTATCAACGTGAATACGAACATGTTCCGTAACATGTTCGCCCCTGTTCTCCTGCAACGAATCTACTAAAACGCTGTTTTTGGTGATACTATCCCGATTAAAAGGGTCTTCCACTCTCGCAAGCCAAAAGCCGATTTAGGAGTCCACGTATGTTCCTTCACCAAGCCCGTGTTGTATTAGGAACTCTGATTTTTCTCGCGTTGGGCAGTTTGCTGCATGCCCAAATTAGCCAGGCGAGTCTCCAGGGAAGCGTCAAAGATCCCACCGGCGCTTCGGTTCCCGGCGCCGCCATCACCTTGAAAGATAAAGGCACGGGATCCGCTCGAACCGCAGTCACGGGAGCGGCCGGCGAATATACGATCCCAAATCTGGCGCCCGCTGAATATGCTTTGACGGTCACCATGAACGGTTTCAAGACTGTCCTGGTGGAAACGCTCATCCTGCATACCGGAGAAAATTCCACCTACAACGCGACATTGGAGTTGGGCGCCTCCAGCCAGGAAGTGACGGTCGACGCGGCGGTCCCCTTGCTCAACACCACCTCGGCGGAAGTCAACCATCTTGTTCCTCCGTCTCAGGTCGCGCAGCTTCCGCTCAATGGCAGAAACTTTTGGGAACTGACCCAGCTCACCCCCGGAGCCACGTTCATCCCCAGAGGGCAGACGGCGCAATACAACGGCAGTGAAATTCGAGCCCGAAATGTGAATGTGACCGTAAACGGCCAAAGTTATATTTTCACCGGCTGGTCGCTCGATGGCGCGAACATTACCAACTTTGAGCTGGGCGGGACGCTGATCCAACCGAATGTGGACGCGATCCAGGAATTCAGCGTCGCTGCCGGCAATATGTCGCCAGAATATGGCCATACGCCGAACATGATCAACGCTTCGCTCAAAAGCGGCACCAATTCTATTCATGGGAACCTCTTTGAATATTTGCGGAATGATAAGGTAGACGCCAGAAACTTCTTCTTAGCGCAACCGATACCGCTGAAGCGCAACCAATACGGATTTACCGCCGGCGGCCCGGTCATTCGCAATCGCGTCTTCTTCTTCGCCGACCTGCAGAATACATCGCTCCATCAGGGAACGTCATTTAATAATGTGGTGCCCAGTCTGGCTGAGCGGCAAGGGAATTTCAGCGAGTTGCTTCCCAAAGCCATCACGAACCCACTCACCCATCAAGCCTTTGCCGGCAACATGATTCCCACCTCGCAAATTTCTACGCAAGGGGCTTATTTCAGCACGCTCATTCCTACCCCGAATCTAGTGCAAGGCACTACCAGCCGGACGGCCTTTTCCACGCAAACGCCTCTCACAACCAAGGAAGGGGACATTCGCATGGACGCCAACGTCACTGCCAATGACGTGATTATGGCCCGTTATTCCATAGCGGATAACGGCGAATTTAATCCGAACCCATTTCCATCGTTAAGCGGCACCAGCCTGCATAGCCAGGCGCAAAACATGACGGCACGGTGGACGCGCATCATCACGCCCAGGCTGTTGAACGTGGCGCAAGCGTCGTACTATAAGTCCCCATTCCTATTTGGGACGGTGCTCCCCGGATTTGACCTGCTCTCGCAGGCGGGCGTGGCCGGTTTTGAAGATCCCATCGTCACGCCCGTGAAGAGCTTTCCCACAATCAATCTTTCCGGCTATCAAGGTTTTCAAGGCTCGCCTTCCGACCAGCGTCCGAAGAGCATCAACATCCACACCATGCAATACAGCGACTCCCTTACTTACAACTTAGGCCGCCACGAGCTGAAGTTTGGTGGAGAATGGCTCCATCGGCGCGATGCCTTCAGCATCGGTCAAAACTCGGTGGGCAACTTCAGTTTTGTGGGGACTTATACGGGCGATGCGTTTGCTGACATGCTGCTTGGTTACCCCGATAGCGTCACACGCAGCGCTTTCCAAACCCTGCAGGGTTCTTATGACGATTTCCAATCGCTGTATATCAACGATAACTTTCGGGTCAAATCAAATCTGACCATCAACGCGGGAGTACGCTTTGAGATTAATCCATTCTATAAAGGCATTCTGGGCACTCGCAGCGGTTTTGCCGATGGCAAAATTATCGTTCCCAGCAACTTGCCATCGAACACTCAACCGCTTTACCCGCAATTGCAAGCGTTGTTTTCAGATCGCATTGAAACCACCGGTTCGCTGGGCCTTCCGCCTTCTGTGTCGCCCGCCGCGCACGATTGGGCGCCGCGCGTGGGCTTTGCCTGGAGTCCCGGCGGATCGCAGAAGACCGCCATTCGCGGCGGCTATGGAATTTTCTACACGTTCCCTGACACGAACCTCATCAATAACACGGTTGTTACCGTGCCATTTGGGGATAACGTGCAGGTGTTCAATGACCGGCCGCCTGCCATTCCCACCCGGACATTAGCCAACTTCTTTCAGGGGCAACCAATCGCCGCGGCCAACCCGAATCCTGGCCAACCATGCCCCTTCGGTTATGCTTTGCTTTCCTGTGATACGCCCACCATTACGTCGGCATTGGTGCATTTGAAACAGCAAAATACGCAGCAATGGAATTTCTCTATCGAACGCCAAGTGGGTTCACGCATTGCTGTTACGGCCAGCTACGTGGGCAGCAAGACAACCCATCTGCAACAGGGAATTCGTGAAAATGATCCGCCACCCGGCCCCGGAAATATTCAGAGCCGCCGTCCTTATGCGCAATGGGGCGCGATCGGTTTGCAGGAATGGGGAGGAAAAGGAAATTACAACGCTCTGCAAACCGAAATGCGGGTGCGCGAGTGGCATGGGCTGACGCTCATGGGTTCCTACGTGTATTCGAAGTGCCTGGACAACGGCACGGATGAAGCCGGGCCGGTGGCGACACAACTATATGGGGCCAATTACGCCCCTTGTGATTTCAACCAGAAAAACACTACTTCCGCGAGTTTCAATTACGCGCTGCCTTTCGGTCACGGCAAAGCATTCGCTAATAGTGATTCGCGCCTTGTGAAATATACACTCGGGGGTTGGAACCTCTCCTCCGTCGTCACCGCCAAATCCGGTCTGCCGTTCACGCCGACTATTAGCTCGGACACGGCCAATACCGGTGTTGGTTCACAGCGCCCGCAAGTAGTGGGGACGCCAACGATCGTGGGGAACGTATCGTGCTGGTTCTATGTGTCGTCCAACCCGGCTTGTAAGTCATTGGCGCCGAGCGCTAGCAATGCCTTTGCGGTTCCCGCTCAGTATACATACGGCAACGGCGGCCGCAATATTCTGATGGCCCAGCGGCTAATTCAAGTGGATCTATCCGTGATGAAGGAATTTCTCTTTACCGAAACCAAGCGCCTGGAGTTTCGGGCGGAGTTTTTCAATATCGCGAACCACGCCGTCTTTAACGCGCCCACGACCACCATCAATCTGTCTTCCGGCGGCCAGGTCGCTTCTACTTTGAATAGCAACCGTATCATTGAGTTCGCTTTGAAATTATCGTTCTAACTATGAACAGCAAGATTTACGTCGTGCTGCTTTGCTCTGTGGCAGCAGTTCCGCTCTTTGCGCAACTTGACCGCGCGGGGCCGCCGAGCACGCAAAACCGGCTTGCGCAGAATACGGCTCGTGTCGCCGCCGGACAAGCCAGTTTTCAACAGCTTTGCACCGGATGCCATGGCCGGGGCGGCGAAGGCGGCCAGGGTGAAGGGCAAGGCCCGAACCTTGCCACGAATTGGGAAGTACGCCGCGCCAATGACCAGGCGCTGTTCAATTTCATTAGAAATGGCGTGAAGGGAACTGCCATGCCTGCATTTTCTCTTCCAGAGGAGCGCATCTGGGAACTGGCGGCCTTTGTACGCAGCTTGAACGCTCCGGCTAACAGCGTACCTGCCGCAGGCGACGTCTCCGCCGGCAATGCTATCTTTTCGGGCAAAGGCGGCTGTTCCGCCTGTCACATGGTGCAAGGGCGCGGCGGCTATCTGGGGCCTGATCTTTCAAACATCGGGGCTACGCGCCGGATGAATGAGTTGCGCGATGCGTTACTGAAACCGAGCGCTGTTCCCAGTCCTGGCTTTCAACCGCTGCTGCTGCGTGATGCGCAAGGCAAGCAACTGCGGGCGATCGCCAAACATGCTTCACCCTGGTCCGTGCAAGCTTTGGATGAAAACGGAACACTCCATCTGATTCACGGCGATGCTGTCCAGAGTCTCGAATTTAAGAAGCAATCGTGGATGCCCTTGGATATCGCTCAACGTTTGTCGCCCGACGAAATCAATAACTTACTCGCATTTCTAAGCCGGCAAGCCGTAGCTCCGGCAAACGGAATTGTCAAATAATGAGAATTGGCGTTAGTATCTTTTTGACTCTTTGCTTGTTGGGCACGGCTCTCCATGCGCAGGTCACCACGCAAGACTTACAACACGGCCTGGGTCAGAATTGGTTGACTTACTTAGGCGATTATGCCGCTCAACGCTTCAGCCCGTTGAAAGAGGTGGATACCCATACTGTCAAAGATCTGGTGCCCATCTGGGTGCAGCATTTTCAAACGACGGGCGATTTGGAAACTACACCACTCGTGTACGACGGAGTGATGTACGCAACGAATAGCAATGAGATCCATGCGCTGGATGCAGTCACGGGCCGCAAGATCTGGGACTACCATGCGAACTCGCAAAAGCGCGGGGTGAACCGGGGCGCCGCTATCTTAGGCGACCAAGTTTACCTAGTCACGTCCGATTGCCATCTAATTAGTTTTCGCCGCAACAACGGCGCGGTGCTTTGGGACCGCGAATACGCCGCCGTGTCTGACGGATATAGCTGCTCCAGTCCGCCGCTTGTGGTCAAAGACAAGATTATGGTGGGCGTGGCGTCGTCCGGCAAAACCTGCTTTGTGGCGGCGCTTTCCGCGGCGGATGGGAAAGAAGTTTGGCGTTTCTGGTCGGTCCCGCGCGCGGGCGAGCCTGGCGCCGATACTTGGGGCCGCTTTCCGCTCGATCAAGGCGGCGGACCGACTTGGACTCCGGGAACATTTGATCCCGATTTGAATCTGCTTTATTGGCCAATTGGCAATCCTTGGCCCGATTTCTATGGAGGCGACCGGCCCGGTGACAATCTTTATACAGATTCCATAGTGGCGCTGGATGCCGATACCGGCAAACGGAAATGGCACTTTCAGTTCGTCCCACATGACACGCACGATTGGGACGCCAATGAGACGCCCGTTCTGGTGGATACGCAATTCAAAGGGCAGAAACGCAAGCTACTGATTCAAGCCAACCGAAATGGATTTTATTACGTGCTGGACCGCACCACCGGCGAATTTCTGTTGGGCAAACCGTTCGTTAAGAATTTGACTTGGGCCAAGGGCCTTGATGCCAAGGGGCGTCCCATTGAAGTTCCGAATGCGGACCCGTCCGCGGCAGGCACGCGCGTCTGTCCCTCAGTTCATGGCGCGACGAATTGGTGGGCGCCTTCGCTCAATCCCGTGCAGGGACTCTTCTATGTAGCGGCGCTAGAACAGTGTGAAGTTTACTATAGCTCCGCCCAAAAGCCCGTCGCGAGTAGCGGGTTTCGCGGAACCGGGCACAACATTATTGCGGCGGAGCCCGGGACGTTCTATTTGCGGGCGATTGAAGCGGCCACCGGTAATATCCGCTGGGAATTTCCTATGCCGGGTCCCACGACGATGTGGGCCGGAACTGTAGCGACGGCCGGAGGATTGGTCTTCGCCGCCGACGACGATGGCGACTTGGTTGCATTTGATGCCGAAGCCGGGAAGCCGCTCTGGCATTTCAACACCGGCAGTAATCTGCATGCTTCACCCATGACCTTTAGTGTGGACGGTCATCAATATGTAGCCATGGCTTCCGGCAGTAACTTATTCACGTTTGGCTTGCACTTATCGCGTTAGATACCTGTTCTACAACTGTTCGGTAACGGTTCGGACCTTGTTCGCTCTTCGAAACAGTTCATTTCGGTGTTAACATCCGGGAGTTGTGAATACTAGACGCGAGTTTATAGCTGCCGCGACAGCGGCGATGGTGACAATTCCAGGTGCGGCGGCGGCCGCGACTACGGAGCCGTGGTTCCGCCGCACGGTGCGCTGGGGCCAGACGAACATAACGGAGAAAGATCCCGTGAGGTACGACATTCCCTGGTGGCGCGAATTCTGGAAACGCACGCAAGTGCAGGGCGTGGTGATCAACGCCGGAGGCATCGTCGCCTATTACCCCAGTAAGTTTCCGCTCCAGCATCGCGCGGAGTTTTTGGGGAACCGCGATCTGTACGGCGACCTGGCGAAAGCCGCGCACGATGACGGAATCGTGGTAGTAGCGCGCATGGATTCCAACCGGACAAGCGAAGACTTTTTTCAGGCGCATCCCGATTGGTTCGCTCGAGATATCGCCGGCAAACCGTACCGCGCCGAAGACAAGTACATCACTTGCGTTAACAGCCCTTATTACGATGAGTATTTGCCCGCGGTGCTGACTGAGATTGTGCAGCGCAGCCATCCCGAGGGTTTTGCCGACAACAGTTGGAGCGGGCTGACGCGCGCAAGCATCTGCTACTGCGATAACTGTAAGCGCAAGTTCCAGGAGAAGGTGGGAAGCGCGCTGCCACAGAAGCATGACTGGAACGATCCAGAGTACCGCCGCTGGATCGATTGGAATTACGCGCGCCGCCTGGAAGTGTGGGACCTGAATAATCGGGCGACCAAAGCGGCCGGCGGCCCGGATTGCCTTTGGTTCGGCATGAATAGCGGGTCTATCTCTTCGCAAAGCCGCTCGTTTCGCGATTGCAAGGCAATCTTCGAACGCGCCGAAATGGTTTTTCTGGATCATCAATCGCGCGGCGCGGCCGGCTTTGAAGAAAACGCGGATTGCGGCAAATTGGTGCATGGCGTGCTCGGGTGGGATAAGCTCGCGCCGGAATCCATGGCGATGTATGACGCGGGAGCGCATTCCTTCCGCGTGGCGAGCAAGCCCGCCGCCGAAGCGCAGATGTGGATGATTGAGGGTTTCGCCGGAGGCATTCAGCCCTGGTGGCACCACGTAGGCGCTTACCATGATGACCGGCGCATGTACCATACGGCCGAGCCGATGATGCGCTGGTACGCCGCTAACCAGCGCTATTTGATTAATCGCCGTCCTTTGGCCACGGTCGGCATTGTCTGGTCGCAGCGCAACACCGATTTCTATGGGCATGACCAAGCCGCTCTTCTGACAGATGCGCCGTATCGCGGCTTCACGGATAGCCTGGTGCGCGCACGCATTCCTTACACGCCTATTCACATCGATCACGTTGAGCGCGACGGCAGTAATTTTAAGGTGCTGATTCTGCCAAATTTGGCGGCCATGTCGGATGCGCAATGCGCGGCGGTACGCAAATTTGCCGCTGCTGGAGGATCGGTTATCGCCACCGGCGCCACCAGCCTATTTACGGAATTTGGCGATGCGCGCAGCGATTACGGACTGGCGGATCTATTCGGCGCGCATTTTTCCGGCACTGCGGGCACGGAGAAAGCGGATGCGGCGAAGACCCTGCATACTTATCTTCGTTTGAGCCCGGAATTGCGCGGCAGTGTCTACGGCCCGGAGGTTGGCGACGAGCCTCATCCCACCGGCAAGCGTCACCCAGTGCTGCACGGCTTTGAGGAAACGGACATCATCCCATTTGGCGGAACGCTTGTTCCGCTAAAGCTCGACAATGGCGTGATCGTGCCTTTGACTTACATTCCGCCGTTTCCGATTTATCCGCCGGAAACCGCCTGGATGCGCCAGCCGAAGACCGATATTCCGGGCTTGATCATTAACGGGCGAAATGCGTTTCTGCCCGCCGATATGGACCGCCGTTATTCGCGTGATCCGCTGCCCGATTATGCCGACCTACTGGCCAACATGGTGCGTTGGGCGGCGAAGGGTGAAATTCCACTGCGGTTGGAAGGCCACGGCTTGTTTGACTGCAATCTGTATACACAACCTGGCAGAGTCATCGCACATATTGCCAACCTCACCGCCACCGGACGCATGCCCATTGATGAACTAGTTCCGGGCGGTCCGCTGAAATTACATCTCCAACTGCCAAAGGGCGTGCATGCACGCGCAGTTAAGATGCTCGTGGCAAACACAACCGCCGCGCCCGTGATTTCTAATGGCTGGGCCACGGTAAACATTCCCACAGTGGTGGGGCATGAGGTTTTGGTTCTGGAATAGAAAGGCTAACTCGTATGAAGTCTCTTACGCTGATTGCTTGTCTTATTTTTCTTGGATCGGCTCCCCTATTCGCTCAGGTGGATATTGGACAGATCTCCGGCACGGTTTCGGACAATACGAAAGCGGTGGTGCCGGGCGCCAAGGTAGTTGCCACTAATGACGGAAACCAAGTCAAACAGGAAACTACTACCAATAACTCCGGTTACTATACGTTTCCAAGTCTGATGGTGGGAAACTACACCGTCACCATAGAAGCGCAAGGCTTTCAGAAGTATTCGCAGGCGGGAATCCATCTTGGCTCGGCGGATCAAGTCAACGTGTCTCCGCAAATGACCGTGGGCAATGTAAGCGAAACGGTGCAAGTGTCGGATACAAACACCGGCATTGCACTTAGCAACGAACCTACTACGGGCGGCACCGTAACTTCGGAGCAGTTCCAGCAGTTAGAGGTAAACGGCCGCAATCCTATCTATCTTGCACTTTTAGAACCTGGCGTGGTGGGCAGCGACATTGCCACGTTTGACCCCGATAGCGTCAGCAACGGCGGCTTCAGCATGAACGGCGGAAGAGCGGATGCCTATACGGTCTATGTGGATGGTGCTATGGCCACGCGTACACGCGAATCGGGCTCGATGCTGGGCGCTCAAGATATGAACTCCGTGCAGGAGATCCAGGTGCTTACCGGGAACTTTGATGCAGAGTTGGGAAGATCAAACGCCGGTCAAATCCGTTTCGTGACCCGAAGCGGAACCACGAAATTCCACGGCGATCTTTACGAAGTAATTCGCAACGCTGCCTTCGATGCCAATAGCTGGTCGCGCAACAACAGCACCTTGACGCGCCAAAATGCCAGTCCTCCCAAACAAAATTACAACGACTTCGGCTTTGATCTGGGCGGCCCGGTTTATATCCCCGGCAAATTCAACACCGATAAGAGCAAGCTGTTTTTCTTCATCGCCGAGGAGTTTGTGCGACGCCGTTATGACGACGATACGACCGGTACGGTGCCCACGGCCGCCATGCGGACCGGTGATCTAAGCGTCCTATTGAATCCGAAAAATATATATTTCGGTAAAAGCAGAATTGCCACCAACCCAACCACGGGCCAGCCGTTTTCCGGCAACATCATTCCGACGTCGCAAATCAGCCCGCAAGGCGCGGCTATTCTGAATGCCTATCCGATGCCGACTCCGGGCTTCCAACAAGGTGCGGCGAATTGGATTCAGACTTACCATGTTAGTTCAAATGTCCAGAAGACCACCTTCAAAGCCGACTATTATCTGAATTCTAAAAATCATCTCTACGTGCGCGGGACCTTTATTCCGTGGACCTTTAACAATCCACTTGAAGGCACGCTAGGGCTGTATCAATCTCTCTGGTCGAGACCCAATAGAACCGGCATCGTGGATTTAACCACCAGCTTCTCGCCTACGCTGTTGAATGATTTTTCCGTATCGGCCAACTCCGATGGCAAGGGCTCCATTCGATCCAACCCGTCTTGCGGAGCGTTCTGCCAACGTAGCACGTACGGCATCACATATCCTTATCTCTATCCCGGAACAAAGCTCGACCCGCAGAAGATTCCCACGATATCGGTAACAGGCCTGACCACCGTGGACACCGGCCCCTATCCCGGCTCCTGGTCGGGCTTTGTGGAAGATGTTACGGATAACGTGACTAAGGTCGCCGGGAATCACACGATTAAGTTTGGCGGCACGTTTGAACACGCCGGCCAGAATGATTTGATTCAATTAACAACCGCCAGTGCTCCGCAGACTAATAATCAGAATGGTGCTTTTCAGTTTTTAGATACGGGTGGAGCAAACACGTCGGGGCTTGGTATTGCGAACGCGCTGCTCGGCAATTTCAACACTTACTCTGAGATTGGCGCCAAGCCGGAAACTCCGTGGGCGGCGAACTCTTTGGATCTGTTTGCGCAAGACGTCTGGCAAGCTTCGAGCAAGCTGAGCATTCACTATGGGCTGCGCTATTCCATCTGGCCGGCCTGGAGCACGACAAACGGAACCATCGCTCAGTTTGATCCGGCATTTTACAATCCCGCGCAAGCGGCAACGGTCAGTCCTACCACCGGATTCATCACGAGCGGTTCTCCCTACAATGGCATCGTACTGCCGGGTAGCAAACCTTCGGCGGACGCGCTGCAGCGCTATCCATTCCTCAGCCAGCCACAATACATGGCCCTGTACCATAATCTTCCTGCGGGATTCACACCCACTCAGTGGGGATTGGTGCAGCCTCGATTGGGTATCGCTTATCAAATCAGCAGCAATACAGTGATACGCGCCGGAGGCGGTTACTTCGCTGACCGGACGGCCATCAACCGCGATACGGCGCTGGGTGGAAACCCGCCCTTTATGCCGCAGACCACCTTGGTGAATGGAAATATTGGCTCTATTTCCGCTGCTTCCGCCATTACTTCACCGTTTACCATGACCATCAATGCGCCGAATAATGTATGGCCTACGGCGTGGGAATACAACGCTACCGTGCAGCATCAATTCGGGCATGGCCTGGATATGTCAGCCGGATACGTTGGAAATCGCGGGCTGCATCTCCAGAGAAAACGTAATATTAATCAACTGCCTCAGCCCAACACGACTTATCTCAATCCGAACGTGAATACGAATGCGCTACGTCCGTATCGTGGCGCAGGCATTATCGATGTTTCCGAAAATTCGGGGTCCTCCCGCTACGATTCATTTCAAGCAACAGGGCGAAAGGCCGCCGGGCCTATTACTTTTAGCGCTTCTTACACTTACTCAAGGTCGTTGGATAACACATCCATCTTGACTGATCTGCTGCCCAATGCTTACAACGATAAAACGTATTGGGGCCGGTCTGACTTTGATGTACCGCAGGCACTGACTTTCAGTTACATCTACAACCTGCCGTTCCGCGGACAAACCACGCTGCTCCGCAAGGTCTTTGGTAACTGGACCGCTTCGGGCGTGAATCAAATCCAATCGGGACTACCCTTTTCGGTTCGCCAAAACATAGATTATGCGGGCATAGGAACGGGCAGCGGCAACCAATTCTGGAACGTAACTGGAAATCCCAACGGTTGCGGCACCGGATTCGTTCCCAACGTTGGCGCAACAATTTATTGCGCAAATGCCTTTACCGCACCTGCGCAAGGCACGTTCTCCACTGGCAATAACCGGAACATTTTCCGCAATCCCGGCTTCTGGGAATGGAACCTCGCGCTGCACAAGCAATTCGCCATTCCGATTAATGAACATTCGAACATTGAATTCCGGGCGGAGTCCTTCAATTTGCTGAACC
>DASXGT010000150.1:0-2923 GCA_036488895.1 Bryobacteraceae bacterium | reverse complement strand
TCCTGATAGCCGGTGGCTTCGAAACTGGCGACGTGGCCGTGCCGTGCCACGATAGTCACTATACCGGCGGTAGTGCCCTGCTCGACAAATTCTTTCATTCGCGCCGGAATAGCCGCCAGCCGTTCAGCATCCATACCTGCCGCTTCAGGATCTATCTTGTTGGCATCAAATCTATCGGCGCCCAGGCACAGCGCGGCGCAACCCAATAGCAGCAGTAATCTCATGAGTATCTAATCTTATCGAGACTGCGTGGCGAAACTGGCCAGTTCCTCGGGGGCCATTGCCACGCCGCCGATCCGCATGCGGTAGAAAGAGCGCCATGCGAAGTACATGGATGTCACCATAAACACCGCCGCCAAAACATGCCCAAGCAATGCTCCGCCCTCGGACGCCAAAGAAACCGCCAACTCCACGGCAAGCAAACCGAATAGCGTGGTGAATTTAATGATGGGGTTCAATGCCACCGAGGATGTATCTTTAAACGGATCGCCCACGGTGTCCCCTACAACGGTAGCGTCGTGAAGCGCAGTTCCCTTCTGCTTCAATTCCGTCTCAACAATCTTTTTAGCGTTGTCCCACGCGCCGCCGGCATTCGCCATGAAGATGGCTTGATACAACCCAAAGAGCGCAATGGAAATCAGATAGCCGATGAAAAAATACGGCTCGACAAAAGCGAAGGCTAATGTCACAAAAAACACCGTGAGAAAAATATTAAACATGCCACGCTGGGCGTAGCGCGTGCAAATTTCAACCACCTTTTTGCTATCTTCCACAGACGCCTTAGTCACGCCTTCCAACTTGATATTGGCCTTAATGAATTCCACCGCTCGATAAGCGCCCGTCGTGACAGCCTGCATGGAAGCACCCGTAAACCAGTAAATAATGGAGCCGCCGGCGATCAGTCCCAATAAAAAGGGCGGATGCAGGATGGAGAGGTTCTGGATCAGATCCGGCCGCAGCCCGTGAGTAAGCGCGACCACGATGGAAAAGATCATAGTGGTAGCGCCTACCACTGCCGTGCCAATCAGCACCGGCTTCGCGGTGGCTTTGAACGTATTACCCGCGCCGTCGTTTTCTTCCAGATAATCTTTTGCTTTTTCGAAGTTGACGTCGAAGCCAAAGGTGCGCTTAATGTCGTGCTCAATACCTGGAATTTGTTCGATCGTGGAAAGTTCATATACTGATTGCGCGTTATCGGTAACCGGACCGTAAGAATCCACCGCAATGGTGACAGGTCCCATTCCTAAAAATCCAAACGCAACCAGCCCAAACGCGAAAACCGCGGGCGCCATCATAATGTCATCCAGCCCAAACGTGCTGACGCCATAGGCCAGGCTCATCAACATCAAAATCGCCAGCCCAATCCAGTAAGCACTCATATTGCCGGCCACGAGCCCGGACAGAATATTGAGTGACGCGCCTCCTTCGCGGGACGACGCGACTACTTCACGCACGTGAGTCGAATTCATGGACGTAAATACTTTCACGAGTTCCGGAATCACCGCTCCGGCCAGCGTGCCGCAGGTAATGACAGTGGAAAGTTTCCACCACAAGGTCGTATCGTTTGCCAGATCCGGAATCAGCAAGTAGGACACTACATAAGTTGCCCCGATGCTCACCAGCGAAGTAAGCCAGACCAGGCTTGTCAGCGGAGCTTCAAAGTCCATCTTGTCGGCGTTCTGATATCTACTCTTAGCGATGGCCGAGTTCAGCAGATAGGAGCAGCCGGATGAGATCACCATCATCACGCGCATGACAAAAATCCAAACCAGCAGTTGGCTCTGCACCAATGAACTATTCACCGCCAGCACAATAAACGAAATCAGCGCAACGCCCGTGACGCCGTAAGTTTCAAAACCGTCCGCGCTGGGTCCCACGGAATCGCCCGCGTTGTCGCCGGTGCAATCGGCAATCACTCCAGGATTGCGCGCGTCATCCTCTTTAATCTTGAAGACGATTTTCATCAGGTCGGCGCCGATGTCGGCAATCTTCGTGAAGATGCCGCCCGCTACGCGCAACGCCGCCGCGCCTAAAGATTCGCCAATCGCGAAACCGATAAAACAAGGCCCGGCATAATCGCGCGGGATAAACAGCAGGATGAACAACATGAGCACCAACTCCACGCTGATCAGCAGCATGCCAATGCTCATGCCGGCTTTCAAGGGCATGTCGTAACACGGGTATGGTTTGCCGCGCAGGCTGGCGAAGGCCGTGCGCGAATTCGCGAAGGTGTTGACGCGAATGCCGAACCACGCCACTCCGCAGCTGCCACAGATGCCGATAATGCTGAACAGCAAGATGATGAACACCTTCACCAACGCGAAATGCTGGAGCACGCCAAAGTAGAAAACGATAATCGCGCCAATGAACAGTTCAAGAATCACCAGAAACCGCACCTGGGTCACGAGGTACGTTTTGCACGTCTCGTAGATGAGCTCCGAAATTTCGAGCATCGACCGGTGTACCGGCAGATTCTTGAGCTGGTTATAGATGATCAGCCCAAACAGCAGTCCCAGTGCGGCCACAGCCAGGCCGTACAGGAGCAGCGTGCGGCCGTCAATCGCGCCGCCGAAAAAAGTGGCCTGGCTTAAATCAGGCAGAACCAGATTGGCTTCGCCCCCGGCGCTGCTTTCCTGAGCAAAGAGAGGCGTGGAATTGCCGAACAAAAGCGCGGCCGCAACAAGGGAACCGGACAGCAAGGAGTGAGTTGTCTTCACGTCGCTTACAATATCGCAACGCTCTACGCGATTCAAGTTAGAAAGGTAAGCAACAAAAGGAGGGCTGGTGGGAACGGGCAGATTCGAACTGCCGGCCTGCCGCTTAGGAGGCGGCCGCTCTATCCAACTGAGCTACGTCCCCAGCACTTTGCAGTTTACCAACGCCGCAAACCTTTTTGCGCAATGTCGCGGCGATAATGCATGCC
>DASXGT010000141.1:0-24918 GCA_036488895.1 Bryobacteraceae bacterium | reverse complement strand
ACAGAAATGTAGGGTGACATTGAAGGGCTGCCGTGGTCGATGAAACGTCGATCAGCAGGTCCTTGACTTTGAAGGGCATGTTGGTTCTCCTCTGTTGCTTTGTAATCTCGAGCTTGGCCAACTCGTAGATATTGTGCGTTTCGAGGAGTAACCGTTTCAGTAAGCTTTTTATTGCTCGAACGGAGTGCGAAGGATGTTAGCGGTTGTCGCTCAGTTTCTCTAAATGCTTGGCCAGAATATCGACCTCTACATTCACTCGCGAACCAACACTATAGCCATGCAACGTAGTATGCGCGTAAGTATGGGGAATAATCGTGAATCCAACCACGTCGTTTTCGACTTCAGCGACAGTCAAGCTGATCCCATCCACCGCCAACGAACCCTTACTCACGATGTAGCGCGTAAATTCGGACGGTACGCGGATACGGAGCCACCAGTTTTCATCCCCTAGCGCCGCTAATGATACGATTTCCGCCGTCGTATCCACGTGCCCCAACACGAAATGACCATCCAAGCGTCCGTCGGCTCGCAGCGGCCGCTCGAGGTTTACGGCGGAACCGGCCTGCAAGTCGCCTAAGTTCGTACGCTGCAGGGTCTCGGGCGCCAGATCGGCGGCAAATTGGCCCGGTTCCAATTCCACTGCCGTTAAACAGGCGCCATTCACCGCAATGCTCGCTCCTAGTGCGGCATCCCGTAAAATTGAGGAGCATGCCACGGTCAACCTTGCGCCGATGGCCTTGGGTTGAAATTCCACCACGCGGCCGAGTTCTTCTACAATGCCCGTGAACATTAATTACCGTCCTTGACTACGTACGCTTCTACCGCAAACTCATCTTTCGATACGGTATGAATCGTCAACCGGTCCATCAGCATGGCATCGGCGCGCCGCGCTCTTCCGGGCCCACCGGCCACCGGCAGACTCTTCATGCCCCCCAAAATCTTCGGCGCGTAATAAAACAGCACCTTGTCCGCAATTTGCGTGTCCAGCATTGTCCAATTGACCCGGCTGCCGGCCTCCACCATTAAAGAAAGATAGCGCCGTTTGGCCAGGTACTCCACCACTTTCCTCGGATCGGTACGGCCCCCTGGTCCATCCGCGATCAGCACCTCAATGCCCTTTGCTTCCAGAGCCTTCCGCCGGTCCGCCGGAGCCGCCGATGTTCCCACTACTAAGAGGTCTCCGTGGGCGCTGGTGACGATCTTCGATTGCAGCGGGATGCGCAACTGCGAATCCAGCACAATTCGCAACAATGGCCGGCTACGCTTCTGGCCGGAGCGGTCGGTCAACAGGCAATCATCTTCCAGCACCGTACCCACGCCGGTTAGAATCGCGTCGGAGAAATGCCGTACAAGCTGTACGCCCGCGCGGGCCACTTCGCTGGTGATCCAGCCGAAATTGTCCTGTGGCGCCGCAATCTTCCCATCCAGCGTCAGCGCTGCTTTGATAGTGACTAACGGCCGCCCCGTCCGCATGAAGTGGTTGAAAGGCTCATTCAATTGTTCCGCCGCCGCGGCGTGCTCACTATCAATCAAAACATCGATGCCGGCCTGGCGAAGCCGCTCAAATCCCTGGCCGCTCACTAACGGATTCGGATCTTGCATGGCCGACACAACTTTGCTGACGCCCGCTTCGACGAGCGCATCGGCACACGCGCTTGTGCGCCCGCGATGCGAACACGGCTCCAGCGTGACGTAAAGCGTCGCGCCGCGCGCGGCATCGCCCGCCTCGCGCAGGGCCACTATCTCCGCGTGGTCCATTCCGCTCCAAGTGTGAAAGCCTTTGCCCACCACTATTCCGTCGCGTACCAGCAGCGCGCCCACTGCGGGGTTGGGACTCGTTTGTCCTTTTCCTAGCCGCGCCAGTCCGAGCGCTTGTTCCATATAGCCGCTCATCATTTACCCCGTACTAGTCGAATAACGATTCCACAAACTTCTCGGGCTCGAAGGGCAGCAAATCGTCGATCTTTTCTCCCACGCCGATGAAACGGATGGGTAAATTCAACTCGCGGGCGATGGCCACCACCACGCCCCCCTTGGCGGTACCGTCCAGCTTCGTCAGAATGATGCCGGTGACTCCTGAAGTTTCCGTGAATTTGCGCGCTTGTTCTAGGCCGTTTTGGCCGGTGGTCGCGTCCATCACCAGCCATACCTCATGCGGCGATCCCGGCAGCACTCGCTGGCACGTCCGGCGCATTTTTTCGAGCTCCGCCATCAGGTTTTCTTTGGTATGCAGCCGCCCAGCGGTGTCGATGATGACATAATCCACGCCGCGCGCTTTGGCCGCCTGTAACGAATCGAACACCACCGCGCTCGGGTCTGCGCCTGTCTTTTGGCGGATCATGTCCACCCCCGCTCGCTGCGCCCACACTTCAAGTTGTTCAATCGCCGCCGCCCGGAACGTATCAGCCGCGCACAGCAATACCTTGCGGCCTTCCCCTAGAAAGCGGTTCGCCAGCTTGCCAATGGTCGTGGTTTTTCCGGCTCCATTAACGCCCACCACCATAACCACGGCTGGGGGCGACGCCACCACATGGATCGGCGTTTCCGACGAGCGCAAGATTTCCAGCAGCTGCTCACGAATCAGGTTGCGGATTTCCACCGCGTCCCCGGTCAGCTTCCGATCTACCTGGGTGCGGATTCGCTCCAGGATTTCTTCCACTGTCCGGACCCCGATATCCGCCGTAATCAGCGTATACTCAAGTTCCTCTAAGAGATCGGCGTCAATCTCTTTCTTGCCCGAAAGCACGTCTTCCAGCCGGTCTACCAACCCTGAACGAGTCTTCTGGATGCCGGCCTTCAACTTGTCCAGCAGATTTGGTTCTGCCGGCACTGAACCAAAAAGCGTTTGAATGGCCATTTAAAGGAGAGATTGGCTTCAGTTTAGCAAGCGTGCTACTCCGTACCAGGCGTCACGCTCGCCATGGGCAAGGTACCTGCTGGACTGTCCAAACAAGGGTCTTTGCCGGGATACTGGCGGCATGTCTGCTGCGCTCTCGCTCGCAATCCGGCGTACTGCAACTGCAACGGCTGTTGTGCCACGCCGGTACACAGCCTTGCAACGCTTCGTCCACTGCGCGGCGCTACTCCTCGCCGGGCTGACATTGGGCTTGCTGGTTCTGTCCTTTGGTCCGCCCGGGATGCGCAGCCTCTTCGGAGCGTTTAGCTTAAACGCTCCAGGAGCTTTACCCGCGCTTCTCATCGCAACCGCAGCCTCAGTAATCATTCACGAACTGGGCCATTTACTAGTGGCTGTGTCGTTGGGTTTCGAAGTTCTCGGCATTTCCCTTGGACCCGTGCGTCTGCAATGGCTGCACGGCAAATATGCTGTTCGCTTTTCCGTCAAGCGGCTATTTTTAGCCTCAATCGCGGTCGTGCCGAAGGACATGCGGAACTGGCGCAGGCGGTCGATGTCGGTAGCGGCGGCGGGTCCGCTTGCCACTCTCTTGACCGCAATCGCTGCGTGCGGTATGGCGATTTCGCGCTCGCCCAGCGGCGTCGAACACACTTTCTGGTGCGCATTGGTGCAAATGAACTTATTTATCTTTGTTTTGGGTCTGGTTCCGAATGCCGCGCAGGCAGTCGCCCGCAATGACGCCGCCCTTTTCCGGATGCTGTTTAACGACGGCCTTGAGGCGCACGAGTTAGAACTGGTTTATCTCATCAGCCAACTCCGGCTGCACGCCATTCGCCCGTCTGACTACCCGGTGCCGCTGATGGACCGTTTGGCCATCCATCGCGCGAGCCGTTCCGGCGCCAGAGTAATGGCAGCCCGGACGATGTCCGACTGGGCCCTGGATTTGGGTGACTTCCGCATGGCCGATAGTTGGGACCGTGAAGCCGTCACCCACGCCGCGCATTGTGAGCCGCGCCTGCGAAATTCCGCGTTGGCGGCGTCCGCCTGCTTAGACGTGGTCTTTCGGGGTGATATGAACTCCGCGCGCGCCAAATTCGCAAGCGTCGATCTAGATGAACTATTCCCGCCTTGCTTCGCCCACCGCGTACGAGCCGCGCGCCTGCTGGCAATAGATCAACCGCATTTGGCGCCTGCCGAGGTGATCCGCGCCCAGTATGCCCTTCCGTTGGGCTTGGACTACTATGATTTTGAACGGATGTTGCTAGAAAAAATCCACTTACAAGCGCTCGCTGGTACTTGCGTAAGCCTGCAAACGCGTTACAATGGCATCTAAGGGCCAGCAGTTGTGATCTGCCAGCCCCTACGATCAGGTTTACAGATCAAGTTCGATCTTTAGCCTGGTTCGTCGCCGTCTGATTAGAATCAAAACGGCAACCAACGCCAGAAGATACATAAAGTAGCTCCTTTCTGCTTCAAGCTGACCCGCCTATCGGTAAGGCGGGTTTGCTGTTTATGAAGCCCGTACGTGCTTCCAGCAATCACAAAGCTCACGGCAGAATATGCAACATAGTGCTTGCGCCGCTGGAATCGTCTCTATCCTGTTCAGTCGAAGTGACATGATGGAGTGAAGCCAAAATGCCTCTGCCCGTCCCAGCCAATACACGGCGGCGACTCGTGTTTCTGTTCTCGGTTCCCTTTGCGTTCAGCCTGGTCTTCTTCATCGTTGAGATTCTGGCGGAACGAACCGATATCCATCTTCTTCAGATTCAGAACCTGCAGACGAATATCGCCCAGCTCCGCATGTCGGCGAAAGACGCGGAATCCGGGGAACGCAGCTTTCTCCTCACCGGTGACGATCACTACCTGCTCCCTCTGAACCAAGCCGAGGCCATTCTGCAAACGCAGGTCAACTTTTGCCGGGAATACGCCAAAGACCAGCCGACCCTGCTGCCCGGCATCGACAAGGTGGCGGGGCTTCTGAGAAAACGTTTCGACGAGGCGGATCTGGTTCTCCACACTCAGCAATCCAAAGGCTTCGCCGCCGCAATTGAGCTGACCAAATCCGGCCGGGCGGATAGCGCCATGGATGAGTTTTTGATCGGCGTCAACCACCTGCTGGAAGATGTGAGCAGGGAAGAAGATAACTATCTTCGCCATCAGCGAAACCTCAATCGCTGGACTTTCGTGTTCTTTTCCACCGGCACGCTGGTCATGATCGCGGTAATGGTCTGGCTGTACCACGCGCTCTTGTCCTATCTGTACGCCCGCGACGATGCGCGCGAACAGCTTGAAAAGACCAATGCCGGCCTGCAGAAGCACATCGAAGAGCGCACCCGCGAGCTCCGCGAGATGAACGAAGAACTACAGCAATTTGCCTACGTCGCCAGCCATGATCTGCAGGAGCCTTTGCGAACTATTACCAGTTTTTCGCAGCTCTTGGCCGCGCGCTATCAAGGCAGCCTGGGGGAAGATGCCGACGAATTCATCGGCTACATCGTTACCGCCTCCCGGCGCATGACAGACCTGATCAATGGCCTTTTGCAAATGGTTCGCCTGCGTAGAACCAATCAAAGCATTGCGCCGGTATCTTTTGAGAAGTTACTCGAAGACGCGAAGGCCGGCTTGCAGGCAGCCATTCGTGAAAATGCCGTCGAAATTGAACACGGGCCGCTCCCCACTCTGGTCGTGGACCGGGTGCAGTTTTCGCAGGTTTTGCAGAACCTGCTCTCCAACGCCATCAAATACCGCCGCGACGAAGCGCCCCGCATCCGCGTACAGGCGTTCAAGGAGCGTGCCAATTGGACGATATCGGTGTCCGACAACGGCCGGGGCTTCAACCAGGATTTTGCGGAACGGATTTTCGGTCTCTTCCAACGCCTGCACGGCCGCGACGTGGAAGGCACCGGCATGGGCCTCTCCATCGCCCGCAAAATCGTCGAGCGCCACGGCGGCCGGATTTGGGCCGAATCAGTAGAGGGCGCCGGCTCTACTTTCTATTTTTCCTTGCCCACGACTCTCGAAGGTCTACGGTATACTAGTGCTGCACAAGAGGCCCCGTCTGCCGCTCCTGTCCGCTAGCTGGCGTTTCCACGCGGTTTGCGCCTATTCGCCGAGTGCGTCATACTGAAAGTCCTTCGCGCAAATTTCAATGGAGATATCCTCGCACGCCCCCTCTAAGGCGGCGACCACTGCAAAAGTTGTAGTCGCCACCACGGTTGCCCTTTCCTTCATCAGTTACTGGCGCGGCGCCGCCATTGTCCTTAGCGATCTCGCCTCGTCCATGTTTTACGCGGGCGGCATTGCCGAGTTGGCTATCGGGAAATCCGCGGCTTGGTACGTGCTCGGCGTCATGCTGTTCAGCTTCGCCGTGCGCGCCATTTACATGGAAAGCTGCGGCATGTTTGTGCGGGGCGGCGTTTACGTGGTGGTGCTCGACAGCATGGGTCCGTTCGCCGCCAAAATGTCGGTCTCGGCGCTGGTTTTCGACTATATCCTTACCGGTCCCATCAGTTGCGTCAGCGCGGGGCAATACCTGGCGTATCTGATCAATGAGCTGTTTGTCTTTGCCCACCGCACCACGCACATTGATCCGAATACCTTCGCCGCGTTCTTTGGCGTGCTGGTTACGCTTTACTTTTGGCGCAGCAACATCAAGGGAATTCACGAATCGAGCGGGACCGCTCTCCGAATCATGCAGATCACCACGGTCATGGTGGTCGCGCTGCTCATCTGGTGCCCGCTCACCATTATTCTGCAGGGAAGATGGCAACTCCCTCCTTCGCCCATACCCAGCCACCTGCACTTCACCAATGAGTCGATGGGTTGGTTCCGCGGCACCGCGTGGCCGACTATTCCCATGGTGGCCATTATCATCGCCTTCGGACATTCTCTGCTCTCCATGAGCGGTTTCGAAACCCTCGCGCAGGTTTACCGGGAAATTGCCTCGCCCAAGCTGAAAAATCTGAAAATCGCCAGCAACATCGTGTGCGTTTACGCGATTCTATCCACCGGCCTGATCACGCTGTTCGCCACCATGATCATTCCGGACAATCTCCGCAAGAACTACGTCGATAATTTGCTGGGCGGCTTGGCCATGAGTTTGGTCGGGCCCTATTGGCTGCAGCTTGGTTTCCATATCTTCGTCGTTGTAGTAGGTGTGCTGATTCTCTCTGGAGCGGTCAACACATCTTTGATTGGCGCTAACGGCGTGCTGAATCGCGTTGCTGAAGACGGCGTGCTGCTCGAATCATTCCGCAAGCCCCACGCCAAATTCGGCACCACGTACCGCATCATCAACTTCATCACCCTCTTGCAAATCGCCACCATTGTGCTCAGCCGCGGCAATATCTTTTTGCTGGGCGAAGCCTACGCGTTCGGAGTGGTTTGGAGTTTCGCTCTAAAAGCGATGGGCGTGCTGGCCTTGCGTTTCCAGCGCCATGATCAGGAATATAAGTTCCCGTTGAATATTCGCGTGGGCGGCCGGGAAATTCCAGTGGGTCTTGGCGTGACCACCATGATTTTGTTGGTCACCGCCGTGGTGAACTTGTTTTCCAAGCAATACGCCACCATTTACGGCGTTACCTTCACGCTCGCGTTCTTCATTATCTTTACTATTTCCGAGAAGATCAATCTCAGAAAGAACAAGAATATTCACGCGGCTTCGCTCGAGCAATTCAACTTGCAGCGGCAGCCTCAATTCGATGCCAAGTGCGTACACGCCCGCCCTGGGAGTATTCTGGTGGCCGTTCGCAGCCGCACCCACCTCCAGCATTTACGCCGCACGCTGCAGCGCACCAATTTGCGTCGTAATGACATCGTGGTGATGACCGTCAGGCTAGTTGGGGCCGATAGCGAATATGAGTTGAAGGATGATCAGGTTTTCGGCGCAAGTGAAAAGGAGATTTTTACCGACGTCGTGAATATTGCCGAGAAGGAAGGGAAGCCAGTAGAACTGCTGGTGGTTCCCGCCATCGACAAATTCGACGCCTTGGTCCAAACCGCGAGCCAGTTGAAAGTCTCGCGCCTGATCACGGGTGTTTCGCTCACCATGAGCTCGGACGAACTGGCCCGCCAAATCGGTCTTGCCTGGGAACGCCTTCCTGAGCCGAGACATCCATTTTCACTGGAAATCATCACGCCTGACCGTCCTTCTACGTTCGTGAACTTAGGCCCGCATCCGCCCCGGCTTTGGCCGGAAGACGTGGACCGGCTGCATAACTTGTGGCTGAAACTGAGCGCTGAGGAAACGTTGGGCTCGAAGCTGCATCACCGCGATGTGGTCGGTTTTGCGCTCAAGCGTCTGGAACAGGAGCTAAATGCTCCGACGCGCGCGGAGCTATTGAATACGCTGAACGACGAGTTGCGCAATCACCACTAGCCTTCCGCGAGAAAGCTTTCAAGTTCCGCCGCATTCCGGAATTCGATTTCGGCGGCCTGGATAATCTGAACCGCTTCCCGTTCCGTTTGCGCCACCGCTAGCAGAATGTCCGCAATCGCATCAACCGCCGATGCATAAGGGTCATTGCCGGTGATCGCCCGGTAGCGTTTTGCGATTTCCTCGCCGCGCCGCTTACGTTCTTTAACTGTTGACATGAAGATAGATCGCACCCGATGGCGCGTTCACTCTCGATGATACCTTCGTTGGTGCGAGCCGCTTCAAAAGCTCTTCTTTTTTAAATGAACAAGCACTCCGTCCGGAAAAATCGGAATTTCGACGACAGCTCCTACGGGAGCCGCTTCAAATCGATTGACGTACTCCTGAAAATGTTCATCTTTATAGGGTCTATATCTCCAATCGCGAACCACACCGTTGAGCATCGCGATCAACCCCACTATTCCAAAAATGTAAAATGGCCGGGAATACTGCTGTGTTGCGCACCATAGCAGAGACCACAAAAGAGCAAGTGTAGGCAGAAACCAATAGCGCGAACCCGCATCGCCGGCGAGGAGTTCCCACAAGGGCCGCGAGCCGCTAATGAGCGGCTTACTAAGTGAGGCCGCAAAGAGAAGCAATCCATACAAAATGAAGAGGCGCAATTCGAGACTGGCTGTCCAAAGGCAATAAGCCAGAACGGACGAACCCAACAGCAGCACAACTAAAATAAGCGCCGGGTGGGCACGTAACGCAAATTGGTTTCGTCCGTGAATGGCGCCCACATAGACCTGCCCGGCCAGTATCCGCAGAAATAGCATTGGGGTCGCTCCCAACTCTGCTGGGGCGCGGCCCGCGTAGCCCTTCAGTAACAACACCGTTCCTTGTAGCGCTACCAAGGGCGCTAGGATCGCGGCTACAATTAATGACCAACGCTGCCGGCGTAACCACCAAAAAACCAAAACCAACGGCAACAGGATGATGCAGAAAGGGCCGGACAAAGGGCAGATGACCAGCACCACGGCATCGAAAATCTTCCACTGCCAGTTTAGAGGCGGCGTGGCGGTCGCGACCAAAAATGCGAGCAATGCTAAGTGAAATGGCGCGTTGGTCAGTACAACATGAATTTCACTGGAATTCGGAATAGCTGCATAAATCGCGGCTTGCAGGAGTCGTATCTTAAGTGGCCACCAGTTCACACAGCGGGACGACAGAAGGAAAAAAACTGGTAACACCTGGATGATGATTCCGAAGACATTCATTACCAAGGGCGCATAGCGAAGAGGAAACAGCAATGAAAACGCGGCCACCAGGCGCTGAAGCGAATTGAAATATCCGCCGGCCGTGATGGTCAAGGCGTGCAGGCCGCCTAAGTTGTACGCGTCGGCATACCAGATGGCGCCGTCTTCCGCGTAAAACTGTGCATTGGACAATACATCCGGCCGTCTGAGAACGACTGCCACGGCGGCGGCGAAAATCACCAGGCATAGCATTTGCCAGCGTAGGCTTTCGCTGTTTCGTAAGCCCAGCCCGGTCGTCCCTGCAAGTTGTTTCATGAGCGGCAATCGAGCGTTTTACGCCGCGAGCGATGCTTACGTCTTCGCGCGTTATTCTTCTGATGATACTGCGATGCGTCCGGTCAAAATACTTCTAACAACGATAGCCGTCGTGGCAAGCGCTGCATTACTGGTTCGCGTTTGCATTGGGCCTTCGCGCCTCGCCGCCTCGCCGCTCAATTTGGAAAGCATCGCATTTCTGTCTTTCTCGCTTTGTTGCGCTCTGCTTTCGTTTAATCGGATGCGCGTCGGTGCAAGCCCGGACAAACAAATAGCCGTCTCGAACGCGCTCTGCGTCGCGGTGATCTGCTCTGTTGCCGTCGCTGCTTATCTTCCCGCCATTTCCAATCCGCTGGTTTTTGACGACTATACCCATCTCTCCGGCAGCCGCGACGGCTGGGCGGCGATGATTGCGCGTTCTCTGATCCACCACCCGCAAGGCGGTGATTTTTTCTTTCGTCCCGCCGGTTATATCAGCTATTGGATCGATTACCGGTGGGCCGGCGCTGACCCCGTCCGTTGGCATCTTTGGAATATTTTGGTCCACGCGGCGAATAGCATGCTGGTCTATCTGCTTTGCCGTCAGTTAGCATTTGGACGGATTGGATCGCTCATTTCAGCGCTAGTCTTCGCGCTGCATGCCTCGCATCCGGAGGTAGTTGCTTGGATGGCCGCGCGGTTTGACTTGTTGGCGACCTTCTTCTCGCTTGCGGCATTAATCGCGCTCAACCAATTTATAGACAGCCGCAAAGCCGCATGGTTCTTGCTGATGGCGTGCGCCTGCGTTCTCGCCGTGCTCAGCAAAGAAGCAGCCTTCTGTCTTCCAGTCCTGGCATTGTGCCTCATTTTATTCCGCACCAAAAGACCCCCAGCGGCCATCGCGAAACTGGCGGGTATTCTTGCCGTGCTGTGCGGCATTGTCTTTCTCTACCGCGAATGGTTTCTCGGCGGCATTGGGGGCTACCGGGATGCCGCGGGCGCGCCTACCATTCTCAATTTCAGCCTGCTGCGAACGATAAAGGCGCTGTTCTACCGGGAATGGGCCGTGCTCTTTTTCCCGTTGAATTGGTCCGTCCCGCCTGGTCTCTGGTTAAAACTCGCCTCGGGCGCCTTTCTACTCGCCGCGGTATTTTTTCTGGTGCGCGTGAAACGCGTCGATCCCCGGCTGCCCGCTTGCCTTGCTCTTATTTTTGCCGCCTCGCTTCCGGTACAGCACCTTTTGTTGATTGGCCAAGATCTATCGGGAGCGCGCGTGCTCTACTTACCCTCAATTGGTCTAGCAATGTTTTGGGGCTTGCTCGCGCAAAGCTACGAAGATAAGACGGCCGCTGCGGCGCTGACGGCTGCTTTATTGCTATTTCAATGGACCGCGCTTGCGCACAACTTGGAAATCTGGCGCGGCGCCGCTCTATTGTCCCGGCAAACGTGCGCACAGGCAGCGGAAGAGCTGCGCCAGGACCCGCGGCCGATTGCCGTTAGCGATCTGCCAAGTACTTGGAACGGAGTCTTTTTCTTACGAAACGGGTTTCCTCTATGTGTTGCCGCCGCTTCCCAGCGGCCCGAGGATGCAGACCGGATTGTTTCCACTGATTCATCCGCGCGCATTCTTGTCTGGGACGCCGCCACGCAAAAACTGCTTCCGAAATAATAAGGGCATGGCCTTGCAGTTCACAACCTCATACCTGGAAGATTCCATAACGCTATTCCGCCACTACAAGAAACTCGCCGATGGAGCCATGCGGCAAGTCACCGACGAACAGCTTCTGGTTTGCTTAGACCCCGAGATGAATTCCATCGCGCTTGTCGTCAAGCACATGACCGGTAACATGCGCTCGCGTTGGACTGATTTTCTAAACACCGACGGAGAAAAGCCGGATCGTGACCGCGACTCCGAGTTCGTCGCTCCTCCAGAAAGCCGCGCCGCTCTCCTCAAAACCTGGGAGGATGGCTGGAACCTAATGTTCGATGCCCTAGAGCCGCTCTCCGAGGCAGACCTGTCTCGGACCGTCACCATTCGCGGCGAAGCGCATTCCGTGCTGCAGGCCATCAACCGTCAGCTCACGCATTACGCCTACCATTGCGGCCAAATCGTCATGCTGGCCAAGCACTTGGGATCCGATCATTGGCAGTCGCTCAGCGTCGCGCGCAACAAATCAGCCGATTTCAACCGGCGTGTCGCCATTGGCCAAACGAGCCAGCGTTAACCTAATAGATTGTGAAACCCACTTACCGGAATTTCAGCCTGGTTGCTTTCTCCACGGCTTGCCTGTTAGCTACGGCAGCAGTTGCAAGCGCCGCTGCCGCGCCTGCGCCTGCCGCGAAATTTTATTTGCATCCGAACGATAGCGTCGTCTTCTACGGCGACAGCATCACGGAGCAGCGCCTCTACACCATGCTTACCGAGCTCTACACGGTGACGCGCTATCCGAAGCTCAACATCCGCTTCGTGCATTCGGGCTGGGGCGGCGACCGTGTGACCGGCGGCGGCGGGGGGCCGATTGACTTGCGATTGAATCGCGATGTCCTGGCCTACCATCCCACCGTCATGACCATCATGCTCGGCATGAACGATGGCAGTTACGTGAATCATACGCCGGCGAATGACGAAACTTTCTACGCCGGTTACAAGCACATCGTGGAGACGGTGCGCGGCGCCATTCCGCGATTGCGGATTACGGCAATTGATCCTTCACCTTTCGACGATGTCACGCGGCCGCTCACTTTGCAGCCCAACGGCTATAACGCGGTGCTGATGAAATACGGCGATTGGATTCGCGGCTATGCGTCCGAAGCCAAGCTCGATTTCGCTGATCTTAATACGCCCGTGGTAGAAATGCTGCGCCAAGCCAACACATCCGATCCGGCGGTTGCGCAGAAGATTCTCCCGGATCGTGTTCATCCCGGTCTTGGCGGACACATCATCATGGCCGAAGCGCTGCTCAAGGCCTGGGATGCGCGCCCCACTGTTTCCTCCGTCACTCTGGACGCCAAGAGCGGCAAGGTCATCGAATCCGATTTTGCCCACGTAAGCGATGTGCACGCAGGTAGTCCATTGGCTTGGACCGAAACCGACGAAGCTCTTCCGCTGCCGTTTGCGGAAATGCTGGCGCAAGATCATGACCACACGCTTGGCTTGGCCATTCGCAGTTCCGACGTGACCACGGCCTTGAACCAGCAGATGCTTCAAATCCAGAACCTGCCGGCAGGCCGCTATAAGCTCAGCATCGATAGCTTGCCAACTGGCGAATGGAGCGATGCTGATTTGGCACAGGGCGTCAATCTCGCGGTTCTCGATACGCCCATGTCCCGCCAAGCTATGGATGTACGCGATCTCACCGTGAAGCACCTGGATGTACACCAGCAGCGCTTTCACACTTTGCAGGCACAGTTGCAAGGCCTGGATTTACAACATTTGGACGAAACATTGAAAGACCTGGACACACTAGATAACGAAATAGTGAGCCGCCAAAGGGCCACCGCCCAGCCGCGCTCGCACGTTTTTGCGTTGGCTCCCGCGCAATGAGAGCATTGCTGCGCCCGGCGGCCCGCCGCTATCGTAACTGGATTCATGAGTGGGAGAATGATCTCGCCACCCGCTCTACCGATCGTATTGTGCGGCCCTTCGAATACGGTCTGGAATGGGCTGAGAACTGGCCGTGTACCCGTGATTTCCCGCCCGATGGGGCCGACCCCGTCGATTACATCGTGAAGTTAAACGAGCGCGCCGTCGCTTCCAGTCACGAATTTTTCGGCTATGAGAAACCCACGCGGTTCAAGATGGCGGACAACTGGCTCGAATTCGATTCTCCGGTGCGTACGCCCTACGCCGAAAATAACGTGGTGCGCGCTCTCTGGTTTCCAGCGCGCCCCGGCGCCAAAAAGAAGGCAGTGGTGGTGCTGCCGCACTGGAATTCCAGGTTGCCCCAGCATAATGCTTTATGCGCCGGATTGCAGCGGCTCGGCATTTCGGTTCTGCGGCTCAGCTTGCCCTATCACGACGCCCGCATGCCTGCCGGAATGACGCGCGCCGATTACGCTGTCTCTTCCAATATCTGCCGCACGGTGGACGCCACCCGCCAGGCCGTGATCGATTCGCGCGCCTGCTTTGACTGGCTGGAGCAGGAGGGCTTTACTGACCTGGGCATTGTGGGCACTAGCCTAGGCTCCTGCTATGCCTTTTTGGCCAGCGCCCATGATGAGCGCATTCGGGTGAACATGTTTAACCACTGCTCCACCTATTTTGCGGATGTGGTTTGGGAAGGCCTGTCTTCGCGCCACATTCGTGAAAGCTTGCAAACCGCCGTGGATCTTCCCACTCTGCGCAAGATGTGGTTGGCCGTGAGTCCGCCCGCTTATTGGGACCTGTTCAGCCGCAAGAAACACCGTTCCAAGTTCATTTACACGCGCTATGACACCACCTTTCCGCTGCATTTGTCGAAAGAAGTGATCGCCGGCGCGCGCCAATTTCAATGGGACCACGATGCCGTGGAGCTGCTTTGTGGTCATTACACCATGGGCGAATTCCCGTTTAAGTATTTGACTGGCTATGAAATATGCTCGTTTTTGAAGCGCAACCTTTAAAATAAAGTTAAGAACTTAAATATTTTCTCTCAGAGTGCTACAAAAGGCAAAGTTCCTGCATCGAACGCATTGAATACGTAGCCCAGCAGCCAAGCATCGAATGAATAAAGAAAAATACGCGGCCATCGCCTTTTCCGCTAGCTTGTTCTACATGGTTTTCCTGTGCCCAAGCGCTTTTGGACAAGGCCAAGCGGCGCAGGCGCAATATGTCCCTCCTCCTATCGTGGGCGACCCCAGTTTTCAGGGAAGCGTAGCTCAAGGGACGGCTTCGTCCACTCCCATCGCGTTGTCCCTGGCGGACGCCATCGACAAAGGCCTGAAGGCAAACCTGGGCCTGCTGACCAGCGAACAATCGAGCAACGAGATCCGTGCGCAGCGGATGCGTGCCTTGGCCGGTTTGCTGCCGAAAGTGAATGGCCAACTCAGCATGACAGAGCAGCAGATCAATCTGCAGGCGCTAGGCTTCAACGTGGCCCTTCCCCCAAACTTGGGCTTTCAAATACCTAAGATCGTTGCCCCCTATTCCTACCAGGCCGCGCAAGCCAGCGCCACCGTACCGCTTTTTGATTTCAACGCCATCAGTACTTTTCGCGCTTCGCGTGAACAGACCAAGGCTGCGCTGCTCAGCGTAAAAAATGCGCGCGACCTGGTGGTGCAGGCGGTGGGTAATGCATACCTGCAAATTATTGCCGATTCCGCGCGCATTACCTCGACGCGCGCTGAGATTGAAGCAGATAACGCTATTTTCACCAACGCCACCCGCCGGCACGACGCCGGTGTCGCCATTGCGATTGATGTCCTGCGGGCGCAGGTGGAATTGAAACAGCGCCAGCAGCAGCTTGTATCGGTTACGAACCAGTTTGAGAAGGATAAGCTTACACTCGCCCGTATCACCGGCCTTCCCACCGGCCAGGAATTTACCGTTTCTGATCCGTCTCCGAAAGTGCCGCTGGAAGCCGTGGATTTGAAAGAAGCCTTGGCCAAGGCTTATGAGCACCGGTCCGACTTTCAAGCGGCCCGGGCCCGTGTGATTGCCGCCCAATTCCTGGTGCGCGCCGCAAAAGCCGAGCGCTATCCCACTCTCACCGCCAGCGGCAGCTACGGCGACGAAGGCTTGCGCTTACTCAATAATTCGCATGGCGTGTTTACCGCCACCGGGGCGATTAATTTTAATATCTTTGACGGCGGCCGCATCAAGGCCGATATCATTCAGAACGATTCCGAGCTGCGCAATCGCCGTAATGAAATGGAGAACTTGCGCGGCCAAATCGATTACGAAGTGCGCACCGCGCTGCTCGATCTTAAGTCCGCGGCCGACCAAGTGGATGTGGCGGGAAGCAACGTGCAACTCGCCAACGAAACATTGAGGCAGTCGCGCGACCGTTTCACCGCGGGTGTCACGAATACGGTAGAGATCGTGCAGGCGCAGCAATCTGTCGCCGACGCCGACGAAAACCTCATCTCCGCTCAATTTCAATACAACATCGCCAAAGTGGAACTAGCCCGTTCCGTTGGGCTCGCCGAAGAGGGCATGCGCACGTACTTTTCGAAATAACCGTGAGTCATCGCGACGTTCATTCTTTCTCCCAGCCGGACTGCGTGCGTGTCACGCATTGTTCGCTCGCTCTGCGTGCTTCGTTTGAGGACCGCGTGTTAAGCGGTACGGCCCAGCTTCGCCTGCAGCGCTCAGATCCGGATGCGCCGCTAGTGCTCGATACGCGCGGCTTGCACATTTTCCGCGTGACCGCGGACTCTAAAGATTTAGCGTTCGAACTCGGCGCGCCCGACCCGATATTAGGCAGCGCCCTCACCATAACTTTGCCTCCGAACGCCGATTCGGTCTGCGTCCACTACGCCACGCAACCGCACGCCAGCGGCCTGCAATGGCTCACTCCCCGGCAAACCGCGGGCCAGCGGCATCCGTTTCTATTTAGCCAAAATCAATCCATCCATGCCCGCAGTTGGATTCCGCTGCAAGATTCGCCCGGCGTGCGCATCACCTACGACGCGCGCATTGACTCTTCTGAAAATCTGCGCGTGCTGATGAGCGCGAACCGCTCCACGGGCCGGACTTTCGAAATGGATTTGCCCGTGCCGCCGTATCTCATCGCGCTAGCCATCGGCGATTTGGACTTTGCCGAACTGGGCCCACGCACCGGCATTTACGCGGAGCCACCCGTTCTGGCGGCCGCCGCGCGCGAGTTCGAAGATACCGAGCGCCTGGTGAACACCGTGGAGAATCTCTATGGTCCGTACCGTTGGGGTCGCTATGACCTGCTGGTGCTGCCGCCCAGCTTCCCCTTCGGCGGTATGGAGAATCCATGTTTAACCTTCGTGACACCCACCGTGATCGCAGGAGACAAGAGCCTGGTCAGCTTGATCTCGCATGAGCTGGCGCATTCCTGGTCGGGCAATCTGGTCACCAATGCAACCTGGCGCGATTTCTGGCTCAACGAAGGCTTTACCACCTATCTGGAAAATCGCATTCAGGAAGAAGTCTATGGCCGCGAACAGGCGCTGATGGAGCAAGTGCTCGACCGGCGCGAACTGGAGAAACAATTAACCGAACTTCCACCAGCCGATCAGATTCTGCATGTCGATCTCACCGGCCGCGATCCCGATGAAGGCTGCACTTACATTCCGTATTTCAAGGGCGCGCTGTTCCTCCGGCAACTCGAACAAGTCTTCGGCCGCCCGGCGTTTGATGTTTTCATCCGCTCCTACTTTGACCGTTTCGCGTTTCAAAGCATTACCACCGCCGAAGCATTAGACTATCTGCGCCAGGAACTCTTCGCGCGCTTTCCGGAGCAAGCGCTACAGATTCCACTCGACAATTGGATCAATGATTGGGGCTTACCCGCTTCGGCTCCCCGTTCTCGCTCGTCGCGTCTCGAAGCAGTCGCTACCGCCGCTTCTCCCTCATCCGCATGGAGCACCCAGGAATGGCTCGAATATCTGAAGAGCTTGCCGCGCCCGTCAGACGAGTCCAAGCTTTCCGAACTGGACACCACCTGGCATCTGACCCGCTCCGGCAATCACGAAATACTGGAAGAATGGCTGCTAATGGCTATTGAGAGTAACTACCAGCCCGCCTATCCACGCATCGAAAATTACCTGCAGGAGGTCGGCCGGACGAGCTTGGTCAAGCCGCTCTATACCGCGCTAATGAAAACGCCGGAAGGCGCAACACTGGCCGGCAAATTCTATGCCGAAGCCCGCGCCGGCTACCACCCGATTACGCAAACCGCCGTGGATAAGGTTCTTCACTTTTCCAAATAAAAGCTACCCACGAACAGCGCGTCAATCCCCGAAGAATAAAAACTGCGCACCGCATCGCGCGGCGTACACACCAGCGGATCGCCGAACAAATTGAAACTAGTGTTATAAAGCACGGGCAACCCGGTAGCTTTGCCCGCCGCCATCAGAAGCGCATGATACAGCGGATTCTCATCCTTGCTCACGGTATGAACGCGAATCAAATCGCCGCTCAACAGCGCCGCGGCAAATACTTTCCGGTGCTTGGAGCGCACCGTACCAACCGTCGCCAGATAACGCGCGTTGGGGCCAACTTCGAAATACTCCTGCGCGTGTTCTTCCGGCACGGATGCCGCAAACTTCCGGTGGCTTTCGCGATGCTTGATATAGACGTTCAGGTTTTCGGTCGAATAAGGATTCAGCGGCGAAGCCAGAATACTGCGGTTCCCCAAGGCCCGTGGCCCGAACTCCATCCGCCCTTGCATCCATGCCACTATTTTGTTGTCGCTCAGAGCCTCAATTGCCTGCCCAATCAACTCGCCTTCGGTGGCCAGTAAATGAAAGTGCAGTTTGCAATTCTCCAAAACTTCCTTCACCTGCGCCACTCCGTAAGCAGGTCCCAGACAGAGCGTTTCAAACGGTACGCGCGCCGTTTCACCGTAAAAGTTATGCCAGGTATGCAACGCCGCGCCTAAGGCCGTTCCCGCATTGCCCGCCACCGGCTGCACAAACACGTTCGGGAAACGCAGCTCCAGTGATTGCACCAGCAGCGCATTCAGCGCCAGGCCGCCCGCGATGCAAAGATTCACGTCCGCCGGCGCCATCGCGCTTACGGTTTCTTCAATCGCCGTTTGCAAGCTGCACGCCAAGTCGGCTTTGATGTCAGCCGAAAGCGGACCTTTGGCGGAAATGCCAGTCTCTTCGTAAAACCGCGCGCTGAAGCCACCCTGCGTTAAACGGTCCGCGTCAAAATAGCCGCGCTCCAGCTTCGGCCAGCTTTGATTCGTAATTGTGCCTTTGTTCGCATGCAATACTTTGCGGAACACGTCGAGATACGCCGCCTTGCCCGAAGCGGACATCCATTGCACCTTGTGCTCATCGGCGCGCGACTCATACCCCAGCATTTCCGTCACGCGGTTAAACAAGTCACCCAGCGAATCCGGAAAATACAGTTCGCGCACGGGCGTGAGCTGCGCCTGTTCGCCGCGGAACAGCACGGCCGAACGAAAGTCTCCGGCGCGATCCACGCTCAACACGGATGCTGAATTGAAACCAGACGCGTAATAAGCGGAAGCGGCGTGCGCATGGTGATGCTCCACCACAACAATCTCGCTGCGCGGAAAACGCGCCCGTAATTCGAGCTGCGCATCGCTTTCCGGCCCCATGGCAAAGGGCCGGGCCAACGCCACGCCGTCAATCTCAGATTCTTTGACTCCTGCCACTTCCAGCGCCAGCGCAAACGCTTCGCTGGGAAACTCGCCGGGACGGTCTTGCCGGGAAACCTTGGCCTGCTCAATCGCCGACGCAATGCGCCCATTCTTGAGGACGCAGCAGGCCGGATCACTGAGTAAACCACCCAGTCCAATTAATACTTTGGGTGTCATTAGACTTTCCGCAGCCGTGCGATGGCCCGTTCCCGCCCCACGCAAATGAACACCGCGAATGCCCCTGGTCCCACTGGTTGCCCGGTCAGCGCCGCCCGGCTGCCGTTGATCAGCACGCCCGCCTTTACGCCGCGTTCTTCCGCCAATTTGCGCAAATCCGCTTCCACGCTTGCTTCGGTGAATTCCGGGTTCGCCTCCAGCCGGTCGGCCAGTTCACGTAATAACTCGCGCGCCCCCGGTGCATCCAATTTTTCCAATGCCTTCGGCTCAATGGCGAAGTCATCACTGAAGTAGGCGCGGCCTTTCAGTGGAAAATCGTGCAGGGTGGCATAACGCGCGCGAAGCGTATCAACAGTGTGTTCAAAAAACGGCTCATCGCCGTATGGTGCTAATCCCCGCTCGGCTAGTGCAGCGCTCACCAGCGGCGCCAACTGTTCTAGCGGCATGCTCCGCAAATGCTGTGAATTCAGCCACAGTGCTTTGGGATCAATAGGATCTTCTTCGCTAAAATTCACCACGGCGTTGCTGCGATTCACACCTTCGAAGCTGAACGCGTTCTCCAGCTCCAAAAGCGTCATCTGCTCGCGGTTATCTTTCGGTGACCAGCCCAGCAGCGACAGGAAATTAATGTAGGCCAACGACAGAAAACCGTGGTCGCGGTACGTGGTTACACTCACTACCGGCCCATGCTTGCGCTTCGAAAGCTTTGATCCGTCTGGCGCAATTAACAGCGGCAAATGGGCAAAGCGCGGCGGCGGAGCGCCTGCCGCCAGGAAAATCAAAACGTGTTTAAAGGTGTTTGAAAGATGGTCCTGGCCGCGAATAATATGCGTGATCTTCAGGTCGATATCGTCCGCGCAGGACGCCAGATGATAGGTCGGCATACCGTTGCTGCGCAGCAGCGCGAAATCTTCCACATCGGCCGTCAGTTTCGATTGCGGGCCAAACACTTCGTCCGCGAAAGATACTTCATGCGCCGGATCTCGCTGCACCCGGAAGCGGATGACAAACGGCTCGCCCGCCGCCGCCCGCCTGTCGCTTTCTTCGTTTGACAACGCCCGCATCTCCGGATTGCAAAGCCACGGCCCTTCGTTATGCGACCGTTCCTGCGTTTCGGCTTCCACGGCCGGAACAAAATCGCGATACGCGAAGCCTTTCTCAAGCAGCTCATACGCCAGTTTGCGATGTAGGTCCAAACGTTCCGACTGCCGGTAGAGCTCGTCCCATCCAAGTCCCAGCCAGTTGAGCCCGGCAAAGATCGAATCGAGCGAAGCCTGGCTATTCCGATCTACGTCTGTATCGTCTATACGCAACACCATCGTGCCGTGATGTTTTCGTACGTACAGCCAATTGAAAATGAAAGTGCGCGCGCTGCCGATGTGCAAATATCCCGTCGGCGAGGGCGCAAAACGAGCCCTAATCATGAAGTTTCAGTGTACGAAACGGACCGATGCTTCAAGCGCGCAGCGTCAATTTCCTGCCGCTGTCGTACAGATTCTGACGCACCGCTGACCAGGATATAAAAGTTAAGTACTTATCCATCAAGCCCTTATAAACTGGCTATCAGTTTGCTCCACACCCCACAGGAGGCTTAATGACTTTCAACGCCACGCAATTAAATCAACTTTCAAATCAATTTCAACAACTCAGCAATCTGGCTCGTCAAGCCGGATCAAACAGCCCGACATCCGGCACATCCGCGCAGTATTTCAATCAATTACTCAGCCAAATGAGCCAGAACTTACAGGCCGGCGGCAGCACGTCCGGTTCCACTCCGTCCAGTTCCCCGCAGCAAAGCGCATCGAACGCGCTGACTTCGTTACTGGGCAAATTTATTTAGCCGCGCAAACAAGTCCTGAAATTGCGCCAGGGTGAGTTGCTCGGCCCGCAACCGCGCTTCCGGCAACTCATCCGCCACCGCGCCGAAGAACGGCCGCAGATTATTCCGCAGTGTTTTCCGTTTCTGCGCGAAGCAGCGGCCAACAAACTTCAACAACGCGGGTAGATTCTCCGTCACCCGCTCGTTCCTGCGGAATTTCACAGCCGCCGAATGTACTTTGGGCGGCGGATCAAATGCATCGGGTGGCACTTTGCAAACCAGTTCCACCGCGCAAACCAATTGCGTGGCCACCGTTAGATAACCGTAATCCCGCGTACCCGGCTTTGCTACTAGCCGTTCCGCCACTTCCAACTGCACTAGGAACACGGCCGTGGCAAAACGCGCGTCCATCGCCAGGAACTTTTCAATAATCGGAGAAGTGATGTAATACGGCAGATTGCCCACTATCGCCGCCTCACCCCACTGGCTCAAATCCGTCTCCAGCACATCCGCCTCAAGCACGTGCAGCTTGGGCTCATCGGCGAATTTCTTCTTCAACAGGTAAGCAAGCCGGTTATCGAGTTCCACCGCGTGCAGTTCATTGGTTCGCGGCAGCAGATGCCGTGTCAGCGCGCCTCGGCCCGGTCCAATTTCAATAGTCCGCTCGGTGTGCGCTCCGCACGAGGCTTCTGCAAGTTGCTCTAAAATCGTGTCGAGAGTGAGAAAATGTTGGCCTAGCTTACGCGGCAAGCCCTCAGTTTAGAACACCGTACAATTGAAGCACCGGGCTAATGGGGATGGATCAGCCAGAATCTATTGAAGAACGTTTAAAATCCGCGCGCGAGGAAATTCGCCAGCTTCGCTCGGAGCTCAGGGCTTCCGAGGTCCATCTGGCCCGTACGCTGGAGATGCTGGAAGCCCAGCAAGGGCAGCTCGATAGCCACCAAGCCTCCATTATTCGAGTCGACCGCGTCTTGATGGACTTGACCACCGGACGGCTGTGGCGCACACTTCGCGCCGCGGGCAGTATCGTCAAAAAGTTTCTACCCGCCGATGCCGCAAATGGATCGTCGCCAAATGTCGGCCGTAAAAACACCATACTGGTTTGTGATGAACCACTGATGACCGATACCCGGCCTCGCAGTGGACCCGTGACGGTTCGCGGCTGGTGTTTGGCCGAAGGCGGCGTAGACGCTGTCGAATTGGAAATCCCCGGCCTTCCTCCGTTGCGCGCCAAGCCCAACATACTGCGCCCCGACGTCAAAAGGTCCCACCCGGATTTGGATACCGATGGCAGGGCAGGCTTCCTCATGGAGTTTGATTCACTCACTCTTGCCAAAGGCCGTTATCCGCTGACTTTGCGTGTCATTTCGCAGGGAGTTCCCGTGCGCGAGACCAAAACTTTCGTCGAAATCGACCATGAAAAGGGCTTTATCTCGGCGTATTACGGTTGGATTCATGAATTCGAACGCCCTGATAATGATCTGATTCAGCTGAAGCTTCCTTCCCTTTCGCACCGGCCCTTGATCAGTATCCTCACGCCCGTCTACAACACTGATCCCGCCGAGCTGAACGCCGCGCTGCAATCCGTGCTCGATCAGTCCTACGGCCATTGGGAGCTTTGCCTGGCAGACGACGCATCGTCCCGCCCGGAAGTGCGTCAGATCCTAGACCGCTTTGCCGCGCAAGACAGCCGCATCAAAGTGGTCTACCGGCGGGAGCGCGGCGGCATTTCCCGCGCCTGCAATGCCGCGTGGGAAATCGCCACCGGTGACTACCTCTGCTTTCTCGATCACGACGATACGCTGGCCCCCCACGCGCTCGCCTACGTTTGTGAGGCGCTCAATCAGGACCCCTCCGCAGACCTGATTTACAGCGATGAAGATAAAATTGACGCCAATGGCCGGCGCTTTGAGCCCTTCTTCAAGCCCGATTGGTCACCTGACCTGCTGCTATCCGAAAACTACATTTCCCATCTGCTCGTTCTCCGGCGCGACCTTGCCGAAACAGTGGGCTTCCTCGACCCGGATTTCGACGGCAGCCAGGATTACGATTTAATTCTGCGAGCCACCGCGCGCGCCGCTCAAATCCGGCACATAGCGAAAGTGCTTTATCACTGGCGCGCCGGCATTCATTCCACCGCTGCCTCCATTGACAACAAAAACTACGCACTGGAGGCTGCCCGGAAAACCCTCGAACGGCGTTGCGTAGCCGCCGGTTCGGGTGATAACCCATGTTTGGCGGTAGAGCCCGGAATCGACGCCGGACGTTGGCGCGTGCGCTACCCCGTCCCCGCGGACGCGCAAGTCAGCATTATCATCGCCTCGGGCGGCCGGATCGACGCATTGCGCACCAATCTGGAAAGCCTCTTTGAAAAGACGGCTTATTCGAACTACGAAGTTGTCATCATCGACAACTCGAAGAATAATGCGATTGAGAAGCTGGTCCACGGCTTTCAATCCGCACGCCCGAATCTCCGCTACATCGACTGGCGCAACAAGCCGTTCAATTATTCCGCGATCAATAATGCCGCCGCCCGGCAATGCCAATCGCCCGTCCTGCTCTTTCTGAACGACGACACTTCGGTCATCGCGCCCGGCTGGCTGGAGGCCATGGTGGAGCTCGCGCTGCGCCCCGATATTGGAGCGGTGGGAGCCAAGTTGCTCTATCCCAACGGCGCTATCCAACACGCCGGCGTCGTGATGGGCGTCTTTGACAACTGCGGCCACGCCTTCAAGGGACTGGATGGCGCAGTCTCTCACTATTTCAGTTTCAGCGATGTCATCCGCAACGTAAGCGCCGTCACCGGAGCCTGCCTGATGGCCCGTTCAGAGGTCTTCTGGCAGGCCGACGGCTTCGATGAGACGCAGTTTGCGGTGGCATTTAACGATATCGATCTTTGCCTGAAAATCGCCTCGTTTGGCTATAGCAATCTCTATACGCCGCATGCCTTGCTCTATCACCACGAATCGCTTTCGAAAACCTCCAAAGATCTCATCCCGCATCCGGAAGAGGTGGCGGCCATGCGTTTCAAGTGGGGTAAGTGGATCGCCGCCGATCCGTACTACAGCCCCAACTTGACCCGCAACGATGAAGACTATTCGCCGCGAACCCGCACCTGACGGGCAAAAGACGTTACTCTAAAGAGGAGGCATTTGCATGGCCAATTCGAACGGCGACAAAATATCTTACGTAACCTTTGATGGTAGGACGATCGTGAACGGCAAAGAGCTATTGCGCGATCCGAAGGTGAAGGAGACTATCGAAAAGCTTTCTAAGGCCAATGAACGGTTCCGCAATCGCCGCGGTATCACGTTTTTAAGGCCTGCCAAAACAAGCGCCTAAATCCGTCGGCGCATGCCATACAATCTGCTGCTACTGCCGCTGATCGGCGGCTTCCTTTTTGTTCATCTCACTCACTTCTTCCGTTTCGGCGCACAACGTCTGGATGGGTACCGTCTTCTCTTTCAATCTGCCATCGCCGGTATTTGTCTTTCGGCCGCCGCCAGGCTGATCGACTTGCTGATTGACCTTACGCCCCTGGGCGTTCCAGCCCATCGTCTTTGGATTTGGTTCTCGCCGTTCAGCTATTCCGCGGTCAGCGCTCTGGCGCTGCTGTTGGGGCCGGTTTTCGCCCTGTTAGTGAATCTGTTTATAAACAAAGAGCGCGCCAAGGATATTGAAATCCGTCGCCATGGCAATTCGTTCACTCAGCTTCTGCATCGAGCGCAGAAAAAAAGCTGCTTATTTCCATCACCCTCGATAGCCGCAAATGGTACGTCGGGTGGGTAGTCGAATCGCCAAATCTGGATCCCCAGGAGTTTTACTTTCGCATACTACCCTTCATCAGCGGCTATCGCGATAAAGATAAGCTAGAC
>DASXGT010000128.1:0-7946 GCA_036488895.1 Bryobacteraceae bacterium | reverse complement strand
CGCCATCACCAGGATGCGGTCTGCCACCTGGCACAGTTCGGGCAGTTCGGAGCTGACCATCAGCACCGCCGCACCGGCTCGAGCTAAGCGGTCCATCTCTTCAAACACTTCCTGTTTGGCGCCGATGTCAATGCCGCGGGTGGGCTCGTCGAAAAGAAAAACGCGAGCACCCCGGGCGGCCCATTTGGCGATTACGATTTTTTGCTGATTCCCGCCGCTCAAGCGCCCGGCCAGTTGACGCGGCGTATTGCATTTGATGCGCAAACGCTGACGGTAGTCTTCCGCAAGATTGGCCTCGGCGGATTTATTTAAAATGCCGAAGCTACTGACGCGGCCGAGATCGGGCATCGTGATGTTATGCGAGATGGACAGCCGCAGGGAGAGACCGTGATTTTGCCGATCTTCCGGGATCAACGCCACCCCCGAGGCGACCGCTTGTCTGGGGTTTTTCGGCGTGACTGGCTTGCCGGCGATTTCCACGCTGCCGCTCTCCGCTGGATCAAGTCCAAACAGAACGCGGCAAAGCTCAGTCCGACCCGCGCCCATCAGGCCGCCTAGGCCGACAATCTCGCCCGCGCGCAGATCGAAAGAGATATCGCGCAGAAAGCCCCGGCAGAGCCCGCTTACCTTGAGCAGCACCTCACCGGGAGGAGACGGCTCGCGGCGATAGATAGAGTTGACAGAGCGCCCGACCATATGCTGAATCAATTGGTCGCGGCTCAGTTCTTTGAGCGGAGCACTGTGGACCGTCGCGCCATCGCGGAGAATGGTAACGCGGTCGCCCAGCGAGCGCAGTTCTTCCAAACGGTGGGTGATATAAATCACTCCGATTTTGCGCTGGCAGAGCTCCCGCACCGCGCGGAACACTTCTTTCGTTTCGGTTTCTGAAAGCGACGAAGTAGGCTCATCGAAAATCAGTAAACTGGAGCCCTGCGCTACTGCCCGGCAAATTTCCACGAGCTGCTTGCCAGCCGGGCTTAGTCCGCCCACGAGCATTCTGGGGTCCAGTTTGAAACCGCGCCCGGAGATGACCTCTGCGGCTTTTTCAATGACGGCGCGCCGGTTAATCCAGCCGGTTTTCGACGCGGTTTCGCGTCCTAGGAAAATGTTTTCCGCAACCGTCAAGTGCGGCGCCAGCAGCGACTCCTGATGCACCATGGCGACGCCGTTCGCCGAAGCCTCCGAAGGTTTCGTAAACGAAACAGGCTGCCCGCGCCACAACATTTCCCCGCCATCGCGGCGATAAAGCCCCGCGACGATCTTCATCAGCGTGGATTTACCCGCGCCATTTTCACCCATCAGCAGGTGTACTTCGCCTTCGCGCACCTCTAGGTTGCCATCGCGCAAAGCGTGCACGCCGCCGAAGCTTTTACGAATACCTTTCAGGGAGAGTAGCACTCAGCGAGTGTATCAACGGAGCGGTTGCGGTGTGGCAGGGCGGGGGGTTACCGCAGTGCGGTGGGGAGCCCCATTCTTGTATCTTTATCGCCACGGGACATCCAGTCAGACAGCGGCGTAAAAGCGCGGGAGTGCGGTGGTCAAAGAGCACGCGCATTGGCAATTTCAGGCATGGCCATGACCGGCGCAGGGGCGTCAAGGCTGCGAGCCGCAAACTCCAGCACCGTTACGATCTGCGTCTGGAGATTTGAGCGTGTTCACCAAATCGTCAGCCTTCCTGTTCTTATACATCGGCTCGTGATTTTGTGTTTTTCGAGTAGTCGGTTAATCCACGATGCGGGTGCAGCCAGCGTAATACCTGACATGGCAAACGATTGTTGATCGTATAGTTGTAGCCCCTGAATCTGTAATGGGGCTGGCACAGCCTCTAAAATCACCCCTAAGACTTCACCCGACTGTAGATCAATAACGGGCCCTCCGCTGTTGCCGTGATTGGCATTGACGGAAATTTGCAGAAGTTCACGGCTGTCCTTCGGGACACGGTGGACAGGACTTTCAGGCGGATAGACAGTTTCGAGCGCCGAAACAAGGCCAAGCTGAACGGTAGGCGTCCAAGACCCAAGAGGGAACCCGCACACAAGGTTTAGATGGCCTATCGCTGGCAACCTCTTAGAAATTCCTAAGCTGGCAAAAGGGCGAACCATTTGAGCAAGCGATAGACTGCCTTTACCAGTCGGCAGGGGCATCTTGCTAAGCGGGTTTGCAGCGAGCGGCGTGGCGTGAAAATTGTCTATGTGACATAAAGCGAGGTCGTGGTCGAGGTCTGTTTCAATTACGGAAAATGGCATTCCTGCCCCGTCTCCGCTCTTTTGCCGCAGTACGGCAGTTAGCCGCCAATTCAAAAGGCCCTCACGCGGTGCGGCGTCCTTATTCTTTACGACATGCGCGGCGGTGACGAAATCGCCGTGCTCATCAATTAGAAATCCCGTGCCCAACACGCCGGAGGTAACCCGAAGTAGATGCGTCTGCGGGTCTTGAACATCTGTCCAGTATGAGATTGGAATGACGGCATCCGAGGCTGTCGGCGCTATGCTGACCATTTGCGATTGTAGGTCTTTGTGGGTTGCACCTCTAGTGAGGCAAACATTCAATAGACCGATTACGACCAGTTGCAGGCACTGTTTCATGAGGGGTAACGTCATCGAGCTTAACGCACACCTCTCCCTATCCGTCGTCGTAGCACTCCCCACCAATCAAAACCGTGTCCGGCTTCGCCTAGGCGTTAAGGTCGCGGCCGTGTAGGTATATTTCGTCTTGCTTGCGGCTTTCTTCTTCCGTTCGGTGTCCTCGCCGGTGGAACGGGTGCTTCACTTGGGAAGGAGCCAAAACCCGGAGGGATGCGCGCTTGCAGTGCATAAGGGCAAAGCCCTTAGGAAATTAAAACCCTAAACCTCCCTTTAGAGTTTGTACAGGGCCAGGAGACGACCCGTTGCACCGGCTAGCAATCGGACCCGGTAAGGTCGTTTGCTCTTCGGTTATCGTGTGTTTAATATTTAGGAGGCTTGCAAATGTATAAAACACGGATGACCGAAAGTCGTTGTGAAGCGTGCGGCTCAATTTACAAAAGCGGGGATGTTGTGTGTGCCTGCAATAAGCCATGGCACATAGTCAAATCCGAAGCTGGCGATGAACGGATGCAGGACCTCCTTATGAGTCGCGGCTTTGAAAGAGGCGAAGACGAATTAGGAGTGATTTGGCTCGGCCCAATGGGTCACCGGGTTCGGTTGTTTTCTGATGGCGAATGGTGGAGCGACAAATCTGAACACGAATCCTTGGAAGAATACCTTCGCCTTCAATTCACAACATAAGGCCTTTTCGCCCCGTATCGCTCAGCGCATCAACGCCAAGACCACCGGCCTCTATGACCGGCGCAACGATGACATCAGTGTTAGTGAAGGGTGCAAGCGCTCCCTACTGCAGTGGAAGCGCTTTTGACGTCGCGGATGGCAATTGATGCCAGGCCCGGAATGATTTGGCTCCGGAGGTGCCCATACAGCGGTCCAGCATGGCGGGCGAGGCGGTTCGAAGATCCGCCAAAACCAGGGCATCCAATGCATTCGAAAAATGCGAATCGACGTTGAATCCGAGGAATTGGCCTCCTAGCTTCATGTACTGGCGCACCAGAACGGGTAGGCCTTTGCCGTCGCGCTCCAGGTCTTGAATAGACGCGGATAGCTCCTCTACGCTGCTCAGCAAGCGGCTGAGTTGCTTGACGTGCTTAGGCAGCATGGCGTGGCCGCGGAACGCTTTCCGCGGCCGCACTTGGCCGGCCAGGTGATTGGCTAAGTGGCCGCTGAGGTAATTCACGATGAGGGTGCGCGAGAGCGATTGGTAATCGCTGCTGATACTGACCGCTCCGAAAAGCACGGCGCACTCCGGCCGTCTCTCCACAAAACGCGCAATGCCCTTCCAGAGCAACAGGAGCGGCGCGTAGTGCTTTTGATAATCCAGGCACACGAAAGACCGGCCCAATTCGATGGCCGGCCCAATGCGCTCGAAGAAACCCGGTTCGTAGTGGAAAAGCGTGCTGGTGTAGAGCCCGTTCGCACCGTGTTGGGGCAACACATCAGCCGTAGCGGCCAAGCGATACGCGCCCGCCACCCGCCGGTCAGCGGTGTGCCACAAAAACATATGCTGGTAGTAATCGTCGAAGCCGTCAAGGTCGATGGCATTGCCGGTGCCTTCGCCAATTTCGCGATAGGTCTGCTCGCGGCAGCGCCCGATTTCGCGCAGAACATTCGGAATTTCGCGCGCCGAGGCCAGCATTACATCAAAGCCATTGCCCGAGACGAGCACCCGACTCTGTCCCAGCGCCTCCACTTCCCGCGTCAGCGCTTCCGGGGTGGACGCAGCCACAATATTTTTGTTCTTGAGGTTCCTCACTCGCACAAAGGCAGGCTTGAAAGGCACGGGAGCGGCGGCAGACGCCGGACGATTCAGCAGCAGATAAGTGCGGGCACGCAAATATTCCGTGGCGGCTTCGGCGTCTGGATATTTCTTAAGAACGCTGGCCGCAACAGGCGTACCCACGCGCACTTGAATGGTGCGGCTGCTCTTCTTCACCAACTCCCGGGCGAGATTCAGCGTTCGTAGCCGGGGATGAATTGTACCCAGCATCTGAAATGGAAGGCTGTTGGCGCCGTTAAAGAATAGGGGAACCGTGGGGCAACCGGCTTTACGCGCAAAGCGGGCAGATGCGCTATTCCATTTCGGATCGGCCACCGGCGCTTCACCCCAATTGAGATAGGACACCTCGCCGGCCGGAAACATTACCAGCAAGCCGCCTGAGTTCAGCCACTCAATGGAGCTGCGCAGGCTGCGTCCATTCTCCTGTGGAGTGGCGTTTTCGAACGGGTTTACGAAAAAGACACGCTGGCGTAGCGCGGGCGTAGTGGAGAGAAGCGAACTAGCCACGATGCGGTAGTCGCTGCGAACGCGTTCCAGCATATCGACCAGGATCAGACCTTCCAAAATGCCGAATGGATGATTGGCCACCACCAAGGCGCTGCCGGATGCGGGAATACGCTGCAAGTCGCTGTCGTCCACCTGGTACCGGATGTCCAGATTCCTCAGCATGTTCGCGGCGAAATCCGCGGCACTTTGCCCATCGTTGCGGGAAGCAGAGTAACTTTGCACCAGCGCTTCCGGCATGAATAGACGCAGCAGCGCGGGATCCAAAGGCCGGATCACATTTTTCCACGGCCCTGGGACCAGGGACGAGGCCGCAACGTCAAACGGTAACTGCCTAGTGTGCATACTAGCAGCATGTCTTGAAAAGGTTAAACCCGGATGAATAGTTAATTACAGTTACTCTTATCTTCTTAGCGTGGATACGGATGGCCGTTCAAAGTAGCAAAAGCCCGGTAAATTTGCTCCGCCAGCATGGCGCGCGCCAGCTCGTGCGGAAAGGTCATGGCTGAAAGCGACAGCAGCAGATCGGCCCGAGGCTTCCATTCAGCCGGGAGGCCATCATGACCGCCGATGAGAAACACAAGGTCCTGCGCCTGCCGTGCTGCGGTGCTGAAGATTTGAATGAATCCAGCCGAATCCAGGGAGCGGCCTGCCGGGTCGAGAAAGATCTTGCGCGCCGACGGATGCCGTGCAAAAAGGTCAAATCGCTGAGGGACGATTTCGCGCATTTCGCAGGCGGCATAGCGGCTGCTGCGCTTGATAAACTCGGCAGCAATCGCGTTGGCGTGTTCATCGCGCGCTTTGCCTATGAAATACAGGAAGATCTTCACAGTACCCCTGTTATAGCCAACAAGTTATGGCTGTGCTTCGCGGAATTGTTGCGCAGCTTGGTCCATCAACCCCAGTTTAGAGAGCGCCCGGCCGAGATCCAAGTGTGCGGAAGCGAGGTCGGGTTGCACGCGCAACTCCGCACGAAATTCGTCCGCAGCCGCCTGCCAATTGCCGCCATCCAGAAGAGCACGCCCCAAACTCTGGTGCGCATACGGTAAGTATGGATTCAGCTTTATCGATTTCTTGAGGGCCAAGACGGCCTCAGTATTGTGTCCTGCCGCTAGACTGAGCGCCCCCAAACTGTATTGGATTCTGGCATCATCAGGCCATAGTTGAGCGGCGCGGTTCATGGCGGAGAGAGCATCCGCTGCTTTTCCAGATGCGCGCAGAGCATCGGCCAATCGCTTCAAAATCCATCCTGAACCAGGGTCTCTTTGGGCTGCTTCTGCATAGGCGGACACGGCGGCCGCCGGTATGTTTGCATCGCGCCAAGCTTCTCCCAGCACAAAGTAAAACTCGGCTTGTCCGGGTTTTTGCCGCTCGATCTCGGCAGCCAATTGCCGCACACCTGCTATCAAGTTGCTGCCATTTGCTACTTGTGCCGCGGCGGCATATAGACGGCTCTCATCGTTTTCAGGCAAGGGATTCGGGTAGTAAGGAATTACTTCGCCGTGATAAGCACTTCGATCTGTCTCGTGCGTTTCCGGCAGATCGGCGAGAAGATCGCGCGCGGGTATTCTCGCTTGTATGAAATGATCTGTCATCACGACGTGGATCACGTCATCGGTCCGCCGCTTGGGCATGTGGCAATCGATACACCCGGTGGCTGCCGTGTGCGTACCCGCGTTTACCATGGCCTGAATTTTATTCGCGTGGCATTGCCGGCAAACGGCGTTGTAATGGCCGCTATCACGCTGGCTGTGCAGCGCGCTATGCGGGTCGTGGCATGTCAAACACGTGAGCTTGTCCTGACTATGAATCCAGCATTGCGATTGGCGCAGGCGATAAGCCGAATCGACGATGCCAAATTCTTCCCTCCTGCGGCCCGGCGCTCTGTCAAAGTTGATTATGAAATCATCGAGAGGCTCGCCCGCGCGATAAGAAAACGGACCGCGGTTGAAGCGGCGAATTGCGCTGGGCAAGCGTGAGCTGGTGGTTTGCAGGTGGCATTGCATACAGACTTCCATCTGCCGTTCTCCGGATTGCGTGGCCGGATTTAAAATCGTCTTGCGTAGTTCTTCGGGCTGAGCATGCGCAGCCTGCGCTGCCTTGACGTGCCTTTCACCCGGACCGTGACAGCGCTGGCAATCGATGCCTTCGGGCAACGGCGTCAGATAAGCCGGTTCGCGATTCAGTTGGTCATGCCCGGCGGATATTTGCGGATAACCGTTGTGGCAAAACATGCAATCGTAGCTGATAGGGCGCGGCGGAGCCACGCGAGCCGTGTCATAACCGGGATTCAGCGCCCAATAGCCGTTCTTTTCCGAGTACCAGGCAAGAGGAAGCTCGATGAGAGCCCCTTTATCCGTACGATGCAGATAAGCGCGGGAGTGATTACCCGAACCCATGACGAAATCGATGGGGGATTCATCTACGTCCGTCTCCTTGCCGTCAAAGCCGACGCGCCAGCGCCGTTGATAATACTGGCCAGCGCGCTGAAACATCGAATAATGCATGCGCGTTGGTTGATGGTAAAACGTAATCGGTCCCGCAGCGTTCCCCAGCGTGTTGTCCCGGTTCGGGCGATAGAACGAGCGAGCCATTCCGGTATCGCGGTAAGTCCGATAGATTTCCGCGTGACATCCGCCACAAACCTTAGGATCTGCGTAACCATTCGCTTGCGCGAATGCAAGGGTGGATGTAATTGGGATCGTTACACTCGTTAAAATTAGGAACCAGAAAGATGTCATTATCAGCAAAAAAGGGGCTGCCCTCCGGCAGCCCCTCCCGTGTATTACTTCAATTAGCGTTCGTCGTCGTCATCGCTGTCGCGCCTGGCGGATTCCAAGGGCTTTACGTCCTTGGGATACAGCACCTTGCTCTCGCCAGGATAGGGCGTGGAAAAACCTTTCGTGGAGTACCAAATGGCGTGATTAAGAAGATTCGGATCAGCCACGTCCGGCTTTTGGTTCATGCCATGCGGCAAGTACTTGGCCACTTCCTTTTGCCAAGCTTTCTGCAGTTTACTAGTGGCTACCGGGCTCAGCGTATCTAACGGAATCTTGTTGGCGATTACGTTATACGGC
>DASXGT010000108.1:0-33138 GCA_036488895.1 Bryobacteraceae bacterium | reverse complement strand
TTTCGGTGTTTAGCGGCTATGCCGGGGAGCGCATGTTAGCGCGCTGGAGGCCCCATTCTCCAGGTGCCCGGGTCATTGCGGTTCAACAAAAAGATGCTTCCGTACTAACCCGAACTTTGGCCGCTATTTCGGAGGCGGCGGCGGAGCAGTGGGCAGCGCAAACGGACTCCCGTTAGACGGAGCAGCGGGTTTGCTCGCATCAGCCGGTTGTTCTTTTGTCTTGCTGTCCGGTAATGGCTCCAAGGACTTCGGGTCTACATTTACATCGTATTGGATGGACGAATCCGTGCCGTACTTGCGATAATTGCGGAACTCAATCTCGTTATGGCTGCTCTGACGCCCGGCGCGCATCTGCAGTTGAGCCGCTAGTGGCACTACATATTGTTTCCCGCTAATATCGGTCAGGTCGTAATCGAGAATTTCGCTCGTCTCTCTCACTGGAAAACTCTTCGGGATGTTGACGGCGACGAATTTGATCCGGGTAATCTCACCCGTCGATGGATCGGCATAAATCAACCCGTTGTACGCCGTGATAATCCGCTGCTCGTCGCCGTTATCGCCATAGGCAATGGAATAGCTGGAATGGCCGCTGTCGATAGCGTAATTGAATACCGCCATGCGCCGGCCGCGTATGGTGCCCCAATGATCCCAATTGAAATTAGTTTCGCTTTTGGGATCGAAAGTCTCACGCATCAAACTGGCAAATTCGCCGGTGGACGTTGCGCCGCCGCTGCCGCGTATTTTTTCCATCGTACTGTCGGTCAACTTTCCATTGACGGAATAAACATTGTAGTGTTCTTGCCCTTCGTTGTAGCTGACCTTCGCTAGTATCGTGCCCAGCGCGCGGTAGTTGTCCCCGCCGTTGGGGTCCACGTGCTGGCGTGTTACCTGCACGCACACAAAGTTGGGAAGATTGGCGGTATAGTTCAGCGCATATTCCCTGATCGTCTCCAGAATTTTCTTTTGGGTCACGGAATCCGGCGGCGGAATAGGCGGCGCTTTCGCGCTCAAAGTGACCGTGGGCGATCCGCTGGAGGGGGGTGGCTCTTTCACCGTATCGGGCGAATAAGTGGCGTCCTGCGAGGGCGGCTTCAGGTTGGCCGTCTCGGCCTGCAGCGCCTTCAACGCATCCACGGTTTTTGGCCCAGCGCCCTGTGCCTGCAAATCGATAATAGTCTTATCCGTCAGCTTTTCGGATAGTTTCATCTTCTTGACATACGCCGCGATTTGTTTATCGGTATGCTGTTTCAGCGCCATTTCTGAACGAAGGAAATCAGCAAGTTGCGCGACATTCATTTCTGTCTGGGACCAGGCAATGGCCGTCAAACAAAGGATCAGGCAGAAGATCAGACCGGCACGGAACCTCATATTCCTTATAATGACGTATTCCGTCCGGCTCCGGTTGCCCCGCGCGGCGTTGTTTACGGCTTCTCCTGCTTTTCCAACTGCAGCGTAATATTCCCAATAGGAAATCCCATCTGGAACTGCAGTTGCACCGGAACGCGCTCGGCATCGTCGGTCATCCAGACAAACAGACGCCCCTTGCGCCGGTACAGGACGTTATCAAAAATAAAAGCTTCGTAGCGGAACGCGGAATACTTTTTGTCATTGACCGTGATCTTTTCGGGGTTGCGCGCTTCCACCTTGGCGTCTACCATTTTTTTGCCGTTGGTGATGGGAAAAGTAATGGTTTTCCCCTGCTCAATGGTCAGTTGGCGCAGCGCCTGCAACGCTCCTAAAGTTTCGTGCGTGCACGGCGCAATGTCGATCTCCTGTTTATCGGAAGTGTTTTTGACGAAATCCTGCTCGCTATAGGAAAGCTTGTGCCGTGCGTTATCAAACAGCATCGTGGTAACGGCATGGCGCTTGCCCTCCCGCGCTTCGAGCGAAGAGTTAATGCCGCAGAAATGTTCGTCGCTCACCACATGGTACGTGTCCAGAACGCGGAGAAAACGGCTCACAAACCCGGAGCTCTCCAGATGCAAATCCGTCTGCCAATTCGGCCCGTTGCGCGAGACGTTGATGACAGCGCTGCCCGCGGTGACCATGCGCCACTCCACCCGGTACGTAAGCTTTTCAGGAAATGGAAAACTCTTCCCATCCGGCTTCTGCCGCGCCACCCCCGGCGCACTCAAAAGCATAAGCAGCACAATGGGGGCGCCGGCGGCCCGCTGAACGGAACGGAAACGATGCATGAACAAGACTTAGCTGCGCGCCACGCTTCTAGTGTCCCAAATCACCTGCGCGGGGTCGCGTCAGTGTTCATTATTGGCTAATCTATTCGCTCGTCGCCCAATAGCCCGATTTCGCATAAACGCGCAGATTCTTGTCCTTAACCTCGACTCTGATTCTCCGATACCTTCCATCCAACGAAGGATTGGATGGGGAATAAGCGATGACATATCGCTCCCGCTCGTCATTAAACGCGCGGTGAAGCCCAGCCAGTAAGTCATTGTTGTCGTGAAAATAAATTCCACCCGTTGCCGCTGCCAGTTGCGCCATGGCGCTTCCGTTCTCCCACGCAACGGTATCCTCGTCCTTCATCATTTCATTCAGCGCCGACTGGTAAGGCATCCTTGCGTCGCCGCTATGGGATGCGTCTCCCACACCGGCCGAAGCCGGAGGGTATAGTCCTCGAGAATCGAGTGCATAGACGATGACATTGTTTTTCTGAGCCAGTCGCAGCAACTCGTTCAGTTGTGGTTGAGTATCACGTTCCGTAAACCGGAATTCAGGATCTTCCGGGAAATAGGCCCTCGCAATTCCAACCAACTCACGGCCGGGAACAAGATTAAACCCGTCGGAGATGAGCACGATGGTCCTCTGCGTGGGTATGCTGGCGGTGGCATTGATCACATTCTTGAGCGCCTGCTGGAAATTGCGCGTAAGAATCGCTGTGCGTTCCGCTCTTGACGTGATGAACATTTCAACCTGATGCTTGAGGTCGGGCCCCGGTATAGGAAGTTCCCCCAACAACATTTTGCGCAAGATATCAGCCTGAGAGACAATGTCCGATAACCCGCTGTCCACCACGCTGCGTTGAAACTTCTTGCTGGCAAGCGCCGCCAGCACCGAGGACGGATCACGGGTTGAATCTTGGATCACTTCAATCTGGCGGCCTAAATTGATAAGTGCATACTGTGCCTTCTCGTCTTGTTCCCGTTGGAAGAATTTTGTGAGTGCGTGACGGGCTTGGGTCAAATTGGCGATGCTGGAATGTAGCGTATCAACGCAGACTAGATAAGTGCGCGTGGGCGAAGCCACCCCTACTCTTTCAGCCGGCGCAACTACGGATCGCGCAGTTGCGGCGACGCTCCCGGGTGACTGATTCGTCGTCTCCAGCGAAGCATCATACGTTTTGCTAAACGCTACAACCTGCTGCGGCGCTCCATCCTCGAAGACAACGAACTCCGTTCTCTTCAAGCCTGATACCGGGTGACCCTTTTTATCCGTCACCGCGACAGGGACAAGTACTTGTCTGACATTTGCCTTGAGGGTAGGGATGGAGCCGGCTTGGGAGCCGCCGTGTAGATCCTGCGCTGAAATCGCCAAGCTGACGAAGCAAAGCGCCGTCGAGAGTTGTCGAGTGGCCAACAGCAAGACTTGAACACCACTGTTATGCGTTCTTCTATCAATGTGTCGCATGTTCGACGCACTCGGCCACCTAGATTAGATCACACAGGGATGATCCCGAAAATCTGTAACGATCGGTCGGCTTCTGACACACTAATCTGACCAATGATATTATTCTGCCGAACAAATTGGTCACTGACTATTAGGCAAATGCGCCAAGAGGTGTTCACATGTCCGAAATCACGAAGAACGATCTGCTTGATCAAGAGGAGCTGGTTCTAACGCCCGGTGGTCCTCGCCCCAAGAGCCGGGCCATTCACGTTCGAGCCGGTGAGGGTGTTGTCAAAGACAGCCGGTCCGGTTCAAAGGTGCGGTCGATAGCCCATCTTCGTTCCGAGGCCGAACGGAAACGCGCTGAAGGACTCGTTCTAACTCCAGGCGGCTTTCGGCATCCATCTCTGGTTCATAAATTAGAACGCGAACACGTGGTGAAAATTGAAGGTGGAATGACGCGGTTATGGAACCGCTCGACGCGCAAGACGCTCGATCTTCCGCCAGCGGCGGCAGGGGTGCCGGTCCCCGGTCTCGGCACGGGATGGATTACCGACGCGTTCTTTCCAAAGCCCGCGGGTGTCGCGCCAATTTCACGCTTCACGACCAAATGGAAAGTGCCGCCGCCGCCCAAATCTATAGACGGTCAGACGATTTTTCTCTTCAATGCCATGGAAGATGCGGGCTTTAAAGACATATTGCAACCGGTATTGCAGTGGGGAGAGTCGGGGGCGGGCGGTGGCGATTACTGGTCGGTCACCTCCTGGTTCATCGATGCAAGCGGCAATGCGTTTTACAAGGACTTAGTTCGCGTTGTTTCAGGCGGGCTTCTTCAGGGCACGATGCGGCTGACGAACCAGAGTAACGGTACGTTCAACTATGAATGCTTGTTTGAAGGCATCGGTGATACAGCCCTGACTGTGCAAGGAACCGTGGAACAGACGGTGCTTTTTGAAACGCTGGAATGCTACGCGATCGATAACTGCTCGGATTACCCGGACACTTACTACACCTCCATGTTCGCTATTGAAACCGACAGCGGCGGCAATCCAATTCAACAGAGCTGGTTAGTTGAGAATCGAGTCACTGACTGCGGCCAGCACACAAACATTGTCAGCAATGCATCACCGGGCGGAGAGGTCGATCTTTTCTATAAACGAGTAGCTCCGCATTGGAACTCACAGCACGTAACGGGCGGAATCGCGCGGACGTTTGGACCGGCGGCGGTGGAAGCCCCCTCTATTTCTGTTTTTAATCAGCAGCAACATTTTGCCTATCGGGATGCCGCGGGTCTTGTCTGGGATGCTTGGTATGACACGGGAAGCGGCAACTGGAACCTACAAAAGCTGAATTCCGGCGGCCAGACGGATGGGCCGCTTGCGAATGGAGTTCCGTTTGCCTGCGTGTTTGGACAACAGCAGCACTTTACCTATCCTGATGGCGCGGGCGGTTTATGGGATGCCTGGTATGACGGCGGCGGCGGTAACTGGAGTTTGCAGAAGATTAATACGGGCGGGGTTAACGGCGGCGTGACGGGAGGTCCCACGGCTGTAAATGGTGTGTACACGTCAACGTTCGGCCAACAGCAGCATTTCGGTTATCTCGATTCCGCCGGTAAGATTTGGGATTCGTGGTACGACGGCGGCAACAACAACTGGAACCTTCAACAGATCAATCTGAAGCAGGTCAATGCCTCCGCCCGCACGAATGGGCCGGCCGCCGTTGCCGGCCCGGCGATTTCGGTCTATGGAAATCAGCAGCACTTTGTGTATCGGGACGGCGGGGGAGTCGTTTGGGATTCCTGGTATGACAGTGGGAACAATAGTTGGAATCTTCAACAGGTCAATCTGAAACAAATCAATCCGGACGCAAGAACTAGCGCGCCTGCGGCAGCGACCGATATAGCCATCTCGGTGTTTTTCGATCAGCAGCACTTTGCCTATATCGATGCCGGAGGAACGATTTGGGACTGCTGGTATGCATCCGCAACCAATCATTGGGATTTCCAGCAGATCAATAACGGAGGAAAAACGTCCGGGCCGCCGGCGGTTGTGCGCCCGTCGATATCGGCCTACGGACAGCAGCAGCATTTTGCTTATAGAGACGCGGCTGGAGTGCTATGGGATGCGTGGTATGACCGTGGGAGCAACAGTTGGAATCTGCAGCAGCTTACTGGAACCGGCGGACGAACGGATGGCCCAGCGGCCATCTCCGGACCCGAAATTTCGGTTTTTGGCGATCAACAACATTTTGCCTATATTGACGCGGTAGGGGCCATTCGCGACGCGTGGTACGACGGGCCAAGCAATAGTTGGAATCTCCAACAGCTGGTTGCGGGCGGACTGACCAACGGCCCGGCCGCGGTGGCTGATCCCTTTGTTTCGGTCTATGGGCAGCAACAACATATTGCCTACCGTGATTTCAACGAAACTGTTTGGGATGCGTGGTATGACGGCAATGGTCATTGGAATTTGCAAAAGATCAATAGCGGCGGCGTTACGGCGGGCGCCCTGGCATTCTCCAGTCCTTTTATCTCGGTGTTTGGCCAACAGCAGCACTTCGCCTATCGGGATCGCAGCGGCAATCTGTTGGATTCGTGGTACGACTCCGGACCGGGCAATTGGAATCTGCAAAAGATCAATCGCGGAGGCGTGACCAACGGCCCGGCAATGACTGGTGAACCGGCCGTATCGGTTTTCGGCGGGCAGCAACATTTTTGTTATCTCGACCGGAACGGAGTGTTGTGGGATTCGTGGTATGACTCCGGCGGTAACAGTTGGAATCTGCAGCAGATCAACAACGGAGGGCGGACAGACGCCCCACTGGCGGTCGGGCAGTTATCGATTGCGGTAACCGGCGGGCAGCAGCATTTTACTTATCGAGATAATGGCGGCATTGTCTGGGATTGCTGGTACGACTCGGGGAGCAATTCTTGGAACAAGCAGCAGATTAACCTCGGAGGAAATACGAACGCGCCGGCTGCGGCGGGCGATCCGTTTCTCACGATATTCCATGACCAGCAACATGTCGCGTATCGAGACAGCGGCGGCATTGTTTGGGATTGCTGGTATGACCCGGGAACAACAAACTGGAGTGTTCAGCAGATGAATGCCGGAGGATTGACGACGGCGCCGCTGGCGGCGTCCGACCCATTTGTTTGTGCCCTGGATCATACGCATCACTTCACATATACCGACGGCAACGGGGCCATTTGGGATGTCTGGTATTTGGACAGTACTTCGGTGTGGGACCGGCAACAAATCAACCTGGGCGCGTTTTCCAATAGCGGGGAAACCACGGGGCCTATCGCGGTGGGTCGTTCGTTCGTTTGGGGAGACGGTTCTCAGCTTCATTTCACGTACCGGACCTCGGATAACACGATTTGGGACGCCTGGTACGCAAGTTAATACAGTCCACCGTGCTTGCGCTCACGCCTTCCCTGGATGGGCGCTCGCCCACGGTTTAAAGCAAATATCAGACGACGTCCATCGGCCGGAACCTTCCATCCTGACTCCTACGAGATCTCGGGTGCGGGGCCGCCGCGGCGAGTACACGGCGCCCGTGTACGGCTTCATTGGTTGGAGTTTTATGCCGATTTATGGAGTGAAACAGGATTTTGACGTGGGCCCCGAATGTGGAGTACCTCGACCAGGTCTTGACGGATCACGAACAGTATTCGATATGTTCGCCGCTTATCGCCATATAGTAACTGCCGCACTTCGTAGGCCGTTTTAGCATTCTCCGGAGCTAGAGAACACCTGGTAGGAAGCTCGGAAAGAGAATTTATTGCCTCTCTTAAGCCGCGGAACCAACGCAATCCAGTATCACCTGCTGGCGTGAGCAAGCAGCCAGGTTAAGATAACGTCCATCTCACGTTCGGCTTTCGGAGTGATCTTAACTCGGAAAGCCATGCTTCACGCGTAATCTCTCAAAGACCACATCAGCGGGCTCTGATAGACCAGCGAGCACCTCTTCGTAACCCTCGCGGATGCCTTCCACCGCTTCATCAAATTCCTGCTGTTCAGAAGCAAAGGTAATCGGCTGGCACAGAATCGAGCGCCGCAACCGCGCAAAGCACAGTTGGACGACTACGCCCAGCGACACGGACAAGATGCGGCTCATTCCAAAACGGCGCATATCGGGTGACAGTGCGGCTGCCGGACGTAACAGACGACTACTTCACGGACGGTCCATTCGTGTGGTCGATGCTGAATCCACAAGGGAACATTCCCGCGCGAAATGTCTTAGTGATCGTGAATACCTATATGCGCGCTTTCTTCGACCATTATTTACGCGGTGGCTCCAACGAGTTGCTGGACGGCTCTGCTTTGCCGCTCCGAAATGTAGAGGTAAAGCGTTACAGCACTCCTCCTCCCGCCTAAAACCCAATAGACGAAAGTATCTCCGAAGGCTTCCGCTCAAACGCCCGGCAGATAGCCAATAAGCTTTCCACGCTAGGCAAATTAGCGCCGCGTTCAATCGAGCTGATTTGCGAGACGCTCAATTTAGCCGCGGCCGCCAGATCTTTCAATGACCAATCTTTTTCCACCCGCAGCAGCTTAATCCTGTGCCCCAGTCTTTCACGCAGCCGGTCTTGCTGCGTCCGGCCCAGGCTAAATTGCTCAATGGCGTTCTGCAGCGTTTGCCGGAGCTGCGCCAGAGAAAACGGCTTAGCCAGATAATCGAAAACCCGCAGCTTAAACGTCGCGCGCATGTTTTCAAGCGATGGGTAGCCGGTGATGACCACAATGCAAAGTTCCGGCCAACGCTGGAGTAGCTGCTCCACCACTTCCTCGCCGGTGGCCGGACCCATTTTCATGTCCAGCAAAACAACGTCGGGCACACGCCCGTCAGCCGAGACAAATAACTCGGCTGGCTCGGCGAAGGTTCTAACCGTGTAGCGGCCTTCGTCGCGCAGCAGGTCTTCGATGTAGTTACGGAAATCCAAATCGTCATCGAGAACCGCAACATCCACGAGCCCGTTCGCTGTCAACGCCTCTTCACTCATGATGCGTCTCCCATGGCGAGCGCTGCCGGCAATAAGACTTCAATCGAAGCGCCGCCCGAGGCGCGATTGAATGCCGCTATCGTGCCGCCGTGTTGCGTCACAATACCTTCGGCCACTGTCAGTCCCAAGCCCGTCCCGCGCGCATCCAGGCGCGTGGTGACAAACGCCTCAAATATGTTCGGCAGCACGTGCGCCGGAATGCCCGGGCCGTCATCGATCACCGTACAACAAATCCAATTCTGGCCGCCGCGCTGCAGGCATTTGGATTCCACTAGTATCAAGCCCGCGGGTGAGACCGCCAGCAGCGCATTGCGCAGCAAATTGACAAACACCTGCACCAGCCGGTCTGCATTTCCGGTGACGGCATCCTCCGGCCGGACGTGATTTTCAAACGCCACCGCCGATGCTTTCTCATCAATGGCCACCAGGCTCCAACTCTCCTCGATTAACGGCCGCAGTGCGACCGTCTCCGCTTCTTGCTTGCGGACGCGCGCGAAATCCACCAGCCCTTCGCTGATCTTGCTCATCCGCCGCGTCACGCGCAGCATCCGGCCCAAGCGTTCAAGCGTGTGGGGATCGCGATTGGTCTCCAGCAATTTTTCAATCGAGCCTTGCAGCACGGCAAGCGGTGTATTCAATTCGTGCGCCACGCTGGTGCTTAATAAACCCAGGCTCACCAGGCGGTCCTGCTCTTCCAGCTTCTGCAGTGCGATGGCCAGGTCGTCTTCCTGGCGCCGCAGCTGAGCCACCGTGATATTCCGCGAGTGCATAATCTGCCCGATCTCGTCGTTCAGAATAAATTCCTCGTCAATCATCTCGCTCTCGCGGTCACCATGCTGCGTAGCCTCGTCGGCCTTTAGCATCAAGGCCAATGGTTGGTAGACGTATTGCGGCATGATCACGAATTCCATGATTGCAATCGACAGTATATAAATGGTCCCCAGCACCACAAACAGGCTGAGGCGCGCCTGCCGGAGCGCGCTATCGTAAACCTCGCGCGGCAGAGTCACGCGGCGGTAGCGGTCCGGCGCATTGCCAGCCCTGAATAGCATGTCCGCGTGCTGCTCCCAGGTTGCGCCGGGGTGCTGGCTCAAATAGATCCTTCCTTCTGGCGAGAGTTTGGTTTGCGCCGCCGAGCCTTCCAGAAAATGGTACGCACCCGCGTCTTGCGAATCCTGAATAGAGCTTAAGGGCAGATCGGCGTCGAAAATTTGCGAGATCATTTTCAATTCCCTCTGCCGCGCCGCGTCCAAGTGGCTGGAAAAGGAGGGAATCACCGACAGGTAAACCGAAACCGCCAGCACGAAAAAGAAAATGTTGTGCAGCACCGCCAGCTTATGCCGCACCTTCAACCCGCCAAACGCGCGGACGGCGTAACTGTGCGGCCTGACCGGCTTAAAATTGTTGTGGTGCGAGTTCTTGTCTGCGCTCATTGGCTTGGTCCTGATATTGCAGCAGATACAGCTTCCAGTAGATGCCTTTCTGCAGCAGCAGCTCCTGATGCGTACCTGCTTCGCGCAGCTGCGCCTTATGCATCACTATAATGCGGTCGGCGCGCTGTATCGTGGAAAGCCGGTGCGCGATCACGATGGATGTGCGGTTCGTCACCAGCCGCGTCAATGCCGCGCGCACCTTCAATTCCGTATCGGTATCCACGCTGGATGTCGCTTCGTCCAGAATCAGAATCCGCGGATTGTGCGCCAGCGCCCGCGCAAAGCTGATTAATTGTTTCTGCCCGGTTGAAAATCCGTTGCCGCGCTCGCGCACAGGGGTTTCAAAGCGCCCGGGCAAGGTTTCGACAAATTCAAGCAGGTTCACGTTCTCAGCGGCATTGCGCACATCGTGCGCCGCCAGGCCGCTGGTTCCCAGGCGGATATTCGATTCCAGCGTTCCGGTGAACAGGTACGGATCTTGTAGCACCACGCCGAAGCGCCGCCGCAGCTCAGTCAATTCAAATGCGCGGATATCAATGCCGCCGATGCGTATGGCGCCGCGCTGCACATCGTAAAAGCGCAATAGCAGATTGGTCAGGGTCGTTTTGCCCGCGCCCGTATGGCCCACAATCGCCAGCGTTTCCCCAGCGGCTACATGAAAGCTCACGTCTTTCAAAACCCAATCCTCGTCGTTATAGGCGAACCAGACGTGGTCAAATTCCACATCCACGGGGCCTTCGGGAAACGCAGCGGGCTCGGCCGGGGAAATGATCTTCGGCTTGGTGTCCAGCAATTTGAAGATCCGTTCTGAAGCGGCCATGGCGCCTTGCAGGATGTTGTACTTTTCGCTCAAGTCCTGAATCGGCCGGAAAAATCGCATGCCGTATTGAAAGAACGCGACCAGCACGCCGATAGTCAATGCGCCCTGGCGTATACGGAATCCGCCGTAGGCCAGCAGCAAGGCTAAGGAAAGCGTTCCCAGAAATTCCACCACCGGGTAGAACCAGCCGTAGGCCGTGATGGAATCCTTGAACGCCAGCATATGATTGCGATTGATCTGTTCGAACTCGTCGCGGCTTCTTTGCTCTCGATTGAACAGCTGCAAAACAGCAATGCCGGCGATGTGTTCTTGTAGATAGGCATTGATCCGTGCAATGGCCACGCGAATTTTGCGATAGCTCTGTGAAGCCGTGCGGCGAAACTGAATGGTCACCAGCACCACCAGCGGCATCACCGCCAGCATGAACCCGGTCATGCCGGGGCTAAGCCGCAGCATCGCGATGATCACGAACACCAGCATCAGCACGTCGCCCACAATCGTCACCAGGCCCGATGTGAACAAATCGTTCAGCACATCCACATCGGTGGTGACGCGCGTCACCAGCCGTCCCACTGGATTCTTATCGAAATACGCAACGTCCAGCGTCTGCAAATGCGTCATCAACTCGCGCCGCAGGTCGAACATCGCTTTCTGGCCGGTCCACTGCATGAGGTAGGTCTGTCCGAAATCGAACAAGAAGCCGAAGATCACCACCATCAGATAAGCCAGGGCCAACTGCGCCAGGCCGGTTTGGGCATCGCTCGCCAGCCAACGGTCAAGAAAAGGGAAGACCTCGGCATGGCCGGTGGGCGCTAAATAGCGGTCCACCGCCAGCTTCGTTAACAGCGGTCCGATAATCTGGAGGAGGGAATCCACCAGCAGCAACGCAAGGGAAGCGCCGACGATGGCCCAATAGGGCCGCATGTAAGTCAAAAGCCGCCGCATCAGGCGTGCATCGTACGCTTTACCTAGTACTTCTTCTTCCAAGTGCTGTGAATCCTCGCTCGTTGTCCGCCAAAACAATTTTAGAATGAACGGCCTTGTATTAATCGACAAACCCGCGGGATGCACCAGCCACGACGTGGTGAACCGCTGGCGCAAACTAGCCAAGACGAAACGCGTGGGGCATTTGGGCACGCTTGACCCCATGGCCACCGGGCTGCTGGCGTTGTTAACCGGCACTGCCACGCGTCTCGCGCAATTTTATGGCAAAGACGACAAAACCTATTGCGCGCGAATCACCTTCGGGCAAATTTCCGATACTTATGATGCCGAAGGGCAGATTGTAGAAACCGGCGCACCGCTGCCAACGCCTGATGCCGTGCGCGCCGCGTTGACCGCATTCACGGGACGTTTTTTGCAAACCCCGCCGCCTGTTTCCGCCAAGAAAATCAACGGCGTGGCCGCTTACAAGCTGGTGCGCAAGCAAATTCCCGTGGAACTGGCCCCGGTTGAAATCGAAGTGAAACACCTGGAGGTGACAAGCCTGGCGCCGGATAATGTGGAAATTGTCGTTACCTGTTCCAGCGGCAGCTATATTCGGAGCATTGCGCATGACCTGGGACAAAACCTCGGCTGCGGCGCCTTACTCAGCCGATTGCGCAGAACGCAAGCCGGTGAATTCAAAATTGAGAATGCCTGGACGCTGGATTCGCTGATCGAACTGGCCGACGCGGGACGTTTATGCGAAGCCGTAACGCCTGCCGCCAAAATGCTGGCGCATGTGCCTGCCGAGCACTTCAATGTAACCGTGGAAACCCAAATCCGCCAGGGACGCGATTTCCGCACCTCGCCATTTGTTGTGCCCTCCGGCGCGCCTATAGTAAAGGCTTTGTCTTATTCCGGTGAGCTGATTGCGATAGGCCAGTTAAAAATCCCTAATTTGTACCATCCGGGCACTGTTTTGTAAGTCAAACTAGAGCGCTATACAGTCACGCTGTGCTACACAGGGAAGGTCGATGAAGCTATGCTCTTATGTGCAATAGACTGACCAGCTTGTCCGTCGCGCTGCTTTTGAGCTTGGCCGTGGCAATGCCGCAAAGTCAAAGTCCAGATAAGCCGGTGACTGTGGCTGAGGTGGCGCTGCAGCCCCCGGCGAAGCCGCAATTTTTCGCCGGCTCAGTGATTGAAATCGATGAGCAGCATGTGAAGGTGTCGCGCACGCTGATAGGGCGGCCGAACCAGGCCCGTGTTTTCCGCATTGACGCCAAAACGAAAATCAACCGGGCATCCGTGAAGATGAAGGCGCGCGTCACGGTCCGTTATCTCCGCTTGCCGGATGGCGACATTGCGCTCGAAATTCAACTTCGCCCCGCCGTCCACGCCACCAAACCCTAAAATGTCTCTTAGTCCTCTTCCGGAGCCGCCTTGGTCGCAAACGGGCTGAAATTCGTTCCGTAGTCGAAATAATCCACGCCCTCCGTCCGCTTCAGCAAATTCACAATCATATAAGTGACGGGTGTCATCAACGTCTCATAAACCACCTTGATCAGATACCCCGACACGATCAAACTCAAAATCACGCTCATCGGACGTATCCCGTAAAACGCCGCGAACATCACTACCGACGTATCTACCGCCTGCCCCACTACCGTGGATCCAATCGTGCGTGTCCATAAGTATTTGCCTTTCGTGACGAGCTTCAACTTTGCCAAAGTAAACGAGTTGGCGAACTCTCCGCACCAATAGGCAAGCAAACTGGCCGCCACAATTCTGCCGACCGGCTTGAAAATCTCTTCGAAGGCCGCCTGCTGTTTGTACTCCGGCGCGGGCGGAATTACCACGGCGATGTAGCTCAAAGCGACTAGAATGAACGCGGCGAAAAATCCATACCAGATCGCCCGCCGCGAGGCTGCATACCCATACACTTCCGTGAACACATCGGCGAAAATATAGGTGATCGGAAATAATATCTGCGCCGCGCTGACACGCAGCCAGCCGATGGCGAAGAATTTGGTCGCGACAATATTCGATACCAGCAGCACCACCACAAATAAGGTGATCAGCGCATCAAGGTATTTGTACCGGTGATCGCTCCGCAAAAGGGAGCCGGCCGTCTGTTTGCCTTCCATGGCTGCCATAGTGAGTAGTGCCACGATTATAGGGCGCGAGGTCGGCCAACGTGTCTGTTTTCACTCTAGTTATAATCGGGGGGTGTCTCGGCTGCTAACCATCGCCCTTATCGCGTTCGTCTCCATCACCGCATGCCGGAACTCTTTGGAGAGTAAGGAAAAAGTGCAGGAGGCCATTGTTGAGCGTCTCCACAGCCACTCCGGTCTCGATCTGAATAGCATGACGCTGACCACCACCGACGTCTCCTTCGACAAAAACAAGGCTTATGCCACCGTTGCGTTTCATCCCAACGGCGAGACCGCATTGAATAGCGGCATGACCATGAAATATACGCTCGAAGCCCGCAACGGCAAGTGGGTCGTGGTGAACGTGGCCGATTCCCAAGGGCATGGCCTGACGGGAAACAACCCCGCCTCTGGCGACGGCATGCAGCTTCCACCCGGACACCCCATGCCCGCTCCCGCTCCCGGCGTGAAACAATGATGCATCTCTTTGCGGACGGCCCCATCGCATGAAAACTGTAGCGGTTCTAGGAGGCGGACCCGCGGGAGCAACGGCCGCCGAACGTCTGGCGCGTGCCGGCCTCAAAACGATTGTTCTCGACGAAAAGCTGGCTTGGGAAAAGCCCTGCGGCGGGGGCATTACTTATAAGGCGTACTCCCAATATCCTTATCTCCTCAACAACGATTCGCCGAAAAAACTGGTCACCGACACGATGCTCTCGGCGCCCAAATCCGGCGCGTTTAAGATGGAGCTCACCCGGCCGCTGGTCATCTATTCACGCATCGATCTCAACGGTATGCTGCTGCAGCGCGCTGAGGCAGCCGGTGCGCAAATCGAAAAGGAGCGCGTTCTCGCTCTGGAGCGCACATCGCAGCGCTGGCGCATTCGTACCCGCTCTGGCTCCATTGATGCCGATTATTGCGTCGTGGCCACCGGCGCGCGCAATCCGCTGCGCGATGTCGGCACGCAATACACCGCGCAAGACACCATGTATGCGCTCGGCTACTGGGTTCCCAGCAATCAGGCTCACATCGATATTCAATTTCTGCCCAACCTCGAAGGCTACATTTGGGTTTTCCCGCGTGCCGGTCACCTTTCCGTCGGCATCTGCGGAAAAAGTGAATCCGCTCAATGCCTGCGCGCCCGCTTGGAACGTTACATGGATGAAAAGGGTTTCTCGCGGAAAGAGGCCAAATTCTACGGCCACATGCTGCCCGCTCTTGAATCCCGTGGATGGCGTGATAATCGCCTGTCCGGCGATGGTTGGATCGCGGTAGGCGATGCCGGTGGATTGGTAGATCCCATTACGGGTGAAGGCTTGTATTACGCCATCCGCTCAGGCGACCTCGCCAGCCAGATTCTGCTGCAGGATGGACCCGTTGATCGCAAAGCCGAATCCTACCGGCAAATGATCTCGCACGATTTCGGATTGGACCTGACTTATAGCGCGGGCCTCGCCAAACGCCTATTCTGTGGCGCCATCTGCTTCGGAGCCGTGCCCAGCCGGATGATTGATTTCATGAAACGCAGCCCGAAATTCTGCGAAATCATGCAGGATCTTTTTGCCGGCACCCAGCCCTACCTGGAGCTCAAAACCCGCCTGTTGCGCAACGTGAACACCACTGTTCACGAAATTCTGATGAGCTTTTTATTCCGTAAGTTAATTCTGGGCGAAACCCGAGTCTAACCGGTATGGTCGTTACGCAGTCAGATGCCCTGTTCGCCAGGGCGAAGCAATCTATTCCCGGCGGCGTGAACTCGCCCGTGCGCGCCTTTCGCGGAGTCGGCGGCACGCCCCGCTTCATCGCGCGAGGCGAAGGCTCTCGCTTCTTCGACGTAGACGGCAACGAATATATCGATTACATCGGCTCCTGGGGTCCGCTGATTCTGGGGCATCGCGCCAAGCCGGTCATAGATGCACTCGCTTCTGTTTTGGAGCTCGGCACCAGTTTCGGCGCGCCCACCGGCCGCGAAGTGGAACTAGCCGAATTAATCATTGCCGCCGTCCCATCCGTGGAAATGGTGCGCCTGGTCAACTCAGGCACCGAAGCCTGTATGACGGCCATTCGCCTCGCCCGCGGATTCACGGGCCGCGATCTCACGGTCAAGTTTGAAGGCTGCTATCACGGCCACGCCGATTCACTCCTGGTCAAAGCCGGTTCCGGCATCGCTACCTTGAGCCTTCCCGATACCGCGGGCGTCCCCAAAGCTTTTTCCGACACCACCATCGCGCTGCCGTTTAATGATTTGGATCAGGTAGAGGCGGCATTCCGCGAGCACGGCGACAATATTGCGAGCGTCATCGTGGAACCCGTAGCAGGCAACATGGGCTGTGTTCCGCCCGCTCCTGGCTTTCTCGAAGGCTTGCGGCGCATCACTCAAAAATACGGGGCGCTGCTGATCTTCGATGAAGTCATGACCGGCTTCCGGCTGGCTCGTGGCGGCGCGCAACAACTTTATAACGTTTTGCCCGACCTCACCACCATGGGCAAAATCATCGGCGGCGGGCTTCCCATAGCGGCGTATGGCGGACGCGCGGACATCATGAGTAAAATTGCGCCGTCGGGTCCGGTCTATCAAGCGGGCACGCTTTCCGGCAATCCGCTAGCCGTCTCGGCCGGCATCGCCATGCTGCGCTATCTGGAGAATCATCCCGAAACGTACACAACGCTGGAGCGTAATGCCGCCGAACTCGCTGCGGATGTTCCTTCCGGTATGTGTGTCAACCGCGTCGGCTCCATGCTGACTTTTTTCTTCCACCCCGGTCCCGTTACAAATTACGAGGATGCCAAGCGCTCTGACACCGCGCTCTTCGGAAAGTTCTTTCATCACCTGCTCGATCGCGGCGTCTACTTCCCGCCCTCGCAATTCGAAGCGGCTTTCCTTTCAGCGGCGCACTCTTCCGAAGACATCGCTTATACGAAGCAAGCCATTCGCGGCTTCTAACCATGCCGACTGTTTTAGTAACTGGGGCGGGGAAGCGGATTGGGCGTGTGATCGCAATCGAGCTCTCGCGTCAAGGTTTTTCCGTAGCTATTCACTACGGCAAATCCCGAGCTGAAGCGGAAGCCGTTTCGCGCGAATGCGGTGGCGCGCCTATCTTTCAAGCTGATCTAGCCAAAGTCGATGAAATTCGCCGTTTGTTTCACGACGTGCAAATTCAGATGGGCCCACTGAATTGTCTCGTCAACAATGCCGCTCGCTTCACCCGCTTTGACCCGCTCGACGTCACGGAAGCCGATTGGGATTTCATTCACGACGTCAATCTGAAAGCGACTTTTTTCTGCTGTCAGGAAGGCGCGCGCCAGATGAAGCAATTAGGCGCCGGCCGCATCGTCAACATCAGTTCACTCGGCGGCATCCGGCCCTGGGCCGATCACGCGCACTACTGCGCCTCGAAAGCCGGCGTCATCATGTTGACCAAAGCCCTGTCGAAAGCCTTCGCGCCGCAAATCACAGTCAACTCCGTTGCACCCGGCGTCATTGCTTTCAATGACGTCGACACCAGAGTGCAAGCCATGATCGACGCCACGCCGATGAAAAGGGCAGGGAAGCCCGAAGAAATTGCCGAAGCGGTGCACTTCTTCCTCACCGCGCCCACCTTTATCACCGGGCAGATCCTCGCGGTCGACGGCGGCCTGAAACATCGCTAGATCAAACTGACCCCTGTGGCATACTCCGTAGAAATGATTTCTACGCTAGCCAGAGCAATTTCCGCCTCCGTCCTGCTTGCTTTCATCGCCTTTCCGGCGCAAAAAGATTTACTTGAAGTAACCTCGACGCTTGGCCGTAAGTTGTACGCGCTACCGGATACCGACGGTTCCATCGCGGCAGCGCGAAAAAACCTGGCGGCCGATCCGAAAAATATCGAACTGGTGTTGAAGCTCTCAAAAGCCCAAGCCGCCAAGCGCCAATATCAAGAAGCCGTGGCCACCTGCACCACCGGTCTTAAGTTTGCTCCCAACAGCGCGGACCTCTACCTGGAGCGCGGGCATCGCGAATTAGGCCTGCGCGAATTCAAGCAAGCGAAGGCGGATCTAACGCGGGCCGTGGCAATTGACCCCAAGATGCTCGATGCCCAATACCACCTGGGAATGGCCCACTACTTCCTGCGTGAATTCCCGCAAGCGGCCCAGCGGTTCCAGCAGTCATTGGATTTAGCGCGGACGAACGATAGCCTTATTGATTGTTCTAACTGGACTTACGTTTCACTGCGCCGCGCCGGGCAGACCGCGGCTGCGGCTAAGGTCCTTTCAAGAATCACTCCGGAAGTGAAGAATCAAGAGCCGCACCTCTACTTTTACCTGCGGCTTTTGCATTTCTATCAAGGCTCCCTTTCAGAACGCGAAGTATTGCCGCATAAACCGGCTGACCCGGCCGACACCGAATCCGAACTATCGTTCAACACAGTGAGCTACGGCGTGGGCAACCGGCACTTGTACACCAATAACGATTCAGCGAAGGCGCGTGAATTGTTTCAAAACGTGGTGACCGGCAACGCCTGGAACTCATGGGGGTTCATCGGCTCGGAACTGGAACTCAGTGGCAAATAGCTTTAGATATCGTTTATCATTGACAAAATGTTTATTTTTCCGCTCTTACTTCTACTAATTGGGCAAGAGGCCACGTCAGCCCCAGCGCCAGCCAGACAAGCTACTCCACAAACCGCTCGTCCCGCAACGCCGGCTGCACCAGCGCCTCCGGCCGCACCGGCGGCCCGGAGCGGAAGGCCAGGGATTCCAGGTCCCGGACCCGCCGTTGGTGGAGAGATAGACGAAACACCCGTGGTGACGCATCATTCCGTCACCGTTCGCGGGAAAACGATTAATTACACCGCCACCGTAGCCGAAATGCCGTTGAAGAATCCGGCCGGTGAAACCGAAGCCCATATCTTCTATATGGCTTACACGCTCGATGGCGCCCCCGGTGCAGCAAAGCGTCCCTTGACTTTCTGCTTCAATGGCGGTCCAGGCTCGGCGTCCATGTGGGTGCACATGGGTGGCATGGGCCCGCGCAGCCCAAAGCTGATGCCCAACGGTATGATGCCCCCGCCGCCCTTTCAATTGAAGGACAACCAGGATACGTGGCTCGATATGACCGACCTGGTTTTTATCGATCCCGTCGGTACAGGCTACAGCCGTGCCAAAACGGTTGAGATCGCGCGCCGCATGAACGGCGTCAACGGCGATATTCAATCGGTGGGCGAGTTTATGCGCCTCTACGTCGCGCGCAACAGCCGCGAGCTCTCCCCGCTCTTCATTGCGGGTGAAAGCTACGGTACGTTCCGCGCCGCCGGTCTTGCTGGCTATCTGATTGATCGCGGCCTCGCCTTCAATGGCATCGTGCTCATTGGCACCACGCTCAATCTCGAAACCATCTGGAGCCGCAGCGATGATCTTGTTTACCAGCTCGAATTCCCCACCTACGCCGCCGATGCCTGGTATCACAAAAAGGCCGCGCCTGACCTGCAAAAGAAAGATTTAAAGTCTTTTCTAAAGGACGCGGAAACTTTTGCCATGGGTGAATACGCCGTCGCTTTAGCGAAAGGCGATGAACTCCCCGCTGACGAGCGTAAAGCCATTGTCGAGAAAATCGTCCGCTACACCGGCCTCGAAGCTCGCTACATCGAAGAAAGCAATCTTCGTTTTGATGTATCGCATTTCACCCGCGAGCTTTTACGCGACAAGGAAGAAACCATCGGCCGCTATGATGGACGTCTGACAGGCGCGTCTTCGCACAATACCGGCGAGACCGCCGAATTCGACCCATCCAGCACGGAAATCACGCCGCCCTTTACCGCGGCATTCACCGCCTACATCCGGAACGAGCTGAACTACAAGACCGACATGTTCTACTATCCCAGCGGCGGCGTTCAGCCTTGGGACTACGGCGTACAGAACGGCTTCGGCGACACTACCAGCTTGCTCAAGAACGCTCTTACGAAAAACCCGTACATGAAGGTGTTGGTCGCAGCCAGTTACTACGACCTCGCCACGCCTTTTTATGCTGTTGAGTACACATTCAATCACATGGGCATCAACCCGGACATGCATAAACGTATTTCCTGGGCTTTCTATCAATCCGGCCACATGTTGTACATCGATAGCGATTCCCATACTAAGCTGCGCCATGACGTGGGCGAGTTCCTATCGGGCGCTCTGCCGAAAGAAGGCGTGGAGTAACTGCCACCCGTCGCGCCGGTGTTCATTAGTTACTCGCGCAAAGACTATTACTTTGCCGAGTCACTGACGTTTCATTTATTGAAGCGTGAAATGCCGGCGTGGCTCGACGTAAAAGACCTTCGCCCTGGCGTGTTTTGGAATCGTGATTTGGAGGCGGCGTTGGATGCCGCCTCCTGCATTGTGCTTTTGGCATCCCCCAACAGCGTGAAGAGTCGCAACGTGCGCGCGGAATGGGAACGCGCTAAACAGCAGGGCAAGCGTATCGTCGTCGCGCTTCTGCACAATACAACGCTTCCGGCCGAGCTCCTGAACTGCGACATCATTGATTTCCGAGGCTCGTTCACGCCCGCGCTAAATCGGCTGCTCGGGCGATTACAAGCAAACCCTCCCGGCCGCGCGGGCTCAGCCGGTTTTTCCTTCGCTCTGCCACCCTGGGTCCTAACCATTGCCCTGACTCTTTTCATTCCGCTCGCCAGTTATTTTCTCCTGGCGGATTGGACAATGAACACCGCCGGACCCCTTCGTGTCTTCTTATTGGTGTTGTTGCCCGGAGCCTTATTTCTATTCGCCTGGGCGCTCTGCTTCTCGTTTCTGCGCCGCCGTATGGGTATGACGCATCTGCTGCTGTGTTTCGCATTCGGCGCGGCTTGGATTGCGCAAGCCTTCACACAGCATCAGCTCTGGATGATGCTGATCGGCGCGCTGCCGCTGATTGGACTCGGCATCTTGCTCATCATTCAGCCCGAAGATCTATTGCGTTGGACTCCCACGGGTAAAGCGTGGGGCTGGTTCCGGGCGAGACGCACGCCCAAGATCCCAGAGCTCGCAGGCTCGCCGGGATTGAAAAACGTCGGTCGCTTCTATTTGCTGTGCGACCCGTTGGACGAACCCGCCGCCGCGCACCTTCGTCAGGAGCTTGTTTATTCGGGAGGCCAAGAAACAGCCACGCGATTAAAGGAAGATACAGCGGTTCTATTGCTCACCGCCGGAACTCGCATCCAATGGTTAGAGCAGGAAGCAAAACCAATTCAGTCGAAAATACTTGCTGTTGTCGGCACGCGCATCGGCTTGCCCGCTGAACTGGATTGGTTGTGGCAGCGCGAATGGATCGATTTCCGCCATTGGGATCTCAACCGGCTCAATCGCAGCACCGGACTGCTTCGCGTTCCGGAAGCAGTCACGGGAACCCGTTTCCCCTTCTGCGTGCGGCTCGCCCACCATCTCTTATGCGCGCTGCTCGCACTCAGCTTGCTCTTAACCGGACTCGCTGACCCGGTTCTTCAGAACGTAGCGGCGGTTGCGGTTTTAGGCCTGTGGATCTGGTACATCCCGCTTGCTAGACGACTGCTGCGCCGAACCGTTTCCGGGAAAAGATTCTACCGCTTCTGGCCGATCGCAGTGGCGGCGGTCTGCTTGGAAACCCTATTGGCTGTAAGACATCTCAACCCACTCCGCATCTCGCTAGTCGCCGCTTTTCTAATCGTGTGGCCCATTTTATTTCTACGTAATCGCCCGAATCTCGCCTTCTGGTTCCCCTCGACGCAACCAGCCAACCCCAAAGTCGCTCCGACACTCGCGTGTAAACGCGATTGGCAAACACTGATTTGGCTCTGTGTCTATCTGGCGGGTTGGTATTTGGTTCTAGGTCTCTCAACCGATCCAATCTAAGTTCAAAGAGGAAACTGATCGAAACTCGGGATCTCCCGTAACCAGCGGACAGTTGTATTTCTGGGCGAGTGCCACGGCGAAACCATCGGCGTAGGAAATGGGAAACTGGCCCTTCAGTGACGCGGCATCCCATATTTCTTCCTGCGTCGGTACTTCGATCGTGATCGGCATTGTCCGCGAAGATTCACGCCAAGAGTCCGCTAGCGATTCACTGTGGTTTTTTCGAAGAAAGTAATAGAACTTCACCCACATTGATCGCGCTCATCAGAAGTCGTGCGGAGCCTACCTCTCCTTCAGACAACAGCGCAGCCACCGTTTCTCCAGGTGGCCGCCCGATGATCCACTCCATGATTGCCCAAGAATCAAGGACGCGAGTCTTCACGCTCACGCTCTTGTTTTTTGTAGGCGGCAAAGGTCTTCATGAGATCTCCGTTGGCCCCGGCGCCGTGCAATTTCTTCCAGGCCGGATTCCTGGATAGAACAATATCGTCGCCACGCACTTCTAAAGTGAGTTTGGTTCCATCCGTGAGATCCAATGCGTCACGTACCGTCTTCGGAATCGAAATTTGGCCTTTCGAAAATACGGTAACCTGCTCCATGTATGTAACGTACCATTCAATGCTTGAATTGGGCCGGATCCGCCAGCGCATTCACCTGCTGCATCACATCCTGGAACTCAGTTCGCAATTCGCCATAGTAATTCATCTGCGCGGCCGTGGGCGCGGCATCCGCGCCATCGATCATCGTAAACAACGCGTCCAAATTCTCTTTCAGCCGAGGGCCAGTCTCCGATCTTAGATTCGCTGGCCGCGTCAATCGGTCCAACAACGCCTCCACTTCTTGCGGATGTTGACCGCGCACGGCGTTTAGCTTTGCAATGGCCCCATTCGCGGCCGCTTGCATTTGAACAAGATGACTCGTGACATCATAAGCCGCCTTCAGATCGTCCGCGCTAACATTCACGGCCGGATCCATTTTGATATCGATCCCCTGTTCGTAACTCTTTCCATCGGCGATCATACGAACAACGTAATGCCCCGGAACAGCCTGCGGTCCGCGTGCCTGTCTTCCTCCGGCCCCGGCGTACCGCAAATCCCACGCCACGCGATGCAAGCCACTCTGGCCCGGCGACGGAATATTCCGCACCACCGCACCCGAAGCATCGACAATCTGCACTTTCAAATCCTTTACATCACCCGCGGCAAAATAATTGATCAACGCGCCATAGGACGGATTCGGCCCCGTAAAAGTTTTGTCACCAAATCCAAAGTGCGTAGGACGCATGGCAAACCGGAACGCAGGCCGAACCGGAAACAAATTGGTTGATATATCGCCATGGGCCAGTGCGCGCAAAGGCATCACATCGTCCAGCACCCAAAGGCTTCTGCCGTGCGTGGCAACCACCAGGTCGTCTTCCGGTGAAAGGATAATATCGCGGACCGCCACCGACCACGGCATATTCTTCAAATGCAGCGGAATCCAATCCTCGCCGCCGGAAAACGAAGCGTAAATACCCAGCTCCGTGCCCGCGTACAGCAATCGCGGCTCCCGCGGATCTTCTTTCACCGTCCAGACAAACGCTTTTTCCGGCAAGTTTCTGGTAATGCTCGTCCAGGATTTGCCTCCATCGATTGTCTTAAAAATATACGGCCGAAAATCATCGAACATATGCCGGTCGAACGATGCGTACGCTGTCAGTGCGCTCGCCCGTGACGGCTCAACCGAAGATACCCGGGATTTTGCTGCAACCCCATGCACATTCGCCGCGACATTTGTCCATTCGCCGCCGCCATTCAGCGTCACTTGCAGATTGCCATCGTCCGTGCCCGCCCACAACACGCCCCTTTTTTTCGGTGACTCCGCCAGCGCGCTGATCGTGGAGTACACCTCCGACGCCGAATTATCCACGGAGACCGGTCCGCCAATATTTCCTTCCTTGCTGGCATCGTTCGATGTCAAATCATGGCTGATGGCCTCCCAACTTTTGCCGTAATCGCTCGATTGAAAAATCACATTCCCGGCAAAATATACGGTGCGCTTCCCAAAAGGCGAACGAACAAGCGGCGCATCCCAACCGAAGCGGTATTTCATTTCACGCGCCGGCGCACCCGCATAGCTCTTCGGCTGCGGACTGACAATCTGTTGCTCCCTGGTTTGCAGATCTGTTCGCACCAACGCGCCGCCGGATTGTTCCGTCAACAAAATATCTGGATTGTCCGGGTCGCTCAACGAACCAAAGCCGACGAACGTGGTAACCATCCGCCAGTCGTCATTGAAAATGCCTGCGAGTTCTCGTGTACGGCTCGGACCAGTCCACATGCCGTTATCCTGCATCCCCGCCGTCAACTGATAGAACGGCTGCCGGTCATCGGCCGAGACGCGATAAAACTGCCCCAAAGGAATGTTATTGATTTGCTCCCAGTGCTGCGCACCGTCATAGGTAACAGCCAAGCCGCCGTCGTTCCCCTGCCACATCCGTTGTGGGTTCTTCGGGTCAATCCACAGCGCATGCTCATCCCCATGAACGCTCGGCGAGGCGCGCCGGAAATGCTTCCCGCCGTCTTTGGATTCGAGCAGCGCATCCGCCAGCACCATCAGATGATCCACGGCATCGGGCACGACGCGCATATCGGTGAAGTAATAGCCGCGGCCGATTAACTCCCGGTCGTCTGAGATTTGTTTAAACGAAGCGCCTCTGTCATCGGACCGGAACAACGTTCCCTCCTTCGATTCGGCAATCACATAAACCACGTTGGGGTTGCTCGGTGCCACCTTTACGCCAATACGCCCCATCAGCTTAGGCAGTCCGTTGGTCAATCTCTTCCAGGTCGCGCCGCCGTCCACCGATTGAAAAACGCCGCCCTTCTCGCTGCCGCTGGTATAGGTCCACGGCTTCCGGTCGAAATGCCACATCCCGGCGTAAACGATTTTAGGATTCGAAGGATCAAGATCCACATCCGCCGCGCCATGCTCTTCATCAATATAAAGAGTCTTGCGCCAGCTACGGCCGCCGTCCTCGGTGACGAAAATACCTCGGTCCGGATTTGGACCAAATGGATGTCCCAGCGCCGCGACAAAAACGTTATCCGGATTTTCCGGATTAATCACAATCCGCGAAATCGTCTCGGTATTTTCCAGTCCCACGCGCGTCCAACTGGCGCCGCCATCAATCGACTTATAAACCCCGTCGCCAAACGAAACGCTATTGCGGACGTTCGATTCCCCCGTCCCTACCCAAATCACTTTCGGATTACCCGGCTGCACCGCGATAGCGCCGATGGAAAGCGTAGCTTGACGCTCAAAGATCGGCGTCCACGTCATTCCGCCATCGAGCGTGCGAAACAACCCGCCGGAACCGGCAGCCACAAACACGTTTGCCGGATCGCCAGGGACCGCGTCAATATCTGAAATGCGGCCGCCCATCACTGCCGGTCCAATGCTTCTCCATTCCAGTTGATTGAGTAACGCCGGATCAATCGGTCCATCGGCTGAGGCGATATGTGCCGCCCCAAACACAAGAGCAATGAACCAAAGCCGTTTCATAGGAAATGCCATTAAAACGAAACCCGCGCGGAGAATTGGAACGCCCGCCCTGGGAACGTGCTGCTAATCCCCCCGGTCGGCTGTCCGAACGTAGCCGATGGTGCATTGCCGTTGCCCCAGGTCGCGTTATAGCCCACGATGTTTGACCGGTTAAACATATTGAAGCCTTCGGCGCGCAGGCGGAAAACAAATTGTTCGCTGAGACGGAATTCGCGCTCCGCAAACAGATCCGTACTGTAAACCGGCTGAGCGTGTCCGATGTTGCGCCCCAGCAATGCGCCGTTCACAACCGGCCGGTCGGCGTTCGCGCCGTCACCATTGTTATCGACGCCGGTCAGGATATTGTAATAGCCCCCGGAGGCCAGCGTGCTCACACCCCCAAACGTAAAGTGGAACGGCAGCTGCCACCAGCCGCTGATCACGGCGCGGTGCCGCTGATCAAAAAGACTGTTGCCTTTTTCGTTATTACCCAGCAGATTCGAATCATTCGGCGTCTGCGCTGGAATATCCGGCTCCACGGTATTGATCGCGTGCGAATACGTATAGCTGCCCCGCAAAAAGAAGCCATGGCCGAAGCGATGTGTCAGGTCCACCTGTAAACCGTCATATTTAGCGATACCGTCATTGACCAGGGTAATGATCTCGCGGTAACCGCCGGGCACCGGCACGATAGGCCGCGTTAAATTCGCGGCGGCGACCGTGCGAGTCTGTCCCGCGGCTGTGCGGATAAAAGGCGACGGCGAGTTCAGGTCCAACGGCCGGTCGATACGGCTGGTGAATTGATGCACGTAATCAACAGAAAGCATCCACTTGGAAGACAACTGCCGCTCGACGCCGAGGGAGCCAATCCACGTAATGGGACTGTAGAAGTGATCCGGATAGCCCTTCAATGCGTTCACGTCAAAGAACTGGCTGTAGTATTGACGCTGCCCCGGTGCAATGTTAATATCGCGCGCCGGAAGCACGGAACCGGGCGGGAATTCGGTCAGCGGCTGCAAGTTGGTCGGGAAGCCGTACTGGCCGGGAGTCGCGCTAAACGTATAAATGCCCGTCGGCCCGCTGATATTCCACGCTGCCGCCACGTCCGCGGGAATCTGCGTGTAGTAAATTCCGTAACCGCCGCGCACCACAGTCTTTGAATCTTTTTTCGGAGTCCAGGCAAAGCCTACGCGCGGTGCGAAGTCTACGGTATCTGTCGTCATGCTCTGCTTGTCATAGCGAAGGCCCAGCGTCAGCGTCAGGTTCGGCCGCAGGCGAATATCGTCGTTCGCAAAAGCGCTTCCCAGCCATTCACTAACGTTGTACGATGCGTTGCCGAAGCTCTGTGTATAACTCTGAACATCGTTAATCGTAAGTTGCGGAACAGGCGTGGCGTCACCAGGCCTAAGCGTAAATTGCCCCAGCGTGTAACCGCCTCCGTATTCCTGTCCAACGCCGCCAGACGACGAATAAATAATGTCCGCGCCGATCTTGATCGCATGAATTCCTTGCACAAGCGAGAGCGTATCGGAAAATTCAGTTTGATGGTTTTGCAGGTCCCCGTAGCGCGAATCGCCGGTGGTTCCTAAGCCCGGCCGCACATATTGCGTTCCCAGATCAACCGGCGTGAAGTTCGTAATGGGCGAACCCAACAGGTAGCTCACGCGCGCCTGGTTGATAAGCGTGGGAGTGATAGTAGCGGTCTCGGATAACTGTCCTGAATACGCGTTTCTGGTAAAAACGCGCGCGGTACTGGGCAGGTTCAGGCCGCCGACGCCATTCGCTGGATTTCCATCCGTCAGCTTGTCCAGATTCGCGCGGAATGAAAGTGAATTGCTGTCATTAATCTGGTGATCTAGGCGCGCCATCGCGAATTCCTGGTCTACCTCGCCGCCAAAAAGACCAGGCGCCAAAGCGGATGTAATCACCGAATCCCGTTGCTGCCGATTGATTTCCGTCGCGAGCGAAAACTGCGTCTTATCCTTTATTACCGGGCCGGTCACCGCCGCGCTTCCCTGCCAAAGTGAATCGGGCGTTGATGCCGTGGCGAGCGGCGCGCGCGCTTCGATACCAGGAGGCCGCCACAGTAGCAAAAAATCTCCGTGAAAATCATTCCCGCCGGCTTTCGTCACAATATTCAAAGCACTCCCGGTATTCCGGCCGTATTCAGCCGAGAACGAATTCGTCACCACGTCCAGCTCTTGCACCGCCGCCGCCGGCACATTTGTGAAAATCGTTTGCCGCCCCCACGCTTCATCGGCCACGCCGCCATCGATGAAGTAAGAAGTCTGCCGCCGTCCCCCTCCATCCACCACGAAGAGCGTGTTGTTCATGAACAGATCTCCGCCGTTAATAGAGGGGCGCACGGAGGAATTCAGCAGCGGCAGACTCGTCAGTTTCCGCCCGAGCAGCGGCGTATTGTCAATGTTCTGCTCATTCAACTGCATGGACAATTCAGGCGAATCTGACCGGATGCCGGTCGCGATCGACGATACCGTCGTTTGCGTGCTTTTCCCTTCCACGTTAAGCACGGTTTCCACGGTCGGCGTCTCTTGCGCTCGCAATTCAAACTCATTCGAATCGCGGGCCGCGAATCCCGGCTTTGAAAAGTGCAGTACATAGCGCCCGGAAAGAGGAAGAACCAAAAATTCAAACCGGCCTTCCGCATCGCTGGTCAGCCGCCGCTTCGCGCCCGTATCCTTATTTTCTAAATCGATCGAAGCGCCCTGAATCACTCCGCCGCTGGCGTCTTTTATAAATCCCCGAACCGCGCCGGTATCCGGCGTCTGCGCTTCAGCCGGCAAACCCCAAAGCAATCCAAAGCAGAGCAGCGAAATCGTTTTGACGAATTGATTGAATGCGGGCATTTGAAGTATCCATCCTTGATTAAAGCCGCAACGGAGGGCAGGGCTGGCGTACAAGGCCGGAAATCACTCAGTGTAACCGGTCTCTTATAGTTTGGGTATCAAAATTGCATGGCAACATATGGGGTGAAGGCGGCGAACCCGAACCAGCGCGCAAATAATTCGTCGGTGTACCGCTGGGTAGTGGCGAATCCGCCGATGTGCGCGCCCCATACAGCTGGTCGGAATCATCCTTTCTCGCCGCCACTTTTATTCACTCTTTGGGATGTCGGGAGAGGAATCGAGGACGACGCCAAGGGCCGCCGCCGGCTGGATTCGGCTGCGGCTGGCGCGCTTGTTCTAAATCCCAATGGAGTGGATTGCGTGCCAGCCGAGCTTAACCGATAGCTTAGAGAGTTAGAGCGCAAACTGGAATGTGGCATATTGCCGCAGGTGAAAAGCTAAGAAAGAAAATCGTTGCAGGTCTTCACGGAGCTGTACTGACTGCGACAAATTGCCGCACTAATCTATGAGAATGATGGCGGAAAATGAGACGAGAACTGTTGGTTTGCTGCACTCCCAAAATCGAGCGGACGCCGTCCGCGAACTAGCGCCCAGCGTGGCGTTTCCTTGGGTCATCCGCCTGAGGTATGGGCTGGCATTGATGGAGGTCGCGATTGCCGCAGCGGCTGTAACCGCCGTGCGAGCTGAAGTACCCCTATTGCTAGCCGCCAGTGTCGTCGGTCTGACCGTCATCAGCAATGTGATGGTGCAGTGGCGCCATCAACGCCTGATGGTGTCCTTGCAAAAAGTAATTGCCGGCCTGTTTTGTCTCGACATTCTCTCCCTAACCGCCATTCTGATGTTGACGGGGGGCGCAAGCAACCCATTTAGCCTGCTCTATTTGGTTCAGATCACGCTATCGGCCACAATACTCAACAAATATTGGACATGGCTTCTGGGGCTTTTGTCCGTGCTTTGTTTTGGGACCTTGTTTTGGCTGTACTTACCGATAGCCGCACTAGGAGGACATCACGCCCCCGGCAGCGAGGACCTGCACCTGATTGGCATGTGGATCGGATTCGCGGTAGCTGCATTCTTGATTGCACTTTTTAGCGGGCAGATTTCTGAAGTCCTGCGGCGGCGCGAACAGGAGTTGCGTGAATTGCAGCAACTATTGGCCAGGCGCGAAAGACTGGCGTCACTGGCTACTCTGGCGGCCGGAGCTGCGCACGAACTGGCGACTCCGCTCGGGACTATTGCGGTCGTCGCCAAGGATTTAGAGCTTTACGCATCGGAGACCAGACCGGACAGTGCGGTTGCTGAGGATAGCCGATTGATCCGTTCCGAGGTGGAGCGATGCCGGCGCATTCTGGAGGGAATGAGCGCTCAAGGCGCCGAACTTCCTGGCGAGATGCCGGTTCAGATCGCGACCACTGAGTTGCTCGACTGCCTCAGGACCTCCCTTCCGCCTGGACTATCCTCTCGCTTGGAAATTAGAAATGACGTGGAAGACGCGATCACGACTATTCCCGTTCGTGCGGTCATTCAGTCGTTGACAGCCTTGATCAAGAACGGGGTGGAGGCGGGAGCTAAGGCGAATGTTAGTCTCCGCGTCAGTGGAACGGGCGGCACAGTAAGCTTCGCGGTGCATGATGACGGGGCCGGAATGAGTGAAGAGGTTTTGCAACGAATTGCCGAGCCTTTCTTCACCACCAAACCGCCTGGAAACGGCATGGGCCTCGGAACTTTCCTTGTTCGGGCTGTCGCCGAGGGACTAGGCGGAGCCTTGCAGTTTCAGTCATCAGCACACCAAGGGACAACCGCAACATTGGAGCTGCCAGCAACGGTGATGAAAGGTACAAGGCATGTTGGAACCAACTGAAGCATCCCTGGTAATGATCGTGGACGACGATGAAGTCTTCCGCAACCGGCTATGCAGGGCTTTCGCTCAACGGAGTTGGGTTGCCCACGGCGCCTCGACTGGAAATGAGACGGTCGCCCTAACCAAGGAAATTGGACCAGATTTGGTGGTGGTTGATCTCCGGCTGGCCGGTGAAAATGGTCTCGATATCGTCAAACGGCTGCGTGAAGTGGATTCGATGGTGAAGATCATCATGTTGACAGGCTATGGAAGTATCGCGAACGCTATGAACGCCATTAAGCTCGGAGCCGACCACTACATCAGCAAGCCCGCTGATGTCGATCAGATATTAGCAATTTACGAGAATCTGATTCAGGGTGAAGATATCCAGCCTGCGGAGGAGCCCGCATCTGTACCGTCGCTCGCTCGCGTCGAGTGGGAGCATATTCAACGCGTGCTAACAGATTGTGGAGGAAACATCTCCCAGACTGCTAAGATGCTAGGTCTCCACCGCCGTTCCCTGCAAAGAAAACTGGATAAGTATCCGCCGAGGCAATAGCAAGGCTGCGGCAATTTACCGCATGTTCTTTGGCCTCTAGCCCTCTTAAACTGGTGCTCTGAAGACAAAAAAGAGCATTTTCGTTACATTCTTCCTGGCCACTTTGGTTGTGAGCCAGGTATTGCCAGCCGCGACTCTTGAGCCTGACCAGCAACGGCGGGCCGCCTATCTTTATACGCTCTTCGTTGCACCTTGCTGTTGGAGACAATCCGTCGCCGTCCATCGGTCCGAAGCCGCGTTGCATGTACGAACCGAGATCGACGGTGCGGTTCAAGCTGGTCGAAGCGACGCAGAAATTAAAGAGGCCCTGATCCAGGAGTATGGTCACGGGATTCTGATGAATCCCGAGGGCATCCGGGGATTTGTAGTTTATACGGTTCCCTATCTTGCGCTGACAGTCGGCTTGTTGCTGGTGATCGTCTGGATGAAAAAGCGTCGCTACTCGACTTTGGTTCGCGACTTGCCGCCGTTTCCAATGCAGAACGCCACTGGGCTGCCGGATGTCGAATTCGAAGAAGATTTCGTCTAGATCGAAGAAGACGCTAATGAATATAAGGAAATCCAATCGCTCAAGAGCACTCCAGTTTGAATGCTCTTACGGCACTGCGTTGTGCCAGACCTTGCCCACACCATCGCCGGTTGTCTCGCCGGGCTTGCTGTCCTTAACCCAGGTATAAAGAGCCTTGCCCTTGTATGCCCACTGCTTGGAACCATCATCCCGAGTCACCACGGTCCAGTCTCCCATTGATGTTGCACCCGTTTCCGCAGTCAGAGGCGGCCAGTTCTTCGCACAATTTCCATTGCAGGCTGATTTGCCGTCCGTGTCCTTATCGAAGGTGTAAAGAGTCATTCCTTTTGCATCCGCTAAAACCGTCGAACCTGTGTCCGATTTGCGCGACTGCACCCCGGCCGGCATCTGGCCCGCGGCGAAAGCGCACAAAGCTAGCAGCAACACCGAAGCTGCTCCGGTTATCTTGCTCTTCTGCATGTTCCTCATTCTCCTAGTCTCTATAAATACAAGTAGCGGTGAGCTTTGGGAATGTGGCAAATTGTCGCAGCCGCGCGGATTACGGCCGCGTACGGTGCAACGAGATGCTGCCGTCTGCTTCCCACGCCGTGAGCACTCCGCCGTCCGGCAGAGCGGCCACGGCCGGAAATGCTCCCGCGCCGGCTAACACCTCAGCCTTTCCGGAACTCCACAATATGATGCCGGACGCGCTGGACCAAACGGCATAGACTCGCCCTTGGCTCACCGCGAGCGCGAGGTCTTTCCCCGAGCCGATCTGCTTCTCTGGTTTCTCCGGCTCGGCTAAAAAGACGCCCTCACCACGCCGCCAAAGGGTGATGATGCGGCCGCCGGAAGTAGCAAGTCCGCCACCGTCCATCGGACAGGCGTTCAACTGCCAACTGCCGGTTCCAAGTTTTTCCGGCTTTGCGAATATCTCGCCATCGCGCGATTGCGTAAGGTACATGTCACGCGCGCCGGCGATCCAATTTCTCCACATCACGAGAATTTGACCATTAGCGTCAAAGGCCACTGATGGATGGCAACATTCGCAGATAGTTCCTTCCGGCGACTGATAGATCAGAACATTCTTTGACCAAGTGGCGCCCGCATCACTGGATCGCGCACCGTAAAGCCTCGTGCCTTTCTCGCCGCGTTTGTCGAGCCAGGCTGCGAACAGGCGGCCCTTGTCGTCAGCAGCCAGCGAATGTAATCCTTCCGTGGGTGCTCCGGGCACATCGTTGACCACGATTCCTTTGGACCATGTCTTGCCGCTATCTACCGAGCGCCAAACCATGAGATCTCCATCCGATGGAAGACCGTGGGCGTGTGGCCCTCCAGCCAGCTTTTTCCCGGCGACCGCGCTGATGACGATCGTTCGACCCGAGAAGGCAATCCGAGGTCCGCGATGACGCGTGAGGGGAACTATTGCCGCTTCCGCCACTTTGACTGGTGCTGAGAATGTTTCGCCGGAATCGTGGGACGCACTGAAGTAAATTCCTTTACCCGCACCGAAGGCGAGCCCAATCAAAGATCCGCTCGTTGCGATCTGCGGTTCGTGGGATGGAGCATCCGAGGCCACCGGAGCTAGCTGCGTCACCAAGACCATCGCCAAAAGAGAAATGAACATGTATAGTTCCTTACTTAAAAGTGAAATCGATACCGGACTTGCGCGTAAATCTGCCGGGGGTCGGCATAGTGTGTACCACCGAAGGTGAGACTGTTGTCCAGGAGGAATCTTCTGTTGGTTAGATTCAGGCCGGTAACGGAGACCGTGAATCGCTCCCCGAAAGATTTGCCCACCGATAAGTCAAAGGTGGTGTGTCCTTGCAAGTGTCCGGGGTAGTCCAACGAACCATCCGTAAAACCCGACCCATAATAAAGATTGCCGCCAGTCGTTACTCGATAGGGCAGGTTGAAGTTGAATCCGGCGTGGAAGGTATTCCGCTGATCGTGGTCTAGCAGAAAGTAGCCGCTATCGGGCGGCGAAAAATCCGTCAGGCCGCCCGAGACCGCGCCAGCTCCCTCAGCATGT
>DASXGT010000068.1:0-1557 GCA_036488895.1 Bryobacteraceae bacterium | reverse complement strand
CCGCTGGTTGACTACAAAGAGAAGGGCAACACTGTGGAATATTTGGGGCACGATGTGGTCGACGGCGATGACGCGCTTCGGCTGAAGATCACGCTCAAAAATGGCGACATCATTTATGACTATCTCGATCCCGATACCTTTATCGAAATCCGCCGGGAGATTCAGCAGTTTATCCGGGGATCGCAGCGGGACCGCGTGGTGGGCTTAGGGTCGTATAAACCGGTAGCGGGGGTGATGTATCCGTTCTCAGTGTCGAGCGGGCCGAAGAACCATCCCGACGCGCAGACGGTTACGGTGCAGAAGATGGAAGCGAACGTACCGATTGATCCGGCGGACTTTATGCTGCCCGCGTCGTTGAGAACCGAGGAAAAGAAGTCCGGAATTGTTGGCGTTCACTAATTCGTGGACCCGTACCAATGAAGGCGGCACCCAAAATCATTTGCGTGAAAAAGGACTCGTAAACATGAAAGCATCCGCTCGATATTCCTGGGAAGTGGCTTTGCTGTTTGCCGGAGCTTTGCTGTGCGCCTCGTTGCAAGCCTATGCGCAAGCTGCGTACCGCTTTGACGCGGCAACGGTTTCAGGATTGCCGGCGCGGAACATCGGTTCGGCCACGATGAGCGGACGCATTGCCGCGCTGGATGCGGTGGAAGAGGATGGCCGCATCACGGTGTTCGTAGGGGCAGCCAGCGGCGGAGTGTGGAAATCGGTGAACGGCGGCACTACCTACAAGCCGGTGTTTGACCGCGAAGATGTGCAGTCGATTGGCGCGGTGGCGATTGATCCATCCAATTCGAAAACCGTTTGGGTAGGGACCGGCGAAGGCTGGACACGAAATAGCGTTTCGGTGGGAGACGGAGTCTATAAGTCAACCGACGGCGGCGAGAACTGGAGCAATGTCGGACTGAAAGATAGCGAGCACATCGCCAAGATTCTGGTGAATCCAGGCGACAGCAATGACGTGTTGGTTTGCGCCTTAGGACATCTCTGGAATGACAATGACGAACGCGGGGTCTACCAGACAAGCGATGGCGGTAAGACGTGGAAAAAAGTTCTGGCGGGCGTGAATGGCTCGAGCGGCTGCGCCATGATTGCGCGCAGCAAGCAGGAACCCAAGACGATTTACGCGACGATGTGGGATTTCCGGCGGCAAGGGTGGACGTTCCGCTCGGGCGGTCCCGGGAGCGGGCTTTTCAAGTCAACTGACGGGGGAGCGAACTGGACTGAGATCAATGACGCAAAAGCCAAGGGCCTGCCGGCAAAACCCTGGGGACGCGTGGCAGTGCAGGTGGCGCCCTCGAAGCCACAGGTGGTCTATGCAAATATTGAGGCAGAAAAAGGTAGAGGGCTCTACCGTTCTGATGATGGCGGCGGCAACTGGACCAAACTCGACGCCAGCAACTATATGGTTTGGCGTCCCTTTTATTTCGGAAATCTGATTGTCGATCCGAAGGATGAGAACAAGATTTTCAAGCCCGACCTTATTCTTCTTCTCAGCAACGATGCAGGGAAGACTTTCAACGTGGTTTCGGGAAGCGATCACGGAGATTTCCATGA
>DASXGT010000037.1:0-13511 GCA_036488895.1 Bryobacteraceae bacterium | reverse complement strand
TTGGAGCAAGGTTTTCGCAGCCTGCCATCTCCGGTCGCATTTGTGCGCGCAGGCGGCTTTTTCGAAAACTTTCTTTTCGGCTTACAGGCCGCCCAAGGCGGAACACTACCGGTCTTCTACAATCCTACAAACCGGAAATCGACAATGGTCGCGTCCGACGACATCGGCGCAAAGGTGGCAACGCTTCTGACCGGGCCGGCGTGGTCAGGGCCTCGCGTCATCGAGCTGGGTTCGATGGTAAGCGCGGATGAAGTGGCCGCACAATTGGGTGAAGTCCTGACACTCGACGTAAAAGCCTTTGCAGTCCCGCGTGCAGGGTGGGCGCAAGCGTTCGAGCAGTTCGGCATCCCGAAGGGCCACACTGGACCTGCCGAAGAAATGTTTGAGAGCATCAACGCGGGATGGATGGACCTCGGAATCACGGGTACGGAGCACGTAGCGGGTACGACGTCCGCACGCGATGTGTTTGCGGCTGCACAGAACGCCGTCAAGGCGTAAGTCCCGGGCAAGCTGAATCAGCCCGGGCCCTGGGGGGCGGGGACAGCCAGCCATGGCCACGGCTGGCTTCGTGTTCGACCGGTTGTTCCTGCCTTTGCTGCTCAGCCATGCTTACAAGGACAAGGACGGTCAGGAAGCCGTGATCCGCGCCAGCTCACTCGATTGGGTCATCGTTCGGCCCGCCATGCCGACCAATGACCCAGCTCGTGGGAGCGTCAGGGCCGTCACCGGCCTCGCGGGCGCTTATTGCAGAACGATTTAAACCATTTAAACCGCAAGAAGAGGATCGCTTTTTATATGAAAGCTGAACACACAATAGATAAACCTGCACGGGCAGGTCGAGCAACTCAAATAGCCGCGATGGTAATAACCGGCCTTGTCGCCTTCATCTGGGTGTACTTCGGAAGGTTATATCTAATTCACGATTCCGACGAATGGAGGATCGCCAATCAGCAGCTCGGATACCCGCTCTATATCATCCCTTTGATTGGCGTGACCCACATTCTTGGTGGCGTGGGCCTTCTGATTCCCAATATGCGTCGATTGACTGAGTGGGTTTATGCTGGTCTCGCGATCAATCTTTTACTCGCGTTCTATTCACAACTGAATGGCGGTGGCAGTACTTGGGATAAATTTGATCCGATTTTTGTCATGGCGTTCGTCTTTGCTTCGTATGTATTAAGACGCTGCATGCGCGCAAACAGGTGGTCGATATGAAGAACACGCTCGGCGGCCAGTTTTACTTTTTCCAGGCTAGCTGGACGCGCGTCTACCGAACACGTGTTCCGGAGCCGGTATGGCCAAGCCATCACGCGCTGCGGGATTCACACCATGGTCGAGAGATACGTACGAAAAACATTGCTCGCCGTCCCTTCGCTAGCTGCCGTTGCTGGCGCAGCCGGGCGAGCGCTGGAACGTAAGCGGCGACGTGCTGGGCGCCTTGATTGCGCGCGTATCGGGACAATCCCTCGGCGCGTTCATGCGTGGGCGCATCTTTGATCCGCTCGGCATAAAAGACACTCCTTTTCACGTGCCTCCCGAAAAAATCGACCGCTTGCCCGGGCTCTATTTCTTCAATCGCCAGGCGAACAAGCTGGATCTTTTTGAAGACGTGGCGAACAGCGCCTGGAGTACGGAGCCACCCTGCGAATCAGGCGGAGGCGGACTCGTCTCGATTGCCTTCATTCGGTGACAGTCACCACAATTGCTTATTGCCGTCGGGCTTCGCGCTCTTATTCAATCGCGCTACTAAAGGCGAGCCCTCGGATTTTTCCATTTGACTAGCCGGCTCAGCAGCAGCCTGTCGTTTGACAAAGCCTCGCCCTTCGCTGCTTGCCCACCATTCCGCCTCATCGCTTTCGCTCTTGAAAACGGGCATGGTCGTTAGTTTCGCTTTCATCGATTCAATTCTTCTGTAGCCGAGACTCCAAGTGGGGCGGTACCCCGAACTGTCTCAGGTGACCGCGGCCGACGCCCTCGTCGGTCAGTCTTCACAGCACTAATAATAATCCGCGCAACTCATGTAATAGCCGCACTGCGGGCAGACCAATTTACATTTCAATCCAGTTAACCGTTGGCTGCACACCGGGCAATACAGCATAGGTTCATCGACATCCCGCTCAGCCCCCTCCGCGCGCTCCGCTTCCTCAGCTCGCCGGGATTTCTCGCGCTCCTCTTCCATCAAATCCATTCTTTCAAAGCGCCCATCTACTCATGCCGCAGCACGAGCATCGGATCCACTTGACAAGCCCGCCACGCGGGACGCACGCACGCCGCAAGCCCAGCTAGCAACAACAGTAAAGTAACAGCGGCAAACGAAAGCGGGTCAGACGGCGACACGTCCCACAGCAATGACGCCAGCCAGCGCGTGGCCACCAGCCCGCAAAGCGCGCCCACCAGCACGCCTGCCAAAATCAGGCTAAGCGCTTCCCGAAAAACCAGCCCCAGGATATTCGAGCGATCCGCGCCCAACGCCAGCCGCACGCCGAGCCCCTGCATCTGGCGTGACACCGAATAATTCACCACCCCATAAATTCCGATCACGCAAATGGTCAACCCCAGCACCGCAAACAGGCTAAACAAAAACACACTGAATCGCGGCCCCGCCAAGCCTTCCTCATCCAGTAGCTTCTCCACGGTTTGTACTTGCATCACCGGCTGATCCGGATCAAGCGCGTGAATCTGCTGCTCAATCGCGTTCGCCATATTTTGCGGTGGCATTTGAGCGGTGATCAGCAGCGTGGGATGAATAAACTCCTCCAGGTATCCAGTGGTCGTGTATGGCACATAGACTTCCGGGTAAATTTCCCGCTCTAGACCAACGTTACGCAGGTCCGCCACCACGCCAACAATCGTAAAGGCATCGTCGGCCAGCCGAATGGGTTCACCTTTCAATTCGGGAAGTTTTAGTTGCCGCCCCACCGCCGTGCCATTCGCGAAATAGATCCGCGCCAGTTTTTCGTTCACCAGCGCAACGTGCCGCTGCAGCGATACCTCCTGCGCGCTGAAAAATCTGCCCTGCTTTAGCGGAATATGCAGCAGCGCCGGATAAGCGCTATTGATCTGGCTAAAAATGGCGTTCTGGTTCTGATGGACCGGGCTGCCGGGCGCCTCCACCTGCATGCCCCAATTGGCGAACGGATGCACGAACGTGTTGAGCGCGATTTGCTGGATGCCGGGCAGGGAAGCGACCCGTTCCTGCACGCTCGCCAGAAATTGATTGCGCGCTTCGATGGTGGCGTAACGGCTTTCCGGCAGCGGAATTTGCATGCTCAAAACGGAGGCCGGCTGATAACCGAGATTCGTATCCTGCAGCTTGATCAGCGTGCGCAGCACCAGGCTTGCGCCAATCAACAGCAGCATGGCCAGCGCCACTTCGCCCGCTACGAGCAGCTTACGCAGCCGGCCCTCCTGCATGTTTCCGGCAAACCCTCGTCCGGAACTTCTCAAAGTGCCAGCCAGGTCCGTGCGGCTCGCCTGGAACGCGGGTACACTGCCGAAAAGAAGAACCGTGAATAAAGATAACGCAAGAGTGAAAAGCAGAACCGGCAGATTGAGTGACACTTTTGATTCATCGGGAATCGTGCCAGGCGGAATGATGGCAATCACCGCCTGCAGCATTCCAACGGCCAGCAGCGTCCCTACTACGGCCGAAGCTAAACCCAACAGCAAGCTTTCAGTAAGCAATTGGCGCGCAATCCTGAGGCGGCCCGCGCCCAACGCCGCGCGCACCGCAATTTCACGGCTTCGCGCCGACGCCCTGGCCAGCATCAGGTTCGATACATTGGAACACGCAATCAGCAGCAGCAGCGAAACCGCGCCGAGCAAGGTCCATAACTGCTTCCTGATACTGCTCGGGTATGTTTCATAGAAGTTATTCAGCGTGACATGAAAGCTCTGGCGATGGTAGGCCGGGTCGCGCAGCAGAATATCTTGAATGATCGGATGCAGATCAGTTTCGGCGGCCGCGATGCTCACGCCCGGCTTTAATCTCCCGATCACATTGATGTACCGCACCCCCTCTACCGCTTTGCCGCGCTGAAAAACAATCGGCAGATAAACATCGGCGCCCCGCCACATAAAGCGCGGCGGCATCACGCCCACAATCGTGCGGACTTTATTATTCAGCCGCAGATTCGTGCCCAGCACGCGCGTGTCGCCGCCGAAGTGCCGCTGCCAGAATTTATAGCCGAGCACCACCACGGGCGCAGCGTCCGAGCCGCCATCCATTGGCCGGATGTAACGCCCCAGGTGCGGCTGCACGCCCAGCACATCGAAGGTGTTCGTAGTGACAAAGTTTCCGCGCAAGCGTTCCGGATTGGCGGAGCCGGTGAGAATCACATCGCTGATGGTGGAGGCGATGGTCCCGTTGAACACCTTGTTGCGTTCGACGATATCCAGGTACTGCTCCGGCGTGTACGGGGAAAAGACCAGATTGCGGTCCGGCTCGCGCACCAGCACGCTCATCAATGTTTCAGGATGCGCGTAAGGGAAGGGATCGATAATCACGCCATAGATAACGCTGAAAATAGTAGTAGTGGCGGCGATCCCAAGCGCCAGAGACAGAATAGCCGTTACCGCGAAGCCGCGCGCTTGCAGCAGGCTGCGAAAGCCGAAGCGAACGTCGTGTCCGAAAGGGCCGGAGATTCCCATGCGTTCTACTTTATAAGATGCAAACGCTCCAGAATCAGGGCGGCTATGTCAAATCGTCCGCGCTTCAAGTCATGGCCCGCGCCTTCCACAATCGATAACTCCGTTGCACTGGGAATCAGCCGCAGCGCCGTTTGCAACTCTGCGGTTGTGCCGAACGGATCTTTGGTTCCATGCACAAACAGCGCAGGGGTTTGCAGTTGCAGAAAATGGGCAGTTCTTAATTGTTCCGGCTTGTTCGGCGGATGCAGCGGATACGAAAGCAGCAGTAGTGCATCGCTAACGGAACTATCTTCCGAGGCAACTATGCTCGCCTGCCGTCCACCGTAAGAGTGGCCGCCCAACACGATGCGTCCCGAAACCATGCGCCGCAACGCAACTACCGCCGCCCGCAATCCCTCCCGGTCTGCACCGGCCTGCGATGGATGCGGCGGGCCGCCCGGTCTCTTTTGGCGAAACGGCAAGTCGCAGCGAAGAACAGTAAATCCGGCGCCCTCGAACGCCTCGGCGACTGCCACTAACAACGGTGTCTGGCAATTAGCGCCAGCGCCATGCGTCAACACCAGGCCTTGATTCGACGAGACGTCGGGGACATGCAGAAAACCGGAAATCGAATCTTCTTGAAAAACCGTAACTTCAGACATACTGGTAACGATATTATATGATAATATCTCGTATTATGAGTATCCGAACCATCAGCTTTCGCATTGACACGGAGAAGTTGAATGCACTTGATGAGTTGGCTGCCTCGCAGCGCCGGGACAGATCGTTTTTGCTCAACCAAGCTGTCGAAAATTATATCGACCTCCAGGCGTATCAAGATTCGCTTGTGACCCAAGGCATCAAAGCCGCCGCGGAAGGCAAATATGTCGGAACAGCGGAGTTGAAAAAGCGTCTCGGCAAGCTGATCGCAAAGCGGCAGCCAACTACTAAATGAAAGTACGGTGGACCGGGCCGGCGGCGGAACATTGGGAACAAGCGTTTAACTACATTGCGGATTCTCATCAGGCCGCTGCGGAACGAATTGCCACGCAAATTATCGAAATTGCCGAAATGCTTGCGGTGCACCCACACTTGGGAAAGGTAGGCAGGCTCCCCAACACCAGGGAGTTTGTGATCACCAACACGCCTTTCGTCCTTGTCTATGGAATTGACTCTGTCAACGATGCTCTGTGGATCTATGCCGTGTATCATGCCTCACGGCGGTGGCCCAAACACTTCTGACCCGCTACTGTAGCGTCACGAAATCATCCAGGCGTACGTGCTCAATCTCAAAACTCCGTTCCAGATGCGCAAGTGGTTGCAGTGCCTCCACGCGCGCCCCGGAGATCGTTCGCGTGCGCGGCAAGAAGAATCGGGAAACGGGATCAACGTTGAGTTCCGCCGGAAAAGGCGAGTACGACGCGAGACCGGCAAGACTTTCGGTCTTTTCTTTAGGCCCGCTCGGGGAGTCCTCCAGGGTTTCGATAGCAACCAAATCGGATCGTGTCCGGAATGCTGAATAGCAAAGTAAAAAGTGCGTGTCCGCCGAACAAATGCCAACCCCGTTCACCGGAAGGGGCCTACTGTTCAAAGGAAGCGGAGTGCCCCGCTTGTTTCCGTAGAGCGTGAAGTACAGCGTGCCGCGCAGTTGCAACGGCTGATTTTTCACCTTTGTGTAAAAGGCCTTTCCCATCACCGCGCGCAGCGAAGTAACGCCGCTTTCGAAGTTCAAAGAAGAGGGCGGTGGTTGCTTGACAATCCAAGTTTCGCCATCGGGAGCGCGCAGCGTCATCGTGGCGCCATTGGGCTTTAATTCCGTGCCGGCGGGAACACCGCTGAATTGAAGCGGCAGTTCGGCAACCATCTGGTCCTGTCCGGCCGCGTAGATATGCCCTAGCCATTTCCGGCCGGAATCCAATTCGATACGAAGGGAAGAGGCATCCATCTTCTGCTTTGACAAATGCGTTTGCAGCGCGAAGGCCGCGGTCCAAGGCAGCAGTGAACTGCTGGCCAACACGACCACCGCCGTCGCGCCCGCCGTCATCCGCGTGGCGAATGTGTTCCGGCGTGCGTATTGCCAAAGTAAAACAATCGCGGCCGCCGCGGCGAGTTGTCCCACCAGACAGTAGGTCTTCACCCATTCCAATTCCATCCAGTAAAAGCCGGGATGAATCATCAACGGGCTAGTGACAACCCACGTCAGGAATCCAATGACTAAAAATAACGTCATGGTCAATAGTTCCCCTAGCCCCTTCGTGATGGCGGAAAAGGCCGCGGCCGGCAGTACAAACGCCGTGATCAACAACACTTGCGTCCAAAGCAGACCCGCCCATTCCTGGCCGATGGAAAACCCGGCTCTACGAATAATCACCGCGTCCGCCACCAGCAGCGGTAGGTTGACAAAGATAAAAATAAACAAGATTTTGGCGCCCAACAGGCTCTTCCACTCATAGGGCCGCGTGAGCCAAAATTGCCGGTCGCCCGGCAGCGCTTCCGCGTGAATCACCCGCGAGATAAGAAACCACCAAGTCACCAGCGGAATGAGCGGATTATGTATAAAACAGAAACCCACAATCGCCAGCAGCGTAATTCCGATGTCATAGCGAAGGTAGCGCACGTCCTTCTTGAAAATATGCAGTGCCTGTTTCATTTATGCCGCCTTTCGGCTTGCTTTTGCTAAAGTGACGAAAATAGATCGCAGCGGCATCGCTTTTACCGCCACGTGTTTCACGTTTTGAAATAGCTGCCCTACTTCAGCCATCGTGCGTTCCCGCTCAAACCGCGTCTCCACGAAGCGCACTAATGAATCGGATTGTTCGGTATTCCACCAGGATGAAGGCCAACTGGACACGGGCACGCGCGACGGACTCTCAACGGTAATCTCGACTTCTCGAAAACGCTCCGTGAGCATCGCCATCTCTTCGGAAAACTGCAATCGTCCACGATCCAAATAGCCGATATGGCTCGCGAAGTTTTCAATTTCACCCAAATCGTGGGAAGAGATCAGAACTGACGCTCCTTCGCTATTGGCCAGCAATCCCTCTATTACTTCGTCGCGCACCAGCGAATCTAGCCCGCTAAACGGTTCGTCCATCACAATCAAACGCGGCCGGTACGCCAGTGACGAAGCCAGCGCCGCCTTCATGCGCATGCCCCGCGATAGATGCCGCAGCTTGCGGTCCAAAGGCAAGTCAAAGTCGCGCAGCAATTGCTCCGCACGGCGCGCATCCCACTCCGGATAAAACGGCTGAAGATACGCCATGTAACCTTCCACCGTCATCCAATCCGGCATCTCCTGGTTTTCCGCGACATAGCCGATTTGCTTAAAATCGTACGGCGAAATCTGCCTTGAATCATGCCCGAATATTTCGGCTCGGCCGGAATCCGGCTTCTGCAGATTCATTAGAATCTGTATCGTCGTGCTCTTACCCGCGCCGTTTGGTCCCAGCAGTCCGTAGATGCTGCCCTCCTGCACGCTCATGTCCATTCGGTCGAGCACCATCGTCTTGCCAAATCGCTTGGAAAGCTGGATGGTCTGAAGTATCTCGTTCATCTGCCGTCTCCGTCTAAACGTTGCCAATGTTCCGTGAGGGCCACCGTTACTTCCTCCAAATCAAGGCCAAGCTTCTTGGCTTCCACCACCAATTGCTCCAATTCCTTTTTGAGCAGATTACTGCGTTCCGCCGCCGAAGAACCCAGGCGCTCCGCCACCACGGTTCCAATGCCGGAGCGAACCTCCAGCACGCCTTGCGTCACCAGATGGCCGATCACCTTGTGCGCCGTATTGGGGTTGATTTTAAGAGCCGCGCTGAGCGTCCGCACCGATGGAAACGGATCGCCTGGCCGCAGTTGTCCCGATACGATCGCCTTCTTGGCCGCATAGACCACCTGCTCATATAGCGAAATGCCTGGCTCAAAGGACAGGCGGAACGGCATCACAGGTGTATTATAACGGCTAGTACACCATTTGCAAGCAGGTTTTTACAAAAATGATGTGCCCTGAATTCAATAGCTTGCCGTTATCAGGCTTAAATTGCGTGCTCCCAATTTGGTTACTTGGAGGCGAAGGAGTCATGCCATGGCATCACCAGCTCAAATCGCGGCAAATCAGGAAAACGCGCAAAAATCCACCGGTCCAAAGACGGAAGAAGGCAAAGCTGCGTCTAGCAGAAACAATCACACCTACGGCTTTAACGCCAAGATCTTTACGGTCTTAGAATGCGAATCGCAGAGAGACTATGACCTGTCTCTTCAGGAGCTCTTGGACGAATATGGTCCTACCACTCCCACCGAATCCATACTGGTGGAGAAGATGGCCCAACATCACTGGATCAGCATGCGGGCCCAGCGTCTCCAGGACGGCTGCTTTCATGACGATACGCTGAACGAGCCCCGTCTCGCGCTCAGTCTGCGCTATCAAGCCACGCATGAACGGCTCTTTCACCAGGCTCGTAACGAGCTCCAAAAGCTAAGAGCCGCAAAGAGAAAGAACGAAATTGGCTTCGAATCGCAGAAGCGTAAAGAGGCCGAAGAATCCCGCCGGCAAAGCGCGCATGAACTGAGGCAAACGGTGCAGGCGCGCAAGGTTTGGCTCACCGAACATCAGGTTTTGGATCAAACCCTCCGCAACGAACAGTTCGAAATCTGCGAAATGAAGCGCTCCGGAGCCAAAACCTTGGCGCTTGAGGCAGAACAAAGGGCCCAAAAGGCGAGTCAGGCCGCATAAAACCTCTCGCCTCGCCGTACGCGTTTATTGCACGCGCTCTAAGTGTCGCTCCAACTCCCCGGGCGAATGAATCAACACATCAGGCGGAGTCGTCTCGAAACTCCCCGGCTGAAATCCCCACGCCACGCCGCAGCTGCGTACGCCCGCGTTGCGTGCGGTTTGAATGTCCACGCTGCTATCGCCCACCATCCAGGTGTCGCTTGGCGCGGTGGCGTTTTCCGTCATCAACGTCCGGATGCCTACGGGATCGGGCTTTTTCCCGGCAAAGCTATCGCCGCCATAGACCTGTTGAAAGTAGGTGCCTAAACCGAGCGCGGCCAGAATATCGAAGCTGATCTTCACCGGCTTATTGGTCAGAATCGCCAGCTTATGTTTGCCGGCCAGCGTATCCAGCAACTCCCGCACGCCCGGATAAAGCTGCGTGTGCTCCAGCGCATGCGCCCGGTAATACTTCAGGAAAAAACTCAAGCCTTCTTCCACCAGTTCGTCCGTTGCATCGGCGCCCAGCGCGCGCCGCACCAACATGGCAGCGCCATTGCCAATGAACGAGTAAATCAACGCCGGCTCTAGCGCCGGCATGCCTAAATGCTCGCGCATGGCGTTCATGGAGACAGCCAGGTCTTTCGCCGAATCAATCAGGGTTCCGTCTAAGTCAAAAATAATTAACACTGATAAAGTTCTCTTTAAATTGCCCGCGTATGTGGACCGTGTGATGCCTTGAACTGCCGCAAATTCTCCCATTGCTGCAGGAACGAATCCTTCAACTGCTGCGGAGCCAATTCCACCAGCACTGCCGCCACCTCGTTCGCGTATGGCAGCACCTGTGAATTCTGTAAATATTGAGGCGTGGGCGACGGCGCGAACGCCACCACGACATCGGCCAGCACCGCCACCATGAGCGCTCCGCGAAAAAAGCCCGCGACGCCGCCCAACAAAAGGTTGAACCAGGAAAGGCCCACCCATCTCAACAGGCGCGAGAGCGCCGCCGCCAGCAAAGATCCCAGAATCAGCACTCCAATAAAGATCAGGAAGAATCCCGCTATCTCGGCCGTACCTTGAGAGGAGATCCAGGGCTGCAACTTGACCGCCACCAACCGGTAGCACCAAAACCCGGCCATGAAGCCCAGCACCGTCGCTCCTAATCCAATAGCCACGCGTGCAAATCCCGCGCGCACTCCCGTCACCACGGACACCGCCACAATGACGATAAGTAAAATGTCGAACCAGTTGAAGCTTTGAATCGCCTGCATTTAACCTTCGCCGAGCGTCCGGCCGGTCAGCCTCGAATAAGCCTCCAGATATTTCTCGCTCGTCTTCTGAATAATATTTTGTGGCAGCGATGGCGCGGGCGGCTTCTTATTCCACGTCAAGGTTTCCAGGTAGTCCCGCACAAACTGCTTATCGAATGAAAATTGCGGACCGCCAGGTTCATGTTTCGCCGCCTCCCAAAATCGGGACGAATCGGGTGTCAATACCTCATCCGCCAATACCAATTCGCCGCCCACGAAGCCAAACTCAAACTTGGTGTCCGCCAAAATGATCCCGCGTTCCAGCGCGTATTCGCCCGCGCGCTGATAGATTTCAAGCGTCAGATCCCGCAGTTGTCCCGCCAACTCAATTCCTAGCTTCTTCGCCACGTAGCGAAAGGGCACATTCATATCATGTCCCGTCACGGCCTTGGTGGCAGGCGTGAAAATGGGTTCCGGCAGCTTTTGCCCGTCCAGCATTCCCGGCGGCAAGGGAATATCGCAAACTTTCCCCGTAGCCTTGTATTCCTTGAATGCCGAGCCCGCCAGATAGCCGCGCGCCACGCACTCCACCTGCAGCATCTCGGCTTTCTTCACCAGCATGGAGCGGCCTTCGAGCGATTTGTTCCGCGTGGTCTTTACGGGATACTGTTGCACATCGGCCGTAATGAAGTGCGAAGGCACAATGTCCTTTAAGAAGTCAAACCAAAACAGAGACATCTGCGTGAGCACGCGTCCCTTACAGGGAATGCCGCTGCCCAATATGCAATCGAACGCCGATATGCGGTCGCTGGCGACAAACAGCAGTTGATCTCCCAGATCGTAAAGGTCGCGCACCTTTCCCCGGCCTAGCAGCGGTAATGATAATTTCGATTCCAGCAGGATCTCGTCCCGGCACATAAAGACGAGTATCCCAAACGGAAAATTTAGCTGGCTCCAGGCATTAATTTCCTGCCCTTTCCAATTTGACCCGCGCAAAACCAATAACTTGCGCTTTGGCTGGGTGATTGCAACCCATACGGGCAGGAGAGCAACATGAACTCAGATCAAGTCGAAGGCAAATGGAAACAAATGAAAGGAGCGGTCAAGCAGCAATGGGGCAAACTCACTGATGACGACTTCACCGTCCTGAGCGGCAAAAAAGACGAGTTGGTCGGCAAGTTGCAAGAACGCTACGGCTACACCAAAGAACAGGCAGCCAAAGAAGCAGATGCCTGGGCAACCAAATCGAATTATGCCTGGGATGACCAGGTTCACCCGGTGGGGACCACGCATACCAGCAAGCTTTAATCTCGCTGACCGCTAAAATAGGGGAGTGCCGCTCCCCTATCGTTTTGCCACATGCAATGAACTCTTTCAGGATATGCCGCTTCCACAGGTGTGTCAGGAAGTCCGCGCATTAGGTTACGAGGGGTTGGAACTCGCCCCTTTTACTCTTTCTCCAGATCCCGCCTCTCTTACGCCGGCCGAACGAACCACCATCCGGCAAACTATTTCCGACCATGGCCTTGCTTTCGTGGGTCTGCACTGGCTGTTGGCCGCGCCGCCGGGTCTGCAAGTGGCCGCTAGAGACGAAGTACTGCGGAAACGCACTTGGGATTATGTGCGCGATTTGATTGATCTTTGCGCCGACCTGAACGAATCGCGAAAGTCCCCCATCGTGGTTTTCGGTTCACCCAAGCAGCGCTCCACCAACGCGGGTCTCACCCCGAAAGAGGCCGTCGCCATATTCACGGAGGGCATGGCGTCAGTTGCCCCGCATGCGCAATCGCGCGGCGTGACGCTGCTGGTCGAAGCGCTCGGGTCCGACCAAACCGACGTGGTGAATACTCTCGAGCAAGCTGTCGCGATCGTAAAAAAGATAGGCAGCCCCGCCGTGCAAACCATGTTTGACGTGCACAACACCTTGGACGAAACCCTTCCTCACACGGAGTTGGTGCGCAAGTACTTCCCGTACATCCGGCACGTCCACGTGAATGAAATGGACGGGCAGGAGCCGGGACGCGGCAATTACAATTTCGGCCCGCTGCTGAATACTTTGGCGGAACTCGATTACTCCGGCTGGGTTTCGCTGGAAGCGTTTGATTTCACCCGCGATCCACGCCAAGTGGCGGCGGGCGCCATCACGCATCTAAAGGCATCTGTCTCCAGGCCGCTATCCACGCCGATTTTATGAAGCCTTACGTCGTCACCGGTGGCGCCGGGTTTATCGGCTCCGCTCTGGTCCGGGCCTTGTTAGCGGCGGGCCATCGCGTTCACGTGATTGATAACCTCTCCATGGGTTCCTTGGACAATCTCGAAGAAGTCGCGAATCACATTACCGTTTCGGAATACGACATTTGTGATTACAATCGCATCGCGCCGATCATTGCCGGCGCGCCCCGCGTTTTCCATTTGGCGGCCGTCGCCTCGGTGCCCAAATCGATCATCGATCCAGTGCCGAGCCATGACACGAACATCAATGGAACCTTCAATGTGTTCCGTGCCGCGGCGGAAGGAAAGGCAGGCCGTGTTATCTACGCGGCATCGTCGGCCGCCTATGGCGACAGCCCCGTTCTTCCGAAGGTGGAGACCATGGCCCCGCAGCCCAAATCGCCCTACGCACTGCAAAAGCTGGTAGGCGAATACTACGGCAGTGTCTTCTCCAACTGCTTCGATCTCGAAACTATTTCCCTTAGATTTTTCAATGTCTTCGGGCCTAGGCAAGATCCGGGCAGTCCCTATTCAGGCGTACTCTCGATATTTATGAACTGCTTGTTGGAAGGCCGTGCGCCCACCATCTTCGGTGACGGCGAGCAAAGCCGTGACTTTATCTACGTAGAGGATCTGGTTGCCCTTCTCCTGAAAGCATCCGAATCGCAAGGCCTTTCCGGCATGGTCTTCAATGCGGGAAATGGCCAGCGCATCAC
>DASXGT010000284.1:0-8689 GCA_036488895.1 Bryobacteraceae bacterium | reverse complement strand
CCCATGCGCTATTTTCCGGTCGGCGCCAAAGACGCGATTCATGTGCCGTTGGCAGTCGTGGAGGATTTGCAGCCCGATTCGAAGATCGAAGTTGTGGCGGCAGCCAGCGAAGGAGTGACAGGTTCGCTGGTGTTGGACATCGGATTGATGGAGTTTTAACAAATGGCCAAGAAAAACCTCGTGGTTGTAGGCAATGGAATGGCTGGCGCGCGAGCAGTGGAGGATATTCTCGCCCGCGGCGGCGCAGACCAGTTTGAAATTACAATGTTCGGAGATGAGCCCTATGGCAATTACAACCGGATTCTGCTTTCGAACGTCTTGAACGGGTCACAGGAAGAAAATGAAATTTTCTTGAACCCGCTCGAATGGTATAAAGCCAACGACATCACGCTGCATAAGAACGTGTATGTGGAGAGCATCTTACGCAAGTCGAAGATCGTGTTTGGCGGCGAGGGAACACTTGAGGCGTACGATAAGCTGATCATCGCAACGGGGAGCAGCGCGTATATTCCACCGATGGAAGGGCTCACGCTGCCGGATGGCTCCTACAAACCAGGACTATTTGTCTTCCGGACGTTAGACGATTGCCGTGAAATTGCCGGATATGCCAATGGAAAAGGCCGGGCGGCCGTGATTGGCGGAGGCTTGCTGGGACTAGAGGCCGCGCGCGGGTTGCAGAATTACGGAATACAAGTAGAAGTTATTCACCGTGGTCCCTATCTGATGGGACAGCAGCTCGATCCGCAAGCAGGAGCAATTCTGAAGGCAAGCATTGAGAAGATGGGCATCCGTGTGCATTTGTCTAGAAACACGACTGCGATTCTGGGCGACGAGAAGGTCACCGGCCTGGCATTCAAAGACGGGTCCGCATTGGGTTACAGCATGTTGGATTACGACATGGTGGTGATCTCGACGGGCATTAAACCGAACGTGGATGTCGCGGTGCGCAGCGGATTGACGGTGGAGCGGGCGATTGTGGTGGATAATCACATGCGGTCGGTGGATGACCAGAATATCTATGTGGTAGGCGAATGCGCGCAGCATCGAGGCCGCGTGTATGGGCTGGTAGCGCCGTTGTGGGAGCAGACCAAGGTGGCGGCGGATCATATTACTGGGCGCAATCCGCAGGCGGTTTATCACGGCTCCAAAGTCGCTACGAAGCTGAAGGTGATGGGCGTGGAGATGGCGTCCATGGGCATTACGGAGCCGGAAAGCGAGCGCGACGAAATTGTTCAGTTCACGGAGCCGAAAAAAGGCACCTACAAAAAACTGATCATCCGCGACGGGCGGCTGATGGGCGGCATTTTGTTGGGCGATATCAGTAAAGCGCCGTACTTAATGCAGGCGTTCGACCGGGGAACGCCGCTGCCGGAAGAGCGGCTATCGCTTTTATTCGATATTGGCGCGCCGTCGAAACAGGTAACCATCGAAGAACTGTCCTTGGATGCGCAGGTATGCAACTGCAATGGAGTGAGCAAGGGCGCGGTGCTGGCGTGCGTGAAAAACGGGAAGCGCAGCGCTAAAGCCGTAATGGAAGCAACGCGCGCCGGCATGGGATGCGGATCGTGCAAGAGCATGGTGACCGATCTGGTGGAGTGGGCCTGCGGCGGAGAAGTGGAAGAAGATCCGTCTGTCCATTACTACGTGCCGGGTGTTCCACTGACCAAGCCGGAGCTCATACAGGCTTGCCGTGAGTACGGTTTGAAATCGGTGTCGGCCGTGTTTGAGAAGCTCGCGGATGGGAAAGAAGATGCGCAGAGCAAGCCTGGATTAGCTTCGCTGCTAGCCACTATTTGGCCCGGCGACTATGACGACGAACGGGACGCGCGCTTTATCAACGATCGCGTTCACGCGAATATTCAAAAGGACGGAACGTTCTCAGTGATTCCGCAGATGGCGGGCGGCGTGACCAGTCCGGAGCAATTGCGGCGCATAGCGGATGTGGCGGAGAAATATCACGTGCCGCTGGTGAAATTGACGGGAGGACAGCGCATCGATCTGCTGGGACTCAAGAAAGAAGAACTGCCGAGCGTGTGGCGCGATCTTGATATGCCTTCCGGTTTTGCGTACGGCAAATGGTACCGGACCTGCAAGAGCTGCGTGGGCACCGAATTTTGCCGGTTCGGCGTGGGTGATAGCACGTCATTGGCGATTCAGATTGAGAAGACTTTCCAAGGTATTGACAGTCCAGGCAAGTTGAAGCTGGCGACGGCCGGGTGTCCGCGCAACTGCTCAGAGGCAATGGTGAAAGACGTGGGCGCGGTTGCCGTGGAAGGTGGCAAGTGGGAAATCTATATCGGTGGAGCGGCCGGGGCGCACGTGCGCAAAGGCGACGTGCTGTGCGTGGTGGATCGCCAAGACGAGGTGATCAAGTACATGGGCCGGTTCATACAGTATTACCGTGAAAATGCCAAGTTTGCGGAGCGGACGTACGGATTTGTGGAACGCATGGGGATTGAGAAAATTCGCTCCATAGTAGTGGAAGACAGCGAAGGCATTGGGGCGCGGCTGGATGAAGAGCTGCAAAAAGCGATCACAGCTTACAAGGATCCCTGGAGAGAAGCGTATACACCGGCGACCGCCAATCAATTCGAATCGCTGCTACAGGTTATTCAATGAGCGCGGAAGTCATGGTGGGTCTGGTGGAGGCAATTCCCGCTGGCGAAGGGCGGAATTTTGAGGTATCCGGAGAGCGAGTGGCGGTCTTTCACACGCGTACCGGACAGGTGTTCGCTACCCAGGCCGAGTGCCCGCACAAAGGCGGGCCGCTGGCAGATGGGTTGTTAGGCGGGACAACGTTGGTTTGTCCGTTACACACTTGGAAGTTCGAACTCGGGAGCGGCGAGCCGCTACTGGGTGCTTGCGCGATTAAGACGTATCCCGCCCGCTTGGATGAAAGCGGGCGGGTTTTCGTAACGGTTTAAACGTTGCTTTTAACGCTTGACGGTTAGTGTCAGCGGCGCTTCCAACTTGAAATTGAGCGGCGTCTCCGAGGGGATTTTCACTTGCTGGCCATGGGTAGCGAGTTGTAAGCCCGCGCCGCCGCCGCCTCCTATGGCGGCTCCGATGCCAGCGCCCTTACCGCCCCCGGCGAGTCCGCCAATCAGCGCGCCGGCAGCGGCTCCAATGCCGGTGCGAATGGCACTTTGTTTGCCCCTGGATTTGCCCTGCTCTTCATAGGCGCTGGTGTTCACCTGCACATCTTGCCCACGATAGCGAAGGCTAGTCAAGCGCAGTTCCACGGAACTCTGGCCTTTGATACGGCCGGCGCCTTGCGCATTTGCCAGCAGCACCGTGACAGGCGCGCCAACGGGCACAATCACCTTTCCGTCCGAAGTGAGCGGGGCATCGAGAGAGGCCCGGAACGTTTGGCCCGCAGTATTGACCTTCGTGTCGATGGCATCCACCATGCGGATGGCCAAGCGCTCACCGGCCGGAATCGTCACCGTCACGGGCTGTGGGGGCGGAGGCGGAGGCGCGGGAGCCGCCGCCACTGGGGCAGCTGCCGGAGGAGGCGCGGGAGCGGGCTGCGGTGCGGGTGCGGAATCTTGCGGTGCAGGTGCTGGAGCGGATGCCTCGGCCATTGGCACGGAAGGCAGAGGCCCGGAAGCGGCGGTTTGTTTGGGCGCCGGAGCAGACGCGGGCGGCGGCTCTGGGAGCGGAGCGGCTCCCGCCGCGGCTGCCGGAGGCAAATTGTCGGCCAGCGCATCATTCAGCTTCATCTGGTCAGTCACGGTTCTAACGCCGGGCGCTGCGTTTGCAATCTTCATGGCTTGTAGCTCCACATCGGAACTGGGCACATCGCCACTCAAAGTGACCACACCGTCCTTCACTGCGACATTAATTTTGGCGGCTTTAGTTGCATCGTTGGCATAAAGCTTAGCCTGAATGTCGGTGGTAAGGGTTTGATCGGTCGGTCCTTTGGGTCCACACGCCAGCGTGAGGAAACTCAACGCAATTGCCGTAGCAAATGAAATTCGATTCCTGTACATGCCTGTCCTCTTTCTACGTCTCAATTTTTTCTACGCTTACCATTCAGATTACTGCTAAACCAGATTACTGCCAAACGGTTTCAGGGGTTTGTAGACGTTACAATGGGAACTTACGATACGTGAGAATATCGCCGGGGAGCCGGTTTGAGGTAATCATGGTAAAAGTTCAATGGCAGAAAACACAGCTACGGTAGAAACGGCCCAAGGCGACCGGCAAAGCAAGACGAAGCAGGAGCCGGCGCGCAACAGCATCGCCGAGTGGGCAGTCACAATTCTGTTGCTGCTGTTTGGGACCACCACCCTGGTACAAGCCTTCGTGATTCCCACGGGCTCAATGGAAGATACGCTGCTGATTGGAGACCACCTACTGGTAGATAAGCTGGCGTATGCGCCAGCCGGGGACATCAGCAAATATCTACTTCCCTATGAGGAACCCAAGCACGGCGACGTGATTGTGTTCCGGTATCCGGGCGATATTAGCCAAACCTTCGTCAAACGCGTCATTGGGCTTCCGGGCGACCATTTGAAGATGATTCACCGGCAGGTTTTTAGGAATGGCGTGGCGTTAAATGAGCCCTATACGGTTCATAAATTTCCTTACGATGAAAGCCGGGATAATTTCCCCGGTTCCGCCTCGCCGTTCGCGGAAGGATTGCAGGCTGAATTACAGCACGAGATGCTGGATCATCACGTTCAAAACGGCGAAATAGTAGTGCCGCCAAACAGCTATTTCGCAATGGGCGACAACCGCGATAATTCGCTCGACAGCCGCTATTGGGGCTTTGTGCCGCGCGACAATATTATCGGCAAGCCGTTAATTATTTATTGGTCCTACAAAGCTTCCACGGACGATCTGGCGGGGTCTTCGGTACACTCGCTCTTCAGCCATATGGTGGACCTGGGGGAACACTTTTTCTCAAGAACACGCTGGAGCCGGACCCTGCATGTTGTACGAGGCTTCCCCGATGCGCAGTTGCCGCGGGAGCCGATACCACTGAATCCGGGTAATCCTGATCCGTAGAGTGTGTTTCCTTTTCATTTATGGCAAATCATCGGTACGGGCTAATCATGGCCGGAGGCCGCGGTACGCGCTTTTGGCCGCGTAGCCGCAAACGCAATGCGAAACAGGTTCTGCGCTTTTTTGGCGAGCGAACGCTGATTCAACAGACGGTGGACCGGTTGAAGGCGGTGATTCCGCCAGAGCATATCTGGATTGTGACGAATGATTATCTGCAGGCGGAGATTCGCAAGCAGTTGCCGGAGGTGCCGAAGCAACAGATTATTGCCGAGCCGGCACAGCGCAATACAGCGCCTTGCATCGCTTTAGCGGCGCAGATTCTGGTCAACGCCGATCCGGATGCGGTGATGGGCGTTTTTCCGGCGGACCACCTCATTCTGAAGGAAGCGCGCTTCCGCAATTTCGTAAAAGCGGCATTCCGGGCGGCGGAAAAGGAAAGCGTAGTGGTGCTGGGAATTCAACCGCGCTGGGCGGAAACGGGATATGGCTATATTGAATTTCCTAAGAATCTGCAGCCGGGCAACACCGAATCCTCTCCGGTGGCCAGCTTCCGCGAAAAGCCGGATGCCAAAACCGCTAAGAAATTCGTGGAACGCGGTAATTTTTATTGGAATGCGGGCATGTTCTTTTGGCGCGCATCCACCGTACTCGCATTAATGCGGGAACATCAGCCTAAGACCGCAACTCTGCTGGCCGGTCTGCCAGCCATTGAAAGCAAAACGTTCAATAAGAAGTTAGGTGAGGCTTACCCGTTATGCGAGAACATTTCAGTGGATTATGCCGTTATCGAGAAAGCCCAAAATGTGACGGGATTGGCGCTTGACGATATCGGGTGGAGCGACGTGGGCAGCTGGGACGCGGTTTATGATTTGGCGAATAAAGACGCGAACGGGAATGCTTCGCGCGGCGATTTGATTGCGGAAGATAGCCGGGGTAATTACGTGGATGCGAATAAAACTGTCGCGCTGGTCGGAGTAGAGAACCTGATCATTGTGGACACACCAGATGCATTGTTGGTGGGGCGCCGCGGTAAGGCGCAGGATGTCAGCAAAATCGTGAAAGCGCTGGATGCGCAGAAGCGCGAAGAGTTGCTTTAAGCGAGTGGCTAGAGCATTGCGTTTTTGTAATTAGCTTGAATGACTTCGTCAATGCTGATGAGAACGGATTGTTCATCGGCTATGGCATGTCCCACAATCAGGCGATCAAACGGATCACGCGTCCAGGTCAGAGACCTGGACGCCCAACAAGCTTGGGGAAATGACTGCTCCAGAATGGAAACGCCCAGTTGCCGCAGAAGCTCTAAGGTGTGATCCACAGAGACTTTCAGCCGCCCGATTTCCCTGAGCAATTCCAACTCAAGTACGACTACCGGTGAGATAACAATCGGGGAAAAATTGATCAAGTGCCGGGCGTGATTCGACAAGTTGATCTTGCCGCGGCTAGCGAGCCTGATCGCGACGTGAGTGTCTAGATGGACACGGCTCACTTGACAGTGAGGCGGTTATCCCACTTTGCCGCCCACTCCTCTTCCCGCTGTTTTCTCAGCAACGGGTCGTCGGAGAACAGCGCATCGTTGGAGTCGGCCAGCAACTCCTCCGGTTCGCCGGACGCATAAAAACTATCGAGCTTTCCCTTAGTAGTCAATGCCATTAATTGATACTCCCTGCCTTTGTACTGAATGGAAACCGGCGTTCCATTGGCGGCGGATTCCAGGTGATGAAATAAGTTAGAGCGGAAATCCGTGGCCTTCAGAGCCATCTTTGCGCCGGTGTTTGGCATATATGTACAAGTCTAACTTTAAAAACGTACAGAAGTCAACCGGGGTTTATTTAACCGCTTTAAACACCCGGACCAAAGCGGCCATCGCGCGATCCACATCCTGCTCCGTCAGAATGTAGGGCGGTAGGAACCGCAAAACGGTATCGTGCGTGCAATTGAACAATAAACCCGCTTTCATGCCGTCTAGGACAAGTTGCTTGCACGGGAAATCAAGCTCGACGCCGATCATCAACCCCTGGCCCCGGACTTCTTTAATGAACTGGAATTCGCGCATGAGTCCGGTGAGCTTCATACGGAAATACCCGCCTACAGAATTAATGGAAGGCAGCAGTTCATCGAGAATATCGAAGAACTCCAGCGCTACTCTGCAAGCCAGCGGACCGCCGCCGTACGTGGAGCCGTGCATCCCGGGCTTGATTGCAGCCGCTGCTTTTTCATTGGCAATCACCACCCCAATTGGAATCCCGCAAGCCATGGGCTTGGCCGCTATGACGACATCGGGAAGCAAGACCGGGTCAAGGAGTTGATAGGCGAAATAGGCTCCCGGCCTGCCTACGCCGCATTGAATTTCGTCGAAGACGAGCAAGGCGTTATGTTTGTCCGCGAGCTCGCGAGCCTTACGCGCAAACTTCTCCGAGATTGGATAAATACCCCCTTCGCCTTGAATAAATTCCAAAACGATGCCCGCTACATTGTCATCGAACGCGGCTTCGAGCGCGGCGATGTCATTGCGGGGAACGAAGCGTGGGCCTGGCAATAACGGCTCGAAATCTTTCCGGTATTTGGGCTGTCCGGTGATGGAAAGCGCGCCCAGCGTTCGCCCGTGAAAGGAGTTGTCCAAGGAGATGATGGCAGTCTTATCCGGCGAAATGGAATTGCCGTGCGCACGAATCATCTTGAGCGCACCCTCCATGGACTCGGCGCCTGAATTACAGAAAAAGGATCGGTTCAACCCGCTGATTTTCGCGAGGCGTTCGGCCAATCGGCCCTGATACTCGTGATAGTACAGGTTGGACGTATGGAGCAGCAGACCGGCCTGCTGGCGAATGACTTTGGTAATGCGCGGATGGGCGTAGCCGAGTGAATTTACGCCGATGCCGCTGATGAGGTCCAGATAGCGGTTGCCTTTGAGGTCATAGACATAGCACCCTTTCCCACGCGCCAAGACCAACGGATAGCGGGCATAATTTTGGAGGAGATATTGGCTCTCCAGAGACATGATTTGCGCGATGGGGTCAGCGGATGAAGACACGCCGGGCTCGGGGCTGAGAGTGGTCGCCATACGTCTATCATACGGACGCCGCTACCAAGAATTAGGATTTGACGGCGCGCGCGGATTCGATACGTTCCTCAATTACATCGCGCGATTGAAAATCCGGCAACTTCAGATAATGAGCGAAAGCCAATTCCAGTGCTTTTCGCGGCAAAAGACCGATTAATTCGCTACGCGCAATCTCGACTCCATAGCTGCCTGCAAGGCGGCTGACCTCGTCGAAAACGGTATGTACGGGCGTTTGTTCGAAATCAGTCAAGTTCATGGAAACCTGCACCTGATTGCGGGACGGCAAAGCAAGGCCGAGCGCCTTCACAGCCGGGAAACCGCCATTGCTGGCGCGGATGCGTTTGGCGATCTCCTTAGCCACTTCGAGGTTCGGTGTCGCGAGGTCGATGTTGTATGCAATGAGAACCCGGCGCGCACCGACGATCACCGCACCCGCAGTGGGGTGGAGAGCCGGTCCGCCCAGGTCGGGCCGTTTACTCTCGTCGTTCAGTACCGCTTCCCGAAGACCTTCGAATTGGCCGCGGCGGACTTGCTCCAACTGGACGCGATCTGGGCGAAGAGCGGCCGCCTGATAAAAGTAAACCGGGATTCCGAGTTCATTCCAAATGCGGCGTCCGG
>DASXGT010000224.1:0-9091 GCA_036488895.1 Bryobacteraceae bacterium | reverse complement strand
GTGGTGACTTTGAAATACAGATCGGGGCCGCCGAAGAGTTCAATATTGAGACCGAAGAACGGCGTCCGCTGGAAATCGATAGTTGAGTAATCGATGCGGAAGTGGCCGCTGGCGTCAGTGACCGCTGAGCCCAATGAATCGTCTTGAATCCAATCGGTATCGAAAGCGCTGACGGTGACTCCGGCAACCGGACTCTTGTTGGGCGATTTGCAATCCACCACGTGTCCGCAAATGGTCCAAGCTCCAAAACGCTGCCGAATGCCGCACCAGAAGCGGGCGGGCAGACAGTACTCCCAGTAGGCCACGGCTCGGTCGTCACTTGTTTTCCAAGCAGGCTGAAGGGTAGTGATTGAAAATTGCAGCGGTTTGGGTGGAACGCGGGTGGGCTTGCGATGCGGGACCGTTCCGCAATAGACGTCAATTTCGAAGGGGCCGCCGTCATATTTCTGATCCGGGCCCAGCTCAATGGTAAACGTTCCATCGGGATCTGTTTGCGCTTCTCCTAATAAGGAAGAGGCCTTCGCTTCCACGGCTTTGTCGTCCAGAATCGCGAGCGTATCCTTCGGGTTGGCTACGGCGAGTCCAACTGTATTTTGATCCTTGCGGTTGCGATAGAGCCGGACGGTGACACCGCCCAGCAACTCCCGGCAGTCGGTGCACAAATAACCGCAGAGCTTCCCTCTTACTTGAAAAACCATTTCTTTCTCCTCCGTGAAGATTCTCGGCGGCAAGTGGGCTTGCTCGCGCGGAACTGCTGCTGGGTAGTGAAGGATGGGCTGGTTTCGTTGCAGAGGGATTTGGCGGCGAGTAGCCGGCCCAAGCTACTCCCCACAGCGTTACTTCTTTTCGACGGATTTGCGCCAGGTTTCGACCAGAGTTTGTAGCTGATCCGCTACCGCGGGATATTGGTGGCGGAGATTATGCGATTCGCCAGGATCTTGGTCAACGTTCGACAGAAATACCGCATCATCGCCTGTTAGAGGCTTATTGCCATCCGCCGTGCCATCATGCGTAACACCATTCAGCACCAGCTTCCACTTGCCCTGCCGAATGGCGAGCTGCGGACCTTCGGACCAGGCAACATATTCATGGGGTGAGCTTGCGCCAGCGGTTAGCATTGGCCATATATTACGGCCGTCAATCGTGCGGTCTGAAGGCAACGGGACATCCGCGAGGTGGCAGGCTGTAGGAAAAATATCAGCGGTCATCAAGATCTGGTGGTTGGTTTCGCCGGAAGGAATGTGACCGGGCCAGTTGAGCAACGCAGGGACATGCATTCCGCCGTCAAAGGTGCTGAATTTGAAACCACGGAAAGGCGTGTTGCGGCCGGCGGTTGCCGGCTGATTGTTCAAACCGGCGCGGCGTTCCGTAGTAGCCCCGTTGTCGCCCAACACGAAGATCAAGGTGTTGTTTCGGCGACCCGTGCGATCGAGAGTCGCCAGCATCCCGCCTATGGCGTCATCGGCGGCCGAGAGCATGGCGGCATACATCCGCCGCTCCGGCGGAAGGTTCGGGAAACGATTCACATATTTCGTGGGCGCATGCATGGGATAGTGGACCGCGTTCAGCGCGGTGTACAAGAAGAACGGCTTGTCGAGCGGCGCACGCGAGATAAAGCCGGAAGCCTCCTGTCCAATGCGTTCAGTCAGATATTGGCCATCTTCGAAGATTTCCTCGCGGTTGCGCCACAAGTCGTGAAAGTTAGCAACCTTCGGTTCGCCCCAGTAGTAGCGGTGAGAAAAATAATCGACACAGCCTTCGTGGAACCCGTAGAAGTAATCGAAGCCATGCGCATTGGGGACCGTATCAGGAGTGCTGCCTAAGTGCCACTTACCGGTGAGTCCAGTGGTGTAACCCGCGTTTTTCAAGGCGGCAGCCAATGTCACTTCTGACGCCGGCAAAGGAGTTCCATTTTTCGGCACACCCGCGCGAAGCGGACAGCGGCCTGTCATCAGGGCTGAGCGGGCTGGAGCACAGACGGGAGCGTTTGAATACCAATTGCGGCAAACCGTGCCGCCGGCAGCCAAGCGATCGATGTTCGGCGTTTTTAAGTCGGTAGCTCCGAGGTAACCCTGGTCATGAACGCCAAGATCGTCAAACAAAATAACGAGAATATTGGGCTTTTGACTCTGGGCGGGAGCCGCATGCAGGGGAAGCTGCGCGGCTGCGACAGCGCCCCCTAAGAGTGAGCGCCGGGTTAGAGAATGGTTCACGTTTTTTTCCTATTCAAAATTGGATGTGAATGGCGAATTGAAGCTGGCGATTACTGTTCGATGTCGCCGTGACTACGCCGTAGGTCGAGTTGCCCACGGTGGCGCCTGGGGCGGCAAACTGCGGGTGGTTGACGGCATTGAAGCCTTCGGCCCGGAAAGTGAGAACCGTGGCATGTTCGATGGGCAAACGGAAGTCGCGCTGGATGCTGAGGTCGAGATTGTCGATCCCTGGGGCGCGTAGCACGTTGCGGCCGGTATTGCCGAACACGTACGAGGGACCAGCGACGAAGCAAGAGGTGTTAAACCACTCCGTGAGTGAAGGGTTTGGAAGGCTTCCGCTACAGACGGTGTTGGGCCGGGTGACTGTTCCGGCGTTAGCCGCATCATAGGAAAGACCAGGCATGAACGCCAAGCCGGTTTGCGCCTGATAAATCGGAACGGCTCGCCAGCCGCCTAAGAGCATTGAGCCGATGCGCGAATTGCCGAGGTAGGGTTTGCCTTTGCCAAACGGGAGTTCAAAGGAGCCGGCAAGCACGAATCGCAGCCGAACATCGTTGTCGGAAGAGGCGCGGTTCGCAGCACGATTGTAGTTGTTCTGAATCGTGTCGCCACTGCCGCAATTGTCACAGAGGTCGAGCGCGGGATCCTGCAGGTCGATGGAGTGGCCGTAAGTGAACGTGGATAGAAAAGAAATGCCGTTTGCAAAACGTTTCTCAAGGCGTGATGAGAGACCGTCGTAGTAGGTCATATTCCAATTTCCGACCTGTTTCACGGAAGCATCGGTAAAAGCCATTAAGGGGCGGCGAGAGTTAACAGTGGTGGCGGCAAGTACGACAGGCTGATTCCCTTCGCCGAGACCTAGAAATTGAACACCGTGGTTGCCCACGTAATCGACCTCCGCCAGCATGCTCCACGGCAGCGTCTTTTGCACGCTAAAGTTCCATTGTTGGACGTAGGGAGTTTTGGTGTTAAGAGGCCAGCTGACAAGCTGCGCCGTGGCTGACGGCACGAGCGTAAACGACGCGGGATTGATAGCCGCCGGCCGGGGAATGGTTGCTCCGGGACTGAGTACGAAACCACTGGCGGGATTGAGCTGGTCGCTGCTGATGGTTTGTGCGCCATAGCCGTAGAAGGGCGGATTGCTGGTCATGCGATTGGTGACCCCCGTGCCTTCATCCTGGGCATAAAAGATGCCGAAGGACGAGCGTAGGACCAAATCACCGGCGCCGGGAACACGCCAAGCCAACCCAACGCGAGGCGCGATGTTGTTGTAATCGCCGGAAACCAGCGATCGAGGTAGGCGCTTATCTCCGGCCAGGATGTATTGCCCATATAATGTGTTACCTGCGTCCAGAACTAAATCCGCCATTCGGTTTTGCGTTTCGATGTAGGGAGCCGAATATTCGTAGCGCACACCGAGATTTACGGTAAGTTGGCGGTTGACCGTCCATTGATCCTGGAAGTAGCCACCGGCAAACCAACCGCGCTCAACCGCCTGAGCCGTGCTGCCCGTAGTGAGTGAATTTGCGTCGCCGAGCAGGAGATCCCCTAGAGCGTTTCCGGAATTCGAACGGGATTGCGGACTTTGCGTGAATACGCCGGTGAAGCCGAAGGAACTGCGGCCGTTGCTGGTGGCGAAGGTTGACGGACGGATTAACATGAACTCACCGCCCCACTTGAGCAGGTGGCTGCCGAACGATTTCGAAAGGTTGTCGGACCAATCCCAAACGCCCGACGTTTTTCGAAGCGGACTGTTGGTGCAGCAGCTCGCCTGGGCGCCATAAGCCGCGTAGTTCGAAATGTTGAACGTGGGTGTCCCGCTGTCCACGGAAGGGTCCAGACTGCCCGGTATGATTTCATTGCGTGCGACAGTGGAATCCGAAGCAAGGGTGATTGTCGTCCAGGTAAAGCGAAACTCATTGATGAGGGTGGGACTGAGAGTTCGGGTGTAGCCGAGGCCGGCGCTAGTCGTATCGACCTGACGGTTGATGGGTGCACCGGCAGGGGCGGGCAGTGCGGCGTCCGAGTCAAGCAACCCGCTGGTGCGGGAGTAGCGGGCGAAGACGGAGTCCTTGCTGCTGGCCTGAACGTCGCCGCGGATGACCCCGTTCTTCGTGTTCTGCCGTTGAGTTACGTTGGCCGTATACAGATTGGTTGATCCAGCAACATTAGGCAAGGGGTAGGCGTTGGCAATGGCGAGGCCGATCGGATTCAACTGACTGGCAGGGATGGTATTGCCTGGGAACTGAGTCCGAATGCTGCCGGAGCCACTTGGATTGGCGCGCGTCGTTGATGGATCATAGATTGCCGTCGATCCAAAGATGCCGGCGCGCTGAGCGGCGGTTGGAACGTTCGATGTGCTGGTAGCTTCGCTCCGGTTGCCATATCCCTCGTACGCGCCAAAGAGCCAGGCCCGGTCCTTCTTAATGGGTCCTCCCAGGGACCCGCCAAACTGGTTTTGAACCAGCAGCGGGCGGGTTTGCGCGAAGAAATTGATCGCGTCCAGATGGTCGTTACGAATGAACTCGTAGGCAGAACCGTGGATGTCATTCGTGCCGTTCTTCGTGATGGCATTGACCACGCCGCCGGCCGCGGCGCCGAACTCTGCTGAATAGTTGCTGGTTTGCACCGTGAACTCGTTGAGGGCATCGACTGGAGGCCGGACCATGTCGCGCGTGCGATTGTCGAGGCCTCGCAGGTAGTTCTCATTTCGCGCGCCATCGAGCAAGAAGGCGTTCTGAAGGCCCGTGTTGCCGTAGGCGGAAAAGGTCTGGTCGCGGCTCCCGTTTGACGGGATCGCGCCGGCAGTCAGGTTTGCCACGGCAAGGTAGTTGCGGCCGTTGAGAGGCAGATCAATCAGCTGGCGGGAGCTGATGACCTGGGCCAACGTAGCTGACTTATCTTCGACCAGCGGCGCCTGTCCGGTAACTGTAATTTCCTGGGTGGAGTTGCCGGCTTCGAGCGTAACTCGGACACCTTGAATGGAGCTGACCGCCACCGCTATGCCGCGGCGCAGGGTGGTTTTGAAACCTGACAAAGATACCGAGATGTCGTAGTTGCCTGGCGGAATAAGCGGCGCCTCGGCAAGACCTCGGTCGTTACTCGAGAGCGTTCGAAGGACATTACCGGTTTCAGATCCGGTAATCGTAACGGTGGCGTTCGGAACGACAGCCCCGCTTGCATCAAGAACGGTGATGGAAAGTTCGCCGGTAGAAGTTTGCGCTCGGGCAAGCCGCGGCAAACTGGCGCCCGCGGCGAAGATAAAGGCAATCCACACAGATAAGACACAAAATCTTGGGGATGACATATGAGTTTCGCGGCAGAGATTTTTCTCAATGCTAACGCAAAACATAGCAACAGCAATGTTGTTACGGTCGAAAACAGGGAAATCACTGTGAAGAGATGAATGTGCGAGATGCCAAGCGTCAGGTAGACTAATCCAATACTGGTATGTCATGAATCGAAGAAATCTTCTGACGTTTATGGGGGGCGCCCTTGGTTCTCCGCTCCTAAAGGGTCGCGCGCCTGCTTCGGATAGTAAGGCCGCGCTGCCGGTGGAGCAGTTTCAACCGCGCAGCATGTTGCATGTGCATGAAACGCATGTGCCACGCGCGGCTCTTCCCGTGATTGATTTCCATACGCACATCACGCATGCCGGCGGCTTGCAAGGTCCGGGTGAAATCCGTTTTGCGGCTACTGCTGAAGAGTGCTTAGCCGTGATGGATCGCAAGAACATCCGCACCATGGTGAATCTCACGGGCGGTTATGGCGGCAATCTTCAGCAGGCGATAGACAAGTTGCAATCCGCGCATCCGGGGCGTTTTGTGGTATTTACTGAACCGGCGTGGAGTAAGGCGGCAGATCCGGGTTACTCGCGCATGCAAGCCGATTTGATCGAAGACGCACACCGGCGAGGAGCTAAGGGGCTCAAGGTTCTCAAGACCTTGGGGCTGTATCTGCGCGAGAACGTCAGTACGGGCAAATTAGTTCGGATTGACGATCGCCGGTTCGATGCGATGTGGGACGCCGTGGGGTCGCTGAATATGCCGGTCGCCATTCACTCATCCGATCCTGAGGCATTTTTTCTGCCGGTGGATCGATTCAACGAGCGCTGGGAAGAATTGCATGCGCATCCGGATTGGTCTTTCTACGGCAAGGATTTTCCAACGAATCGGGAAATACAGGAAGCGCGTCGAACCGTGATGCGGCGGCACCCCAAAACGCAGTTCGTTTGTTTGCACGTTGCCGATTCCGAAGATCTTGCTTATGTTTCCGAATGCCTGGACAGCCATCCGAACATGCATGTCGAGATAGCGGCGCGCATCGGCGAGTTGGGCCGTCAGCCGAGGGCTGCGTATCAGTTTATTCATAAGTATCAGGACCGGGTGATGTTTGGAACCGATGCCATTCCGGGAGGGAACGACACGCCGCAACAGGTATTCGGCGACCGTCTGTATGAGATCTATTACCGCTTCCTGGAGACGAACGATGAATACTTCGACTATGCGCCTGCAGCCGTTCCTCCTCAAGGGAGATGGCGGATATCCGGGCTTGCCTTACCCCAGCCGGTGCTGCGGAAAATTTATTCGGAAAATGCGGCGCGGCTGCTCCAGCTTTAGTGATCAGTAAGAATTCGGTATCTCAAACACCTCTCGGCTTGCCGCGAACGATACGCTTCACAGGAGCGGTGGCATGTCCTTCCACAGCCTTCTTCGTTTCGCTGATCAGTTGAAAGACATAAGCACGGTCGATTCCTTCATGGTGCTTGCCGCCAATATTGAGTGGCTTGCCTTCCGAGCTGCTGATCGCATTTACAATGTCGCGTACAAAAGCCTCGGAGCTGTAAAGTTCCATGGGCATGATTACACCGCTTTCCTAAATTTTCTCCACCCAAGATTATCACTGGCACGCTGTAAGTGTTTTCTACAATAAAGCCTATGTTGAAACAGCTCGCCGCGGCCCTTATTGTCTCCGGATGCTTGCTGGCGGATACGATGCCCCCGCCTGCTGAGCAAAACCTGGCGAAGTCCATTTATAAAGAATTCGTCGAGATCAAGTCGGGTTACACCAGCGGCGCCACCACGCCTGTGGCGGAGGCGGCCGCCGCGCGCTTACGTGCCGCCGGCTTCCCAGCCGCCGACATTTTTATTGGCGGCCCGGTTCCGAAGAAGGCCAACCTGGTGGTCCGCTTGCACGGTACGGGGAAAGCGAAGCCGATTCTGCTGCTCGCGCATACGGATGTGGTGGAAGCCAAACGCGAGGACTGGACCATGGACCCGTTTCAATTCACTGAGAAGGATGGTTACTTCTATGGCCGCGGCACTGGCGATGATAAGGCCCAGGCTGCTGTCTGGATCGCCAATCTTATCCGTTATAAGCGCGAGGGTTTCAAGCCGGACCGGGACATCATCGTGGCGCTTACTGCTGACGAAGAAGGCGGCGGCCCGTATAACGGCGTGGCTTGGCTCCTCAAGACGCATCGCGCATTGATTGACGCCGAGTATTGTTTGAACGAAGGCGGCTGGGGTGAAATGCGCGCGGGCAAGCGTATCTCGAACGATGTGCAGGTCAGCGAAAAGTATGTCGTTAACTTCCGGCTTGAGGTGACGAACAAGGGCGGCCACAGTTCCATGCCTGTGCCGGACAACGCGATCTATCATCTTGCCCATGCGCTCGACCGGTTGTCCCGTTTTAGCTTCCCGCTGAAAACGAACGATGTCACTCGCACCTATTTCGAAGAGTTGGCAAAGATTGAGCAGCGCCCCATTAAGGCCGATCTTGCGAAGGTGGGGAGTGGGTCACCGGCAGTTCTGCAGCGCATAGCCGCCGTCTCGCCGGGCTGGAATGCTACGCTGCGCACGACTTGCGTCGCTACTCAATTGGAGGGCGGCCATGCCAGAAACGCGTTGCCCCAACTGGCGGCCGCAAACGTCAATTGCCGCGTGTTGCCGGAGGATTCGCTCGACTACGTGAAGCAGACGCTGACGACGTTAATTGCGGATGCTCAAGTCCACATCTCCGTTGAAGGCGAAATTGAACAAGGCCCAGCGTCTCCGCTTCGGCCCGATGTGATCAAGGGCATCAACCGGATCACCGATTCGCTTTGGCCCGGTGTTCCAGCAGTGCCGATGATGGTGATGGGCGCGACGGACGGCGCGTACTTGCGTGTGGCGGGCATTCCCACCTACGGCGTGCAGGGCTTCTTTCTGGGTGAGGACGACATGCGCTTCCATGGCCGCGACGAGCGGATGCCGGTGCGCAGTTTTTATGAAGGCCAAACATTTCTTTACCGGCTGGTAAAGGTATTATCCGGAGGTGAGTAAATTATGAGCAAACAAGTTCCACAGACCCGCGAAAATCATGCGATGTTGGATCCGCTGTTCCATTTTTTCCTAGCGCCCGGAATTTTATTGTTACTAATCTGGGCGATTGTCAACGTGATTCGCCATCCCAGCAGCGAGTCCGCGCTTTTAACGGCTGTCATGCTGCTGATGTTTGTGTTGGCCTTTAAAGCACGGTCTTATTCGCTGAAGGTGCAAGACCGGGTCATCCGGCTTGAGGAGCGCCTGCGGCTGGCATCGCTGCTGGATGCACCGAATTGTGGCCGGATTGCTGAATTGACGGAATCACAGCTCATCGCGTTGCGGTTCGCCTCCGATGCCGAAGCGCCTGAATTGGCGGTGCGCGCGCTGAACGAGAAACTGGATCGCAAAAGAATTAAGGCGGCGATTCAGCACTGGCGCGGCGACTATTTCCGGGTTTGAGATATTTGCGGCGGATGCGGGCCATATCGACTAGCGCCGTGAAGAAATCTTTGGGCTGCACTTTTGAGCCGGCAACGTCAGCCCAGGCCTCAAGCGGATATTCATAGACGATAT
>DASXGT010000164.1:0-12696 GCA_036488895.1 Bryobacteraceae bacterium | reverse complement strand
TCATGGGTCTGCCAAGTTCGTCAAAACCGATATTCCAGTTCTGCTTGACGAACGCTTTGCCCAAGAGAAACTTGCCGGTTGTCCGGTCAATCACGTAGTAAAACCCGTTCCGGTTGGCCCAGAGTATGACCTTTCGGGGTGTGCCCTGCCAGTTTATTTTGGCCAGCACGGGCACTTGGACAGAGTCCCAATCGAACTCGTCGTGCGGCGTGAACTGGTAGTGCCATTTCAGTTTCCCGGTGTCTACATCTAGTGCGATCACGGAATCCGAATAAAGGTCATCGCCGGGACGGGTGTCGCCATTCCAACCAGGATTGGGATTGCCTGTGCCCCAAAATGTTAAGTTCGTTTCCGGATCGTAAGAACCTGTCACCCAAATGGGGCTGCCCCCGTGCTTCCACGATTCGCCCGCCCATGTTTTGGCCGCCGGTTCATCCGCCGACATCGGCGCGGTATAAAAACGCCACAATTCGTTGCCCGTTTTTACGTCATAAGCCGCCACCCAGCAGTTAGCGCCCTCTTCGTTAGTGGCGGGGCCCAGAATCACTTTATCCTTCACCACCAGGGGCGCAACATTCAGTTGATAGCCTTTGTGCCAATCCACCAGCGTCTTATTCCACAAGGCCAATCCGGTTTTCGAATCGATGGCTATTAAGTGGCCGTCATAAGTCGCCCAGAACAGTGTGTCTCCGGCTATCGCCAGGCCCTTGACTACCATGAGGTACTGATTTGAGGCAGGCGGCACGGCATACCGGAACGTCCAGAAAGCGCGGCCAGTGGCGGCATCCATGGCCACCACTTCACTGTTCTGCACGGTGTACAGAATGCCATCCACCACCAGCGGCGTGGCCTCCATCTTGTCCGGATATTTCGGGTGATACACCCACTTCAGTTCCAGGTCTTTGACGTTTCCGCGCGTGAGATTGGTCAACAGGCTATAACGCTGGCTGGCGTACCCTCCACCGTAAGTGAGCCAATTTTGAGGCTCGCGATCCGCGTGGAGAATCCGGTCGTACGTGACCTGCGCCGGCAACAGGCCCGCCAATAAAACGAAAAGCAGCAAGTACGGGCGAAAAACGCCCTGGATCACGGCTGGTCTGTTCCCTTCAAAGAACTCAGGTAGGCGACGATGTCTGCAATTTGCTCGTCCGAAAGCTTGCCCTGGAAGGAAGGCATCAAACCCTTCAACAGAATGGTGTATCCGCGAATTGCCGAGGTTTGGAACGACCGCAACTGTTCCTTGGTATCGATCAGTTGCACGCTGATCGCGTCGTGATTGAGTAGCCGCCCTTTCACGGTAGTACCGTCTTTGAGGACCACGCTGACATAGCGGTTCTCGGGAAGCACTTCCTCGTCCGGCGCCACAATCGACTGCTGGATTCGCTCCGGCTTGCGCTTATCTCCGATCTCTGAAAGATCCGGTCCGGTGCGCGAACCCTTGTCTGCAACGCGGTGACAGCCCAGGCATCCGCTGGATTCGACGAGGGCCTTACCTTTCCCCGCATCGCCGCTCTGCGCGAGTAACTGGCCCACCGCTAACGCCAACACACAGGCGCTCTTGGCCCATATACTTGCGGGACAATTCACAATCCGCCTCATTCTCTTGGTTACCTGCCTTTTAGAATTCGATCCGGTCTTTCTGCGCCGCCAGTTTCTTCATGTCGATATTCGGGACCTTTTCCAGATCGTGCCAGTCTTTGAACTCTCCGGACGACTGGCGGTAATGCACAATGGCCTGCGCATCGGCGGCCGAGATTCCAAGACCTGTGGAAAGATCGGTTTCGCTGGCCTTGTTCACATTCACCTTCGCGGCGCTGGACTGCTTCGCATCGCCGCTTGAATTGCTCGGGCCGAAGTGCGCGGTCAGATATTTCACCACGCGATCAAATTCGTCGTCGGTTCCCTGCGCGCCGCGCGAAACCATATCGTTCACTATGCCGGTCCAGCCATCCTCGTCCATCTTCAACTTTGTGGCAACCGTTACTGCGTGGCATTGCGAACAAATACGCTCGAATTCCGCCTTCCCTCTGCCCTCTGGCAGCGGTTGCGCGCTATCCGAAGACTGCGCGCGCGCTCCACCCACATTCAGACACGCGATAGCGCCCAAAACCAGGACGTACTTATGGCTTATAAAAAACATGCTGGTTATACGATACTCCAACTTTTTTGGTACTGCGTCTCAGAGAGCATACATCCCTGTGGCGGCTGATGTCAAACTAGCGTTCGCCCAGCCGTTGAAGCGCTGCCGCTGCCTGTTGAGCCACGCGCGGATCGCGGCCCTTTGCCGCCTCGCGTAGTTGTTGCATCGCGCCCGGCATGTCTCCCTGCGCCGCCAGAACACTCGCCAGATCCAGATGCGCCCTATCGAAATCAGGCCGCAGCCGCAGGGCTTCCCGGTATTCCCGAGCCGCCTCTGAAAATTGCCGCTTCCTGGCCAAAAGACCACCCAATAATTCATGTGCCTCCGCCATGTTCGGAGCGGCCTGCACCGCCGCCTCTGCCGATGCCTGGGCATCATCGAATCGATTCGTGCTCAGCAGCGCCAATCCATAATCGTACAGATGTGGTCCATAACCGGGGCGCAGCCGCGTGGCATTTTCGAAATCATAAAGCGCCTCTGTCAATTCACCTTTTCCAGCCAGCACCCTGCCCGTCAGATCGTAGGCAGTCGCATCGTAAGGATCAATCCGCAGCGCTTCTTTCAACGCCGTTTCAGCGCGATCCAGCTTGCCCGTTCCGGCCAGAATCTCCGCCAGACCGGTATGCTCGCCGGGCAATTCCGGATCAAGCGCAATGGCCTTCTCCATCTTTTCAATAGCGCCGTCAATTCGTCCTAGTGCGTAATCCACCGTGCCGTACTGAAACCAAGCGGTCGCGTTGGTAGGGGCAATTTGAGTCGTGCGCTTTAAGACGTCTTCCGCCGCCGGCATCTGCAGTGCCGCTTTTAATGCGGAAGCCAAGGACAGCAATCCTCTCGGAAAATCAGGCCTCAGCCGGAGCGCGTGTTGATAGGCCGCGACGGCTTCCCGCGGTTTTCCGTTGCTCTGTTGTGCGGCGCCTAGAACCATGTAGAACTCAGCTTCACGTGGTTCCACTCGCGCAGTCTCGCGCGTTAATTCCGCAATGCCTTCTTGCAAATTATTCTTGAGCGCCACCTGCGCGACTGCCCGGTACAGCATGTTCTCGTCGGTGCTCGGCAGGGGCGCTGGGTAATACGGAACCACCTCCCCGTGATACTGTTCGGCTTCGGTCGGATGACGCTCCGGCAAATCCGCCAACAGGTTCCTAGCCGGCAGCCGCCGCTGGATCAGGTGGTCCGTCATCGCCACATGCACCACATCGTCCGTTCGCCGTTTGGGCATGTGGCAAGTCACGCATTCATTCGAAGCGGTATGCTGGCCCGCGGCAACCTTGGCATCGAACGCCGCCGCATGACATTGACGGCAAGCCGCCGCATAGTAAGTCACCGCCGCATTTCCGCGAGGGATTTGATGCGGATCATGACACGTTTGACAGGTCATCGCGCCGTTGCTTTTCAGAAAGCATTGGGATTGCCGCAGCCGGTACGCGGAGCTTCCTACAATTTCAAATTTATCGTCGTGCCCCGTGCCAGTAGCATGGTCGAAGACCAGCAGGAAATTGCTCAACGGTTCTCCGGGCATGAAGGCGAATGGCCCTCTATTGAAGCGGCGGATTAGCGCGGGCAGCTCGCCGCTCGTCGGCTCCAGGTGGCACTGCATGCAAATATCCATCTGCAGTTTGGGGCTGAGCCGCGCTGGGTTCACAATACTCGCGCGGATTGCTTCCGGTTTAACGCCCGAAGTCTGCATCAGGCGAACATGGTTGCCTCCCGGCCCATGACATCGCTGGCAATCGATCCCTTCGGGCAGATCGCCCGTAAATACCGGGTCGCTACCCGGGGCATCGTGTCCCTCCGGGATCTTCGGGATCGCGGTATGACAGAAAGCGCATTCATAGGAAATAAAACGCCGCGTTTGCGGATGCCGCGAATCGAATCCTGGACTCATACCCCAATAGCCGCCTTTCTCCTGATACCAGCCCAGCGGCAATTCAATGAAAGCTCCGCTGGCCATGCGATGGAGATACGATCGCGCGTGTGTCCCGGAGCCGATCACGTAATCGATTTTCAATTCCTCAACATTGGTTTCCTTCCCGCCAAAGCCAATCTGCCAGCGCCGCTGATAATACACTCCATCCCGCTGGATCATTGCGTAGTGCGTATCGGACAGCGAATGAAGAAATTCAGGATTGTTTTTGTAGTCTTCCACCGTGTTCGCGGGCGACGGCCGGTACAGCGAGCGGCTCATCCCGGTGAGGCGGTAGTTCGCGGCGATTTGCGGATGACAGACCGCGCACTTCTTCGCATCGACATACTGATTCGCCGGAGCCGCCTGCAGCGAGACCAGGCAACAACTGAGGGCCAGCAGCCTGAGCATCTCGATATATAATACTGGGCCTAGCATGAGTGCAATCTCCAGGCGGTGGTTCTTGCTCCAAGCCGGAGCGGCCGTGGCGGCACTCCGCCTGCCTGCGTTTCCTCTAGACCTGCCGCTTGGTTTTCAGAGCTACGACATCAACGCCGCGCTCGTCAAGGATTTCGACGGTGCGTGCCGCACTCTCGCCGGATACGGATATCAATTGATTGATTACGTCTGGCTACCGAAGGTAACCTCCAAGACCGGCCGGGAAGTCCGGCAGTCCTTTGATGCGGCCGGTTTGACCTGCCAGAACTGTCACTTCTCCTGGTCTGATCTGCACGAAGACTATGCCAAGACCATCGACATTGCCCACGCCCTCGGCCTGAAGAGTGCCGTTTGCCAGTCTCTGCCCAGCCAGACCAAAACCGTGGATGGCTGGAAATGGCATGCCGATCATCTGAACGAACTCGGGCAGAAGACCAAAGGCGATGGCATTCTGACGGGATACCACAACCACCCCGCCGAGTTCACGGACATCGAAGGCGTGATTCCTTTCGACGTTCTGCTGCACGGGACAGATCCGAATCTGGTCAAAATGCAGCTGGATATAGGCAGCGTGGTGGTTGCCGGCAAGGACCCGATCGCCTATCTCACCAAGTATCCGGAGCATTATTTCTCGATTCACGTGAAAGACGTGCGTAATGGCAAGATCGGCATCGCGGCGGGTGAAGGCACGCTTGACTGGAAAAAGATCTTCGCGGTGGCAAAGACCCTTCCGTTGCAAAACTACGTGGTGGAAACCGGAGCCCGCCCGGACGATGTGATGGAGAAACTGAAACAGAGCGTAATTTACTTGCGCGGTTTAGACACCTGATGCATGTTGTTCCAGAAAATAAACGTGCCCCTATCTGTCGACGTAATAATATCCACCGCGCCATCCCCATTCAAATCGACCGCCGCTAAATGCGATCCGACGCCGGAACGATTGTGAATTAACTCCGGAACAAATTCAGCTCCGCCGGGTGCTTTCGGATTGCGGACGGTCTTATACCAATACAGCACCGCTGGACCGTAGGGATCGGGATCGGTATAACTTTCCTCGTGCGACCAATAGCGCTTTCCCACGATCATGTCCGGAATGCCGTCTCCGTCCATATCGGCGAACGTGATTCCGTGCGGTTCGGTAAAATCGCTGGGAATCATATGTTGCACAAATGAAATCTTCCCGGCTTGGTCGCGTTTCTGCTCGAACCAAGCCAGTCCGAAGCCATGCGCCCGCAGGCTTGTCACTACATCGTTCAAGCCATCTCCATTCACGTCATACACGCCCATTTCCGCGCCGCCCCCGCCAAAATTCTCAGCGTGGAAAGTCCAGGTCTGCTGCGCGCTATCTTTCCCGGGCTGCTCCCACCAACCGGAGGACTGCAGAATATCCATTCGCCCATCGCCGTTAATATCCCCAACGCCCAAGCCGTGAATGTTCACGGGGACGCTTTTATCGGAAACCGGGTGCACGGTCCACGGTGCAGTTGGATTCGCCGGGTCCGGCTTCGCGTACGCCACAATGCCATCACCGCCATAAACAAGCTCCGGCTTCCCATCGCCATCCACATCCTTCAATAGAACGATTTCAGTGGTGACGTGCGGGACCACCATGTATTTATTCCAGCGGCGCGACTCCCCTTTCGGATTGACATACAGCCACATCGGCCGCGAAGCCGCCATCAGAATATCGGGCCAACCGTCACCCGTGAAATCATACGCGAAGTTCACCATGCCGGAGGCATACTCATTGCTCGGGTTAAAAGTTTGGGCCGAAGTGAACTCTCGCCTCACCGTGTAATCCGGGCCTGTGTAGTAGAACGGCCCAGCCGCTACATCCAGCACGCCGTCATGATTGAAATCGGCGGCGGCGGCACACCACGCGTAGTAAAAGTCGCTGATGCGCTGCATGTGGAAGTTGCTCGAAACTTTTTCTTTCGGTTCGAGCTTAGGCAGCAGATCTTTGAATGCAACATCCTTGAACCGCACTTCGCCGGACCCGCCCACATAAAGCGCCACCGGTCCATAGCCTGCCCTGTTGTCGTCAGTGGCGCCCCCCATGCCCCCGGCCGCGCCATTGAACGACGCTCTTAAAATATCGGAATCCAGAATAATTTGAATCTCGTTCCAATCGTCCGGGCGCAGAGCCGGCGCGCCTCGGCCGCGTTGTATACCGGCAATCTGGTTAGAAGCCTGCGCCGCGGCCGCGAATCGAAAAGTTCCCCCTGCCGGTTTCAATTTATCGCGCGTCAGTTCCTTGCCCTCGGCATCCAGCGTTACCTTGTAAATAGCCGGGTCCCCGTCAGTCAACGAAACATAAAATCCCTTCATTCCTTCTGGAGTTTTTTCGGCGCGCAGCAACACGCCTGTTTTGCACCCGCCGGTACAGCGAAAGCCAGCATAAAATCCAATGTCTTGATACGACTGATCCAGCATGAGCCAGCCGCCGTTCCCGCCCGGTTTCGCTTTGCCTACAAGTTCACCGTCTTGGGCGTTCCACTCAGCTTGCCCAATTAGGTGCCAGCCGGCAAGGCTCGAGCCTTTGAAGGTCGAGTCCGGATTGAAGTTTGGGCTTTGGGCAAAGCCCGCCAGGACGGTCAGCACGGAGATCGCGACCATCGCGCACACACGCTTTTGATTCATCTTGATTCCTGTCAAGGTCTCTTCGCGGCCAGCTTCGTTCCACCTTTGGGCTTGCCCCAGAAGATGAACGTACCTCGGTCGGTTGAAGTAATAATATCCATCGCTCCATCCCCGTTGAGGTCTATAGCCTGTATCTGGTTACCGGCTCCTGACCGGTTGTGAATCAGATCCGGAACAAGCTCAGCTCCCCCCGGCGCTTTTGGATTTCGCACCGTTCTGAACCAGTACAGGACGGGTGCGCCATAAGGGTCGGGGTCGGTGTAGTCGTCCCGGTGCGACCAATAGCGCTTGCCCGCAATAAAATCGGGTATCCCGTCGCCGTCGACATCCGCGAAGGTGGACCCATGCAGTTCCGCGACTGTGACGCCATCGGGATTCTTGCTCCAAAAATCGTCAATCACCATATGCTGCACGAATGAAATCTTGCCGGCTTTATCGCGCTTTTGTTCGAACCAAGCCAGCCCAAATCCGTGGGCCTGCAGCGTGGTGACCACATCATTCAAGCCATCGCCATTGACGTCGTACACGCCGATCTCCCCGCCACCCGGTGTCGCATGGCCGGTCCAGCGGCCGAAAGCCTCCGGATGATAAGTCCACAACTCCTGCTTGCTCCCCGCCGGTGGCTGCTCAAACCATCCATAGGTATCAATGATGTCCATGCGCCCATCGCCGTTAATGTCGCCAACCCCGATGCCATGCCCCCTCCCCCACGGACCCTGCTCGGAAATCGTATGCACAATCCATGGTCCGGTTGGATTAGCCGGGTCCGGCTTTGCGTAGCGCAGGTAGCCTCCGCCGCCATAGACGAATTCGGGTTTCCCGTCGCCGTCAACATCTTTTAGGAGCGACACCTCTTTGTCCACCTGGGGAACCACGTCGTACTTGTCCCAACGGCGTGCTTCGCCGCGTGGATTCACGTATAGGTGTAGCGGTTGCCCAATCGCTCCCATATTGATCACGTCTGGCCATCCGTCACCGGTGAAATCATAGGCGAAGTTGCCCATACAGTCATTGGGATATCCGGTCGAAGGATTCGTGGTCTGAGCCAGATAAATTTCACGCCGCTTCGTGTAATCGGGACCGAGATAGTAATACGGACCGGCCGCCACGTCCATCACGCCGTCATGGTTGAAGTCGGCTGCCGCGGCGGACCACGCGTAATAAAAATCGTCTATGCGCTGCACCCGGAAATGATTCGACGCCTTCTCTTGCGGGAGCGTCTTTACTCCCAGATCTTTATACGAAACATCTTTGAATTGGACCTCGCCGGTACCCCCGGCGTAAAGCGCGATAGGTCCATAACGTCCAAATTCTTCCTCGGCGACGCCGCCGGAATTTCCGCTGCCGCCGTCATTTAGAAATGGCCGAATGATATTTGCATCCAGAATGAGCTCGATCTGATTCCAATCGTCCGCGCGAAGCCCGGTCGGTGGCTGCACGATAGGCAGCGTCATTCCGCTCTGCTCACGTCGAGCGCGCGGCCCGCCTCCTCCGCCTGCCGCCCCAGGGCGAGCCGCCGGGGCAATCCGCATTTGCCCACCACCCGGCCTCAGTTTTTCGCGTGAGAGCTCCTGCCCTTGTGCGTCCAGGGTGACGCGGTAAGCCGCCACATCTCCACCGACCAGGGACATGTAAATCCCTTTCATGCCGGCAGGCGATTTTTCCGCGCGCAACAATATGCCCGTCTTGCAGCCGCCCGTGCATTTGAAGGAGGCGAAGACTCCAACGTCTTGGTACGATTTGTCCAAAACGAGCCAGCCTCCGCTGCCGCCTTGTTTCGCCTTCCCAATGAGTTGACCGTCACGGGCGCTCCAATCGGCCTGGCCCAAAACATGCCAACCGGTCAGGCTCGAACCTTTAAAGGTCGAGTCCGGAATGAAAACCGTGGGATTAGTTGCGAATGCCACTGCCACCAGCAGGAGCGGCACGGCTCCCCCGATCGCAATTGCGCGTCTGTGAGACATTTTTCCCTTTCTTTGAGACTCAGTCCCAGAGTCTATACCCCGGCCTCAGAAACTGTCAAGGCAATGCCAGCCGATCCGCCCTTCGCCGCTAAAACTATATAGAACTGTAAATTGGCATGGTTGAGATTGCGTCTCACAGGCTAGGACATATATACTCCACTGGAGTGCTTTCCTCCATCAAGGTCCGCCTAGGCGTGATGATGTTCGTCAACTACATCGTCTGGGGGGCGTGGTACGTCACCATCAGCACCTACCTGATATCGACTCTTCATTTCACCGGCACTCAGGCTGGCGCGGTCTTTGGCACCGTCTCCATCGCCTCCATGATTTCGCCGTTCTTCATCGGCCTGGTCGCCGATCGCTACTTCGCCACTGAGAAAGTCATGGCCGTCCTGTATGGTGCGGGCGCCGTCATTATGTATTTGATGACCCGGGCCACCACCTTCCCGGAAGTCTATGGCCTGATGCTGGCCTTCTGCCTCTGCTACTTTCCCACGGTGGCGCTCACCAATTCCATCGGCTTTCAGCTGGTAAAGGATCCCGGCCGTGAGTTTCCCGTGATCCGGCTCATGGGAACCTTCGGCTGGATTTTCATCAACAACATCATCGGCTATATGAAGTGGGAAGCCACTACCGGCCAGTTCTGGGTCACTTTGATAGCGTCTCTCGTGATGGTGGCGATTAGCCTGACCCTCTTGCCGCACATGCCGCCCAAAGCCAGGGGTACGGTGTTCAATGCCCGCGCCGCGCTTGGCCTAGACGCCCTCGTGATGATGAAACAGAAGGCCTTCTTATTCTTCGCCATCGCTTCCGTCCTCGCCTGCATTCCCATCACCTTCTACTACTCCTTCACGAACGATTATTTGAATGAAGTGGGCGTGGTCAACGTGGCGGGGAAGATGACGCTCGGCCAGGTCTCCGAAGTCATCATGATGCTCTTGATGCCCTTCATCTTCCGCTTCATGACCGTTCGCGCCATCGTGATCCTGGGCCTGGTTTGTTGGGTGGTGCGCTATCTTTTGCTCGCGCTGGGTGACCCCAACGGAGGCATGTGGATGTTTTACGGCGCTATACTGCTGCACGGCGCTTCCTACGATTTCTTTTTCATGACAGGGCAACTCTACACCGATCAGGAGGCGCCGCCCCATCTGCGCAACACCGCGCAAGGCTTCATCACCTTCCTCACCTACGGCGTCGGTATGTTACTAGGCTCGCTGCTTTCAGGCGGCGCGGTGGATTATTTTACGCATCACAATGCCGCCGGCCAGATGGTACGTGATTGGCGTTCCTTCTGGCTTAGTTCGTCCGTCATGGCGAGCGTAATCCTGGTGATGATTCTGATTACCTTCCGGACACATACCCAAATTCGCCCGAAGGAAGAAGTGCCGGTGGAAGCCATCGGCGTGTAGCACATAAAATAGGAGATTTTGAAATGAAAATTCCACTTCTGATATTTACAATTTTTCTCGGCATTGTTCTCGCCGTCCACCTCGCTATGAATGGAAAGGTGGGCGCATCTCTCAACAATCCGCGCGTGGCTAACGGACTCTTTTGGTGCGTCGGAGCACTAGCCGCTGTCATCATCGGTGCAACCGGTTGGAGATCGGGCGCGCTCGATGGTTTGAAAGATGTCCCTCCGGTGCTACTAACCGCCGGCGCAATGGGCGCGTGCCTGGTCTTCGCTATCGCTTGGCTGATTCCCGCGGTAGGCGCCGGCGCGGTAATGATCACACTCATCGCAGGTCAAGTGCTGGGCGGCATGATTCTGTCCCACTTCGGCTGGCTCGGGTCGCCGGTCAAGCCGGTATCCCTCACGAATATTGTCGGCGGGGCCGTCATGATCGCGGGTGTTGTGCTGGCTACCTGGACCAAATCATGAAAAAGATACTTTTGGGGAGATCTGGCATTGAAGTCAGCGCTCTCTGTCTCGGGACAGACCTTTTCGGAAGTAAGCGCGACCGGCAAACATCTTTCGGTTTGCTCGATTTTTTTCACGACGCGGGCGGAACGTTCATCGATACGGCCAACTTCTATGCGAGTTGGCTGGATGGTTTTCAGGGCGGCGAGAGCGAAACCACGATTGGCCAATGGATGAAGGAGCGTGGCACGCGCGATCAAATGGTGATCGCGTCGAAACTAGCGTTCGACTATCCGGGCTGCGCGGGTGGCCTGTGCGCCGCCGAGATTGAGCGCGAATGCGAGAAGAGCCTGCGCCGTCTGCAGACCGACAGAATTGATCTCTACTATTCGCATCGCGATGACCGCGCTACTCCGCTCGACGAAACCATGGAGGCCTTTGACCGCCTCACGAAAGCCGGCAAAATTCGCGCCTGCGGGGCCAGCAATCTGAGCGTTTGGAGAATTGCCCAAGCCAACCTGCTTAGCGAACTGAAGGGCTGGGCAGGTTACTCAGCGGTGGAACAGCGCTACACCTACCTGCGTCCGCGCTATGCCGCCGATTTTGGTCCTCAGATTTTCATAAACGACGACATGAAAGATTATGCGCGCGTCAACGGAGTGGCGCTGGTTGGCTTTTCCGTCTTGCTCGGAGGCGCTTATCTGAAGGGCGCGAAAAGTCTGCCTCCGCAGTTCGCCGGACCCGATGCGGACGCACGCATGGAGGTGCTCCGCGCGACGGCTGAAGAGTCGGGAGCAGGCGCAAACCAGGTGATCCTCGCTTGGATGCGCCAGAGTGATCCGCCCGTGCTGCCGATTATCGCCGGCAGCCGGACTGAGCAGTTGGCGGAGAACATCGCTGCTCTCGATTTCCATCTGACCGAAGAACAGATGCACAGGCTGAACACGGCCGGCGATCCGGTTGCGGGCGGTTGGATTAAATCTACTTGAAACGAGAAATCATGCGCTTGGTCTTGTTGATATTCATGAGCGGAGCATTGCTCAACGCCGCATTTCCCGGGAATGTAAAACTCGATTCCGGCAGCATATCCGGCACAAGCGGCCTCAAGCCAGGCATTCACGTCTACAAAGGAATTCCGTTCGCCGCGCCTCCTGTTGGCAACTTGCGCTGGCGGCCGCCGCAGCCTCCCGCGCGTTGGAACGGTATTCGCAACGGAGATAGTTTTGCGCCGATCTGCCCACAGAAGACGGACGATCCACGGTCCATCTACTTTCTCGATCCTGGCCCGCAAACGATAGATGAGAATTGCCTTTACTTAAACGTCTGGACTGTCGCGCAGGCTGCCTCTGAGCGGCGTCCGGTTATGGTCTGGATCTATGGTGGAGGCTTCGATCACGGCTCCGGCACTGAAAAATATTACTGGGGCGATGACTTGGCTCAGAAAGGCGCGGTCGTGGTTACGTTTAACTATCGCGTCGGCGCGCTGGGGTTTCTGGCGCTTCCCGAACTGACGAGTGAATCCCATCGCAACGCCTCTGGTAATTACGGCTTGATGGATCAGATCGCGGCACTCCAGTGGGTGCAGCGGAACATAGCGGCCTTTGGCGGAGATCCCACGCGTGTTACGATTTTCGGCCAGTCGGCGGGTGGATCGTCAGTCGGTCAATTGATGGTATCGCCACTGGCGAAAGGTTTGTTTCATCGCGCCATCGGCCAAAGCGGCGGTCCTGGCCGGGGTGGTCGCAAATTG
>DASXGT010000059.1:0-9108 GCA_036488895.1 Bryobacteraceae bacterium | reverse complement strand
ACGCTCGACCCAACCATTCCGGAGGTTCAGGCGCGCGTGCAGCAGGATATTCGCACTCTGGCCGGCTGGGGCTACAGCTTAATCAAACATGATTTTTCGACTTATGATTTGCTGGGGCGCTGGGGCTTCAACATGGGCGCGCAAATTACTGACGATAACTGGAGCTTTGCTGACCGCAGCCGGACCAATGCTGAAATCATCTGGCAATTTTATAGCGCGCTGCGGGATGCGGCGGGCGAGACGCTACTGTTGGGCTGCAACACCGTGGGCCATTTAGCGGCAGGATTATTCGAACTGCAGCGGACCGGCGACGACACCAGCGGCCGCGATTGGAACCGGACGCGCAAAATGGGCGTAAATACGCTGGCCTTTCGTGCTCCGCAGCACAACGCCTTCTACGCCCTGGATGCCGACTGCGTGGGGATCACGCGGCAAATTCCCTGGGCGCTAAACCGCCAATGGCTCGATTTGCTGGCGCGCAGCGGGACAGCCTTATTTGTTTCCGCCGCGCCTGATGCCATGGGCCGCGAACAACAGGACGCGGTGCGGCAAGCCTTTCGCATCGCTGCCGCGCCCGGGAAGACGGGTGAGCCGTTAGACTGGCTCGACAACAGTGAGCCGCAGCAATGGAATTTAGCCGGGCGGAAAGTAAGTTACGAATGGTTTGGCCGGGAAGGCGTTTCGCCCTTTACTGGGTAACAAGTTCTAGCGCGGCTCTGGGTTTAACATGCAATTCACCTGATCGGGATGACGGGCAATGAGCGTTAAATAGGCTCGCGCCGGTTGATCCGGTTCCGTGCGGCCCTGTTCCCAGTCACGCAGCGTACCGAGCGGTATGTGGTAACGGGCCGCGAATTCCTCCTGCGTCAATGCCAAGGCGCGGCGAATGATTTTCGTCCGTGGTGTTTGCTTCATTCGCTTGAGGTCGGCTTCCGTCAACGGCTGGGCGTCAGGATCAGCCCGCGCGGCCTTCTCAACTGCTTCGGGAGCCATCGGCATTTTGTTTGAAGTAATCGTCTTGTTCACGTTGAGTTGCCCTCCGGGCTGAAATGATGCGAATGCGTTCCTCGCGTTCGGTATAGGCTACAACCAAGAGCACGTGTCCGTCCACCATTCCGGTAATAATGAAGCGTTCCTCGCCGTAGTCCTTACGGTCGTCCACGCGCTCGACAGCAAATGGATCTTTAAAGACCGCTTTCGCGGATTCGAAGCTCACGCCGTGGGCTTGCAAATTGGCTTCAGCCTTGGCGGCGTGCCATTCAAATTCCAATAGTTATCTTACTACGGATTACCAGTAGCGCGCCGGGCTTTGTTACAGGGGGCGCTTTTTATCGCAACGCTACAATAACGGATCATGCGCCAAGCTCTTATTCTTCTAAGTGCAGTCGCGCTCTCCGTTGGAGCCGCAGAATCTATTCATACCTTGCGCGGGTATTCCGCGCAAACTTCAGCAAGCGAGATCGAGTGGGAACAGAAGTTCCGCAAAATTCCCGAACCGGACCGTTTGCGCGAGAACATGCGCCGTCTTTCGGCGCGGCCGCATCATGTGGGTTCTCCTTATGATAAAGACAACGCCGAGTGGATCGCCGCTCAAATGAAATCGTGGGGCCTGGACGCCCAGATCGAAACATTTGACACGCTGTTTCCCACGCCCAAAGAACGTGTGATGGAAATGGTTGCGCCGGTGAAGTACACAGGCAAGCTGGAGGAACCGGCTCTTGCCATAGATCCGACTTCGAATCAAAAAAGCGAGCAGCTTCCGACTTACAACGCTTACTCGAGTGATGGCGACGTGACCGGGCCCGTGGTGTTCGTAAACTATGGAAGCCCGGCGGATTACGAAGAGTTGCAGCGCATGGGCGTCTCAGTGAGCGGCGCGATTGTGTTGGCCCGCTACGGCGCGACTTGGCGCGGCATCAAGCCGAAAGTCGCAGCGGAACACGGAGCCATCGGCTGCCTGATTTATTCCGACCCACGCGAAGATGGTTACCAAGTCGGCGAGATCTATCCCAAAGGCCCCATGCGTCCCCCGGCGGGCGCACAGCGTGGCAGCGTGATGGATATGCCGGTATATCCGGGGGATCCGCAGACGCCTGGCGTCGGCGCAACTCCGGGTGCCAAGAAACTACCGCTCAGTGAAGTCAAAACGATTACAAAAATTCCGGTGATGCCGATCTCTTATGAAGACGCCGAGCCGCTATTGAAGAACATGAGCGGCGAAGTTGTGCCCGCAGCCTGGCGCGGCGGACTACCGCTCACTTACCATGTGGGACCCGGTCCGGCGAAAGTACATCTGCGACTCAAGTTCAACTGGGACCGCAAGCCGCTGTACGACGTAATTGCGAAAATTTCAGGCTCGAAATACCCGGACCAGTGGGTCATCCGCGGCAACCATCATGACGGCTGGGTGAATGGCGCGGCCGACCCGATCTCGGGCGCCAGTCCCGAGATGGAAGAGGCGCGCGGCTTGGCCGAATTGCTCAAGCAAGGCTGGAAGCCGGAGCGCACCATCATTTACTGTTTCTGGGACGGTGAGGAACCCGCGCTCCTGGGATCCACAGAATGGGCCGAAACGCACGCCGACGAGTTGAAGCAGCATGCCGTGGCGTATATCAATTCAGACGGTAACGGCCGCGGCTTTTTCCGCGCCTCGGGCTCGCATTCGCTGGAGGACTTTACCAATAGCGTGATGAAAGATATTGAAGATCCGGAAACCAAGATGAGCGTCTGGAAGCGCGTTCGCCTGGCCGACATAGGCCGCGCTGCTGGGGAGCGTAGGACCGCGATCAAATCGCGGCCCGATCTGCGCATCGGCGCGCTGGGCTCAGGTTCCGACTACACTGTGTTTGTCGATCATCTGGGTGTCGCGAGTTTGAACATCGGATACGGCGGCGAGGACACGGCTGGCCAATATCATTCCATCTACGATGATTTCTACTTCTACACGCATTTCGAAGATACTGATTTCGCCTACGGAAAGGCGCTCGCGCAAACCGGCGGCACCATGATGATGCGGCTGGCCGATAGCGATATCTTGCCGTTTCAATTTACAAATTTCGCCGAGACCGTGCATGGCTATGTCAACGAAGTGAAGAAGCTCTCGACAGACCAGCGCGCCGAAACCAAGGAAAAGAATTCGGAGATTGACGAAGGCGTCTACGCAGCGCTGGCCGATCCTAAGAAAAAGAGGGTGCCGCCTTCGAAAGAGCCTCTGCCTCCTTATCTGAACTTTGCGCCGCTTGACAACGCGTCTGACGAATTGACGCGCGCGGCCGCGGGGTATGAAGCGGCGTTTACGGCAGCGGGAGGGAACGCTCCGGCGGATGTGAATGCGAAGCTGCTGCGAAGTGAGCGCCTGCTGACCAACTCGGAGGGCTTGCCGAATCGCCCCTGGTTTGAGCATCTGATTTATGCGCCCGGTTTTTATACGGGCTACGGCGTGAAGACACTTCCGGGCGTGCGCGAAGCGATTGAGCAGAAACGGTGGCAGGAAGCGGATCATCAGATTTCGCAGGTATCCAAGGCGCTGCAGAGCGAAGCGGATTTGCTGGATGAAGCTACGAAGGAGTTGGGCGGAAAATAATCCGGCCACTCGTTTCCATCCGTGTATAGTCTGGATAGACTATGGGTGGCCGGAGTGTGATTCGCACAGTAACAGGAATGTTGGGGCTGGTGCTAGCTGCCCGCGCCCAGGTTCTTCTTCCGCCGCAAGACGCCGATGCCGTCAACCGGCTCATCGATTCGCGGCGGAAGGACACATTGGGGTGCGAAGTCGAAACAGCCCGGCCGTCCCTCGATTTTGCCTTTCGTTTTGAAATCCACTACGTGGTGCGCTGCCCCCTGAGGGAATTTCAAGGGGAGGCGGCGCAGCTCACCGCGATTTTGCGGGTGCAGCCCGGCCAAGGGCCGACGGCGCTTTTCGTGGCGCCCTATGAAGTTCCCGCCGCGCCCGCGCCGCTGAAGAGCTGGCTCGATCTCAGGCGCTTGCGCAATGAGTTTGAGTTTAGCGGCGCCATTGCCGCCGGGGCGGGCGAATATCCAATTGAATTGGTGCTGACGGACGGCCACGAGCGTTTCTTCCGGCACTCCTGGAAAGCGACGGCTGAGTTGCGCCGCGATGAACTGCGGCTATCGCCTGCCCTAAAGCCAGGTACGGTGAGGGGGATGAGACAGCCGTTTTGGGAGCGTAACGCGGCGAGCTCAAATTCTCCGCAGCGGCTTACGGTTTTATTGGATGCCGCCCCGGTAAATCCCCAGGGCGTGAAATTGCGGGCCTGGGACCGGGCGTTTTTACTGAATTCGTTGTACTCCTTATTACGGCATGTGCCCGCCGCGAAGGTGCGTTTAATTGCTTTCAATCTCGACCAGCAGCGCGAGGTCTTCCGGCAGGAGGAACTGGACCGTTTTACGTTTGTTAAGCTGGCCCAAGCCTTAAGTGATCTTGAGCTGGGGACCGTATCGAAGAAGACACTGGAACGGCATGAGGGATGGGCGGAATTGCTGGCCGGGCTGATTGAAGGGGAAGCGACTGGGACCCCGGGCGCTTCGGCCATCGTTTTTCTAGGGCCGCACGGTCACGTGGGCAAAAAGATGACCTGCGACGCACCGGATTACCGGCCTGGCGTGAGCCCGCGCATCTTTTACTTTGAGTACTTTGAGCGGCAAGGTAGCGATTTTCCAGACTCCATTGAATACCTGACCAGCGCCTGTAAAGGGCGGATTTTCAAGTTGCATTCCCCTATCGACTTAGGCAGAAATATTGCCAGGATGCGTGCGGATTTAGGCAGTCCCATGGCCGTTTCGGTGGCTTCCCAACAGTACTAGTGACCTAATGCTTTTTCCAGGCTAGCCGATGAAGCAAATAAGCGCGTTTTGCGCATATTTGCAGGCTACATGACGAAGGACACCATTTGGCGGGGAGCCGTGCTGCGCGTGAGCCCGGAAAATCCCGGTTTGCCGCGGTTATGAAGAGCATCTGGAGGAAGCTCACGTTGCTCTACCTGCTGGCGGGCGTCCTGCTGGGAGGTATTCTTTACGGCTTGGCGGCCCAGGCATTAGGCGCTGCCTTTCAGCGGGTCGAAAAGGAATTTCTGGTGGCCATCGTTGCCACCTTGTTGGCCTTCGCTGTGGTGGTCTCGCGGTTGGCCGCCCTGCTCGTCCGGCCTTTGGCAGCGTTGACGAAATCGGTAATACTGTTGCACAGCGACGCCCAAGCCGCCATCGCTAGTTTGCCGGCCGAATCGGGAGACGAAGTGGGTGTCCTCACGAATTCTTTCAGAAATATGGCTGAGGAAATTCGCAAGCATCAGCAGGAACTTGAATCGCGCGTTCAGGAACGCACCGCCGAACTGGTGAAAACGAATGACGAGCTAGCGGCGGAGGTCGGCGAACGGCGCCGCACGGAGCGTTCGCTGGACCGTTCTAATCTGGCGTTAAAGGCGCTCAGCCGCTGTAACCAAGTGCTGATCCAAGCCACCGAGGAAGACAAGCTGCTCGAGGAGATTTGCCATATCATCGTCAGCAAAGCAAGCTATCTGTTGGCCTGGGTGAGTTATTGCGAAAACGACGAAGAAAAAACAATGCGCCCGGTGGCGAGCGCCGGTCCCAACCAGGAATATCTCAACGAAGTCCAAGTCAGTTGGGCCGATAACGAACTCGGCGGGGGTCCAATCGGCAGAGCCGTCCGGTCCAGGTCGGCGGTAATGCTGCGGGATGTGTTGAGGCGTCCTTCCTTTGGTCCATGGCAAAAGGAAGCCGAACGGTTCGGTATCTCTTCGGCGATCGCGCTTCCCCTGGTTGCGGACGGGATGGCGTTCGGTACCCTGAGTATCCATTCCCGGGAAGTGGATGCCTTTGACGAAGAAGAAATCATTCTGTTGCTGGAGCTCGCGGGCAATTTGGCGTACGGCATCATGGCGCTGCGCACACGCGAAGACGCGGCCCAGACGGCGTTACAACTGATTGCGGCAAAGGAAAGCGCCGAACAGGCAAGCCGCACCAAAAGCGAGTTTCTGGCCAATATGAGTCACGAAATCCGGACTCCCATGAATGGCATTTTAGGTATGACGGATTTGCTGCTTTCCGCCGACCCCACGCCCGAACAGCTTGAGTATCTGGACGTTATTCGGTTTTCCACCGGGGCTTTATTGACGGTCATCAACGACATCCTCGATTTTTCAAAAATAGAGGCGGGTATGCTGATGCTCGATTGCGCGCCGTTCGGTTTGCGTGAACAGCTTGAGCGATGTATTAAACCGCTCGTATTTCAGGCGGCCCGGAAGAAGCTGGCCGTCTCTTGCCACGTCGATTCCGCCCTGCCCGAATTGGTGACCGGGGACTCGGTGCGGCTGAACCAGGTCTTAACCAATTTGTTAGGCAACGCAATCAAATTTACCCAAACCGGCGGAGTGACGGTACAGGTGCATGTGGAGGCGCGCGAATCTGGCAATCCCTTGCTAGTGCACTTTACGGTGCTCGACACCGGGATCGGCATCGAGCCTGAAAAGCTAAAGCTCATTTTTGATCCTTTCGCGCAAGCCGACGGATCCACGACGCGCCGGTATGGCGGCACCGGGCTCGGCCTCACCATCTCCACCAGAATCGTGGAACAGATGGGTGGCAGAATCTGGGTGGAGAGCCGGGTGGGGGAAGGCAGTGCATTCCATTTCACGTGCCGGTTGCTTGAGACGCCGGTAGAGACGGAATTTCCACATCTGCCCAGCGCCTTTACGGGCGTTGAAGAACCGGTTGCGTATCTGATTTAGAAATGCGCTTCACTCTTGGCGGAGCGCCGTGGTGGGGTCCAGTTGGGAAGCCCGGCGCGCCGGAAGCCATGACGCCAGAGCGGCAACGGCCAGGAACAACATCGCCATGGAAGCGAAAGTCACCGGATCGGTTGCTTTGACGCCAATCAGCATGCTTTTCATCCAACGCGTCAGGCCTAGACCCGCCGCGAGGCCAATCAAAATACCCACCGCGCTCAGGCGCAATCCGTGAGTAACCACCAGATTAAAGATGCCTGCGGGCGGCGCGCCGAGGGCCATGCGCACGCCAATTTCCGCGGTACGCTGGCGCACGACTGTGGAGAGTACGCCGTACAATCCCACGCCCGCAAGAATTGCCGCGATCCCCGCAAACAGGCCGATTAGCAGCAGAGAGAAACGGGTGGATGCCTGCGCATGCTCCACCAACGCGGACATCGGCTGCATGGCGGTGATGACAAAATTAGGGTTGATTTTGCCGATCTCTCCGCGAACTTCGCCGACGGACTTTTCCGGATCGCCGGTGGTTCTCACGGCCCAATGGTTGGCCGCGCCGTGTCCTACAAAACCGTCCGCAAAGAAAATTTGCTCGCGTCCAGGCTCGGCCAGCGAAGTGTTGCGCTGATGCGCGACTACGCCGATAATCTGCACCCATTCCGGTTCCGGCGTGCGAAGCCGAATGAGAATACGCCGGCCCACGGCTGATTCATTGGGGAAAGCCTTGGCGGCTAGAACTTGGTCGACAATCACTCCATTGCGTTCGGGCGCGTTGTCGGCATCGGTGAAGGACCGGCCCGCCAGCAGCGGCGTGCGGAGCGTTTCGAAATAGCCGGGAAGGACCATCTGCGGTTCTACCGCTTGGAACTTGCTGGGGTCGGCTAGTGCCTGGGCGGTGCCCCAGCGTATAGGGCTAAAGTTGCCGGTGAGCGGGAACGGATTAGAGGCGCTGACGCTCCGAACGCCGCGCAAGGCGGCGAGGCGCCGTTGAATCTCGCGGGCGGTGGCGGCGCGTTGTTGGGGATTTCGGGTATTATTGCCGAGGATCTGAAACGTCAAGAGATTGCGGGGATCATAACCCGGATTGATGTCCTGTAGCGCGAGAAAGCTGCGGAACATCAGCCCGGAACCAACGAGTAAAACAAAAGAAAGCGCTACTTCAGCAATGACAGCGGTATTACGCAATGACGATCCGCTGCCTAAGCCGGAGGTGCGGCTGCTTCCGCGTAGGATGCGCATGACATCCGGGCGAGCGGCGCGCCAAGCCGGAGCGAGTCCGAAGATGGCGGCGGCCAGCAGTCCTGCGGTTACGGTGAAAACGAGCACCACCGGATCGAGCTTAATGGTATCGAGACGGGGTAGATTCGCGGGCGCGATTACCAGCAGTTCATGGAGCCCGAGCCACGCTAAGCCAAGTCCAATCGCGGAACCGAGAGCGGCCAGCAGCAGGGCTTCCGTCAATGTCTGGCTGAGGAGCCGCGCCCAGCTTCCGCCCAAAGCCACGCGTACGGCCAGTTCGCGTTCACGCGAAGACATCCGTACCAGCATGAGATTGGCAACGTTGGCGCAAGCGATGAGCAAGAGAAAGATCACCGCGCCCATCAAAGCGAGAATGGCTGGCTGGACGTCCGCCACCAGGTGCTTTTTCATCGGCTCCAGTTGGATGAAATAGCCGGAGGTGTTGTGAATAGGGAAGTTACGGCGGGCCGCGGCTACCACGGTATCCACTTCAGCTTGCGCCCGGTCGAGCGTAACGCCCGGTTTCAACCTGCCGACGACATGGTGCGAAACAGAGTTGCGTTGCGCGTTATCGTATGCGAGGCGTGATGCAATCCAAACCTCGGGCCGGTGTTCGATATTGGCGCTGGGCGGAAAAAGAAGCTCGAACCCCGGCGCGAGGACACCTACTATTTGCGGCCCGCTGCCACCTGTGGTGAGCATGGGATGCCCAATGACGGATGCGTCGCCTCCATAACGGCGCTCAAAGTACTCGTGGCTCAGAATCGCGATATTGGGCGTGTTTTGCGGGGTCTGCGCGGCGGTGGGATTAGGGGCGGTTTGCGGCCGGCCATCCTCTTCGGAGAAATTCCGGCCGAGAACGATTTTGCCGCCTAGCATTTGGAAGAAATTAGGACTGACAAAACCGAGGTGAATTTCCTCGGGAGTGCCGTCGCGCTTGGGTAGTAGCGCTCGACTGGTAAACACCGTAGCGAAACTTTCGAACGTTCGCGTTGCGCCATTGCGCAGGTCGATGAAATCGGCGTTGGAAAACGGCCAATCTTTCACGTTGCGTGCGCGCAACTCGCCGGAGGCGACCACTAGCCGGTCCGCGTCCCGGTAAGGAAGCTGC
>DASXGT010000056.1:0-34708 GCA_036488895.1 Bryobacteraceae bacterium | reverse complement strand
TCCAGAGCGTTATCTCCATGTGGATAAACGGCGGCATCGGTGCCCAGCGCGATTTTGACGCCCATCTGCAAGGCGCGCTTCACCATACCGTCCTGGGCTTTAACGGCCAGATCGGACTTGGCTTGGACCAGCGGAGGAAATTTGGTTTCCGCCAGACCGGCGCGCACGGAAAGAGTAGGCACCAGATAAGTGCCGCGTTCCCGCATCAGGCGCAGGGCTTCATCGTCCAGGAAAGTGCCGTGCTCAATGGAATCGATGCCGGCTCGAATGGCGCGCTTGGCTCCTTCTGCGCCATGGGCGTGCGCGGCGGTCTTGCGCCCAAGCTCATGCGCGGCGGTCACCAAGGCATCCAGTTCGGCTTGCGTTAATTGTGGGGTATCCACGGCGTCAGTAGGCGAAAGCACGCCGCCGGTAGCGCAAGTTTTAATCACGTCCGCGCCGTATTTGATGTTGAAGCGCACGGCAAAACGGGCTTGATCGGGAGAATTGATAACGCCGTCCTCCGGCCCCATTTCGTGATTCAAGAATCCGAATTTAAAGCCGGCGCCGTCGTCGCAATGCCCGCCGGTGGAACCCAAAGCATGAACAGCCACCAACATGCGCGGACCCGGCACAATACCGGCGTTGATCGAGTTGCGCAAGCCGATGTCGAGAAAGTTTTCCGAGCCGACATCACGCACCGTAGTGAATCCGGCCATGAGCGTCTTGCGCGCATTCACGGTAGCCCGGATAGCGCTTTCCGCTACCGTGCGATCCAAAGCCTCCAGGCGCGCGCCGTTGTAATCGGGACTAAAGGCCATGGTGAGGTGGGTGTGCGAATCGATGAAGCCGGGCAGCAGAGTGGCGTCCCCCAGGTCAATGACCGTGGCGCCCGCGGGCGCTGCGCCGCCGATAGATTGAATTTTGTCGCCCGACACCACTACCACGCCAGGCTGGACCACGCTGTCGCTTTTGCCATCGAACAGGCGAGCGGCTTTCAGGACGTAGGTGTTTTGCGCGTTCAACGTGCAGCTGAGCAGCGCCAGACAGGTAAGGACAATCCGCATATTAGAAATGAGGATAGCGCGAGCCCTACAATTCTTAAATAGGCGCGGTTAAGAAATGAAGCACCCCAAGTACGCTGTCGTAATCGAGAGAGGCGATACCAGTTTTGGCGCCTACGTTCCCGATCTGCCCGGTTGCGTGGCTGTTGCGGAAACAAAAGAAGAACTCGAACAACTCATCGCGAAAGCAATCACCTTCCATATCGAAGGCCTTTTGGAAGATGGTATGCCGGTCCCGGAACCGAGTTCTGAAGTCGAATACATCGAGCCGGCAGTGGCCTGAATAATGGAAGGGTAGGAACATGGCAAACGTGGACATAGACTCGGACATCGATTGGATGGCCTGTGAGTTGATCGAGCGAGTCCCTGGCAAGGTATCGGGAAGGCCCGTCATCCGTAGTACGCGCATTATGCCCGAACCCATTGTGAACAGCTATGACCTGGGAGACAGCCTCGAGAAAATACACGAGGGATTCCCCACACTCCCCCTGGCCCAGATTAAACGTCTGATTGAGTTCGCACACGCTCAGCGCAGGCAGACGAACTCATGAATCCAAGCGTTTACCAATTCAACGCGTGGGGAATGGTTTCCGGCGCGCCTGGTAAATTGCTTTTTTCTTCGGTGCCGCTCGCTTCACCGCTACCTTCTTGGCGGCAGTTTTCTTCGTAGCCGTCTTCGCAACCACTTTCGTGGGCGGCTTCGTAACAGTGGCCGCTGGTTTCGCGGCTGGTTTCTTAGATATAGCCTTCCGCTTGGTCGCCAGCGGAGTCGCCAACCCGGATTCCGCGTGCGGCACGCGCGGCCGGCTTTCACTGAGGCGGCCGAATAAAGTCTCGAGCGCGCGCCGCAACTTCGATAGGGATCCGCGCACGGCGGCTTCCACCGTTGCCGCCTTCATCGAAACGGCGAGAGGCCGATGGCTTGCAGGCCGCGCTTCGATCAGGCACAATGTGTCCTGCTTACCAAACTTCGGACCGTTTACATCGCTGAGGTGAATCTCTAAGCGCGTGAGCTTGTCTTTAAATCGTTCCAGAGCGCGGTTCACTTCCTCTTTCAAGAGACGAGTGGTCTGAGTATTTACGACTATGTTCTTGTCACTGTTGATTTGGATCTGCACCTATGCTCCCGAACTCTATTCAAAATAACGTCTCCCGCTAGGATACGTGAACAAGTTGAAAAGCCATCTCCTAGGCGTTTTTCTTTGGGCGTTCAGCAGGCCTCACGCCGCTTGCAGCACAATAGTGAACTTAGAGCCGCGTCCCAATTGGCTTTCCACCGCAACCGTTCCGCCCATCCGATCCACCACTTCCTTCACGATCGGCAGACCCAGGCCAGTGCCTCCCGCCGGACGGGCGCGCGCTTTATCTACCCGGTAAAAGCGCTCGAAGATGCGCTTCAAGTCGTCTCTCGGTATCCCGATGCCTGAGTCGCGGACTGAAATACATATTTTTCCGTCGGCTATCGGAGTGCATTCCACTTCCACCTCGCCGTCCGGGCGGTTAAACTTGACCGCATTGTCCAGCAGGTTGACCATGACCTGTTCCAGGCGAAAGCGGTGCCCCAGCACCGAACACCGTTGGCAATTGTCGCGAATGATGCGGATACGGCGCATGCCTGCGGCGTTCTCCACGGTATTGCAGGCCGAGGCCACCACGTCAAGAACAGGCACGGCCTCCGCCGGCATGGCGGGAGCGGCATTCGAATCAAGTTCCGAAATCACCAACAAATCGGACGCAATATTATTCAGGCGGATGGAGTGCGACAGAATAATTTCGACAAACTTACGGTTGTTTTCGCTATCATCCAGAGCGCCGTCAAGCAAAGTTTCGGCGTAGCCTCGAATCGCCGCGAGCGGCGTGCGGAGCTCGTGTGAAACGTCGGCCACAAAATCTTTCCGCACCTGTTCCTGGCGGTCTATATCGGTAACGTCATGCAAGGCGATAACGGCGCCGCGTTTAGGTCCTTCGCCCAACGGCAGCGCACGCGCTTCAAAACGGCGGCCGGCCGCGCTTGGCAAACGAAATTTATCCGTTTCTGCCGTACCGCTCGTCACCACGCGCTCCAGAATGTCCCGCAGCGCGGTTTCGCGAACCACTTCATACAAGGAGCGCCCTTCCTGCACCGGCGTCCGGGCATTGAAGGCTTCGGCAAAAGCATCGTTACAGAAATTCACACGCAGATCTTGGTCAACCGCCAGGACGCCCTCCGCCATGCAGGCAAGAATAGTTTCCCGGCGGGATAACTCCAGATTGGCGCGCTCCACCACTTGCCGTACGCGCTCGGCCATGGCGCGCATGGCGCGTGCTAAGTTCTGCAGTTCTTCCGGCCCGCCCTCGGGCAAGCGGGTTTCGCTGGCGGGCAGAGCGGCTGCGAAGTTTTGCAATTGAACCGTGCGCTGCGCCCATTTACGCGAAACCCGGTGTGAGACAGCCAGTGCCGCTGCGCTGACAATAGCCAACAGGACGAAAAGCTTGACGAGAACGGCAGCGTCATCACCAGCTTTGACATCGGGCTTTAACCAAAAAAAAGTGAGCGGTAGTGAAAGCATGAGCAGACACCAGCCACCAATCAGTTTCCTCATTGGAATCTCACTAATTTAAAACAAGATAGTGACGTTAGCGTTAATCCGGATTTTTTATAAATGATTCCTGCGCATCAATCATCTTGTGGCCGGGGCGGGGAATCACTCGCACATAACCACCATCGGACTGCATCAGGCGGGCCGAAGCCTCGTCAGCCAGATATTTCGCGAGGATTTTGTCGCGGATGCGCCGCACATGCTTCTTATTTTCAATGGGGAAAAGCACTTCCACGCGCCGATTCAAATTACGTGGCATCAGGTCGGCGCTGCCGATGAAGACAAGCTCTTCGCCGCCATTGTAGAAATAAAAAATGCGGCTGTGCTCCAGAAAACGGCCAATAATACTGCGTACGCGAATATTTTCACTGACTCCCGCAACGCATGGACGAAGCGCGCACACGCCGCGCACGATGAGATCGATTTTGACCCCCGCCCGCGACGCTTCATAGAGCAGCCGGATCATGCCCGCGTCTTCGAGTGCGTTCATCTTGAAGATCAGATAACCGTCGCCGTGCTGCTTGTGGCGCTCAATTTCAGCGCGAATCAGTCGTTCCAAACCACTGCGAATGCTGTGCGGCGCGACGAGCAGCTTGCGGTACGATTTCTTGGCCGAATAGCCGGTGAGATGGTTAAACAGATCACTCACATCGGCGCCGATTTCTTCATTACAGGTGAAGAAGCCCAGATCCGTATACAGGCGCGCCGTGCCGGGATTGTAATTTCCAGTGCCGAGATGCAGATAGCGCCGGATGGAATCGCCTTCGCGCCGCACCACCATGGCCATCTTGCAGTGCACCTTTACGCCCGGTAGCCCGTAGACAACGTGAACGCCCTCACGCTCCAATTTCTGTGCCCACTCGATGTTGCTTTCTTCGTCGAAGCGAGCCTTCAACTCCAGCAGTACGGCCACCTGCTTGCCGTTTTGGATGGCATCCAGCAGCGCTTCGACAATGGGCGAATTGCGGCCCACGCGGTAAAGCGTCATTTTGATGGCCAGCACGCCGGGATCTTCGGCGGCGGCGCGCAAAAAATCAACCACGGGCTGGAACGATTCAAACGGGTGGTGGACTAAAACGTCGCCTTCCTGAATGGTGGCAAAGATGTCGCCGCGCGGTCCGGTGAAGCCCCTGGGTATGGTGGGAATGAAAGGCTTATCGTAAAGCGCCGGACGATCGATGCTCAGCAGCGCTTTCAGGCGGCTGATATCCACGGGGCCGGCGACGCGGTACACGTCATTTTGATCGAGTTCGAGATTGCTCGTCAAAATATCGATAAGCTTCTGCGGCATGCCGAGTTCAATTTGCAGGCGCACCGCGTCACGGAAACGTCGCTGCCAAACGGCCTCTTGGATGCTTTCGAGCAGGTCTTCTGCTTCAAGCTCCTGAATCGCCAGCTCCGCATCGCGCGTGACGTGAAAAACGTCCGCCTTCTGGATTTCCATGTCTGGAAAGAGCATGCGCAGGTTGGCGATGATGGCCTGCTCCAGCCAAACAAACGCCAATTCGCCGGCCTCAGCGGGCACGGCCAACAACTGCGGCAGCGTGCCGGGAACCTTGATTCGCGCGATACGATCTTGCCCGTTGCCGACAATGGCGCCGATGTTAAGGCTCAAATTGGAAATATGCGGAAAAGGGCGCCCTTGGTCAATCGCCAGCGGCGTCAGCACAGGATAGACTTCCCGGCAGAAATAATCGTCTATCGCGGTTTTTTGCTGTGGACCAAGCTCGTCCAAACTCAAGATCCGAATACCCGCCATTTTCAACTCAGGCAGTAATTCTTCGCGCCACAGACGGTAAATCTCGCTGATGATGCCGGTGACTTCAATGCGAATCAGATCGAGTTGCTCATTGGGCGAGCGTCCGTCGATGCTGATTTCCGTGCTGCGCGTCTCGATTTGCTGCCATAAGCCGGCCACACGGACCATGAAGAACTCATCGATATTGGACCCGAGGATGGCGAGGAACTTGACACGCTCCAGCAGCGGATTCGTGGCGTCTTGCGCCTCTTCGAGCACGCGCCGCTGAAAGGCCAGCAGGCTCAGGTGCGGATTGAGGTATAAATCCGGTGCATCCAGGCGGGGCGCGGCGACCTCCGGACGAGGAGCAGGGGCAGTAACGGGCTTGGGCTTGATGTGCGCGGTGGACATAACGCGGGCTTTGTCATTAATACTCTAGCTTTTCGCGCTCAAGGGCTCGCAAAAAACTAATTTACGAGGATGTTACCATTTAGTCGCGGGGTGGAGCAGTCAGGTAGCTCGTTGGGCTCATAACCCAAAGGTCGCAAGTTCAAATCTTGCCCCCGCAACCAATAGGGACTTGGCTTAGCAAAAGTGCTCTTCCGCCGATCGTTTTAGGAAATGATCCGCTCCTGATCAGCCTTTTAATTCCTCGGCGGCTGCAAGCAATTGATCCATCGTATTTGGAGGATCTCCGGTCTCGAGCATCGCACGGAACACGGCATATGGGTCCGTCTTAGACCCTGATTTACGCAACGTCCGCTCATCATTCACCCACGCATAGATGATGACCTTCTCTTTGCTGGAAAAGCGATAGAACAATCTATAACGTTCGTGAAACTTTGCCCGGAACCAATGCCGGTTGCCGGGGCCAAGAGTATTGCCTTGCCGAAATTCCGCCGCGTTCGGATCTCTGGGAATAATTTCTCGAATGTACCGATTGATAGTGGCTAACAGTTTGGCCGCAGCTTGCTCTTTATATCCAACAGGATCCTTTTTTTCCAGGACTTCCACTTGCGTGACCAGCCGCAGTAGCTGTTGCTGAAATAGCGGATGGATAAATACTTTCCAGCCGTTGGCGGTCATCTATAAGATGGTGTCGTCGCCCAGATCTTCTTCCGGAGACACAACGATGCCCTTCGATAGCGCATCCATGCGTTTCGCCAGTTTGGCGTCCAGCGGTCGAATGCTTTGCGGCTTGCGCGCTATATCTTCCGCTAGAAAAGCTAGGAAGGACGTCATCACGGGGTCGGCGCCCTCATGATCTTCTGTTTCCGCCGTCACTAACATGCGTCCTGGTGCAATGATGCGGGCTGTCACCTCGCCGTTGAACTCCGGATGGCTCTTGAATAGTGCGCTCTCGAAACGGAAACCCGACGAATTCCCGGTCTTTGTTTGTTTTCCACGGTATTTTGTTTCGACCGCCTCGGTATGGCCGGCGGATAACTTCCGGCGCTTTAGAGTTGGCATATATACACTCAAATAAAAGTTAGCACAAATGTACTCACCAACGTGAATTTCCATTTTTGCTACAGTGGCGCTCTGGATCGAGCCTACGGAAGGCCCGTTTCGCGCAACTGATGATCTCTGAGGCGAAACAAACCTTACGAATGAGGCATCGCATCGCGGGCGTCCAGTAGATCAAGCTCATACTCCAGCGCGCGGGCCACTTCATCATGGATCTTGTTTTCAGTCCGCAAATTCAACACCACCGAGCGTTCCACGTTCCGCAGCTTTTGTGCCGTAACCCGAACCTGCTCGGCATTCCAGGCGGCAAGCAAGTGTTCCGCTCCGCTGCCGCTTTCCAGCAGAGCAAGTCTGCGCCGGTAATAGTCTTCCAACTGTTCATAATGGCCAGCCTCATCCTGCTCGCGTAGGGCCTGCAGCGCCGCTACGGTCATTTCATAGCGGGCGGTGTGTTCCTCTTCCCGGCCAGCGGAGACTCCCGAGAGACCCAGCCTCCGGATCAAGGGAGGCATACTCAATCCCTGCAGTACGAGCGTACTGAAAATGGCGCAAAACGTGAGAAAGATAATCAGATTGCGCTGCGGGAATGGCGCGCCGTTGTTCAACCGCTCCGGCAGCGAAAGCGCAGCGGCCAGCGCCAGCACGCCGCGCATGCCGGCCCAACCCACGAGAAAAACAGAGCGGCGCGATAAAGCCATCCGGCTGCGTGGATTGAACAGCCGCTGAATACGCGCGGAAATCCAAGCGCCTGGAAAGACCCACAGCATGCGCAGCAAAATAACGATCACGCTGAATAGCGTTCCCGCAATTAAAAGATTCGTCGCGCTAAAACCCTGAATGCCGGCCAAAATGGCAGGCAACTGCAAACCGAGAACAAGGAATACTACCCCATTCAAGATGAAATCCAAGGTCTGCCACACGGCCGACCCCTCAATCCGCGCATGTAGCGAAAAGAAACCGGAGCTGCGGCGTCCAATGTAAATGCCGCAGGCCAGCGTGGCCAGCACGCCGGAACAATGCATACGCTCGGCCAATAGATAGGCGATATAGGGCGTAACCAGGCTAATAGTGATTTCTATGGGTGAATCGACAATGCGCTTCTGAACCCAGTGGACTAGCATACCCACGCCCAAGCCAATGAGCACGGCCGTAGAGATCAGATAGAACAGAGTCCAAATGCCAAGCGCGAGCGAGGGCGTTGTGCCGCTCACCACCATAGCCAAGGTAAAACGCAGGGCCACCAAACCGCTGCCGTCATTCACCAAGCTCTCGGCCTCAAGCAATTCGGTAATGCGGCGAGGCAATCCCAGACGCTTTGCCGTGGCGGTGGCCGCGATGGCGTCAGTCGCCGCCACAACCGATCCTAGAACCAGGCCAAGGCGCCAATCGAAGCCCGGCAGGAAAAAACGCGTGGCCGCCGCTACGCCGAAAATGGTAAACCCCACCAAGCCGAACGCCAGCATAACGATGCTGACGATATTTCCACGAAACTCCCGCCAGGAGGTGTGAAAGGCCGCTGAAAACAGCAATGGCGGAAGAATGACCAGGAAAACCACGTTGGGATCAAGCGAGACGCGCGGGATTCGTGGAAGCAGGCTCAGACCCAGACCGCCAATCACCATGACGATGGGATATGCAATCCGCAGTCGCTTGGCTACAATTGCCAGCGCCGCCACTATAAGCAGCAGCACGAGCAAAACGGGTTCGATAGCTTCAAGGCCGGAAACCTGCATTCCTTCTATTAGACGATTAGGAGATGAGCGAGCAGAAATCTCAACTCGTGCGGCGCTTCCGCGTAAAGCGCGTGGGTGGTCCAGCCGGTGATGCCGGGGAAACGCTGGATAGCGTGGCCGCGGAAGAACCGTTGGCTATCCGCATCAGCCATTGGTTTAAAGACACGCTGCGCCACGAAGCCCTGGCGGTCACCATGCGCACGCCCGGCAATGACGCCGAATTGGCGGCCGGACTGCTGCTGGCTGAAGGAATTATTTATGCGCCTTCTGATGTCTCGGCAATTCGCCCGCTCGGCGCCGAACCTTCCAACGAAATTTTGATAGAACTGGCGAAAGGCGTCGATTTTGAAAGTTGGCGTACGTCGCGCAATGGGTTTATGAGCTCAAGCTGCGGCATTTGCGGAAAGCGCAGCCAGGAAGCCATTGCGCAAGCGGTTCCCGTTTTGGATGACAATTTTCAAATATCGGCGAGCGCCATTGAGCGGCTTCCTGGATTATTGCGCCAACATCAGGAAGGTTTTGGGCAAACCGGCGGCTTGCACGCCGCGGCCCTGGTCACGCGCGAAGGCGTGGTGGAAGCGGCTTTCGAAGATATCGGCCGCCACAATGCTTTAGATAAGGTGATCGGCTGGGCGCTGCTCAATAAGCGGATACCGCTGCATGACCGCATCCTGTTTCTCAGCAGCCGCAGCAGTTTTGAGTTGATTCAGAAAGCCAGTATGGCGGGCGCTCCGCTGCTGGCCACGGTAGGCGGTCCGTCCAGTTTGGCGGTGGAAACGGCGCGCGGGCAGGGCTTAACGCTCATCGGCTTTGTGCGCGACAGGCGCTTCAATATTTATTCGGGCGAATGGCGGATAAACTCGTAATAGATGAAGTTGAGGTTCCGGGATAACACGCTGCGGCTGCGCGTAAATCAACGCGAAGTGAATACATTGGCAAAAGGGGATATGCTGCGGGAACGGGTCGTTTTTCCAGGCGCGACCGATTTGTCCTATGTTTTGGAGACAAGAGCTGAGCCGGGCGGCCAAGCATCTTTCCACGAAGGAATTATACGTATTTCGGCGCCTAGCACCGACGTGAAAGACTGGGCGGCCAGCAGCACCAGCCTGGGCATTTACTTTGATCTGCCCGCCAATGGCTCCGTTTTGAAAATCGCTATCGAAAAAGATTTGGAATGCGTGGATGGGCCGGAAGAAGAACGCGATCCCGATGCATTTCCGCGCGAAACACTAAAAAACTGCTAGCAGTTTTTGGTCAATATAGCGAGCTGCTAGACGGTTTTGCCAATATCGCGGTGATGCTCCTTCACCGTAAACCCGGCCTTCTTCAAGCGCTTGTAAATTTCCGCGGCAATAAAGACGGAGCGATGGTGGCCGCCGGTGCAGCCGAACGAAATAGTTAAATAGCTCTTACCCTCGCGGATGTAATGCGGCAGCAAATAAATAAGGAGCTCCGAAATCCGGTTGACGAACTCCATCGTCTGCGGAAAAGAACGGATATACCGGGCAACGGCCGGATGCCTTCCCGAAAGTTTCTTGAACTCCGGAATATAGTTCGGATTCGGTAGAAAGCGCACGTCAAACACCAGATCGCTGTCGGGCGGCACGCCGTGGCGAAAGCCAAAGCTATTCACATAAACCACGATTTGGCCGGTTTGTTCAGTCTCCTGAAATTTAGCGGAAATCAGCGCCCGCAATTCATGCACGTTCAACTTGGTCGTGTCGATATCCAGGTCGGCCAGGCGGCGGATGGGCGCTAGTTGCGCGCGTTCGTGCCGCAAACTGCTCAGAACTGTTGATTTGCTCCCAAACGGATGCGGCCGCCGGGTCTCGCTAAAGCGGCGGCGCAGCACCTCGTCGTCGGCATCCAAAAAAAGCAGCTTGCTGTTCAGCTTTTTCTGGAGCTCCGCGAAGATCGCGGGAAACTGCGTAAGTGTTTCGCCCTCGCGGATATCAATAATTAACGCCGCGCGCCTGCGGGTCTTCGCGTCTTGTGTGAGGTCGGCGAATTTCGAAACCAGCGCGATCGGCAGATTATCTACCGCAAGAAAACCAAGGTCTTCGAACGCTTTGAGCGCGGTCTGTTTGCCGGAACCGCTCATCCCGGTAATAATCACCAACTCCGCCGACGAGAGCGGTTCAACGGAAACAGAAGTGCTAGTGCTATCGACAGCTTCTTTCAGTTTGGACATTACACTTTCGGCATTGCCCGCAAATTGCAGTCTGTGGGGATAGCTTTTAGTGTAGCGTCAGGCTTCGATCAGATCCAAATGCCCGTCGGGGCGCCGCACGAGCATCGATAAGCGGTCCCGGTCGCAGTCGCGATAAACGACGTAGTTCGCGCCCGCTTCCATTTCCATGGTGGCTTCTTCGAGCGTCATCGGTTTCTGGTCTTCGTCATAGTTGACGCGGAAAAGCTTGGGCTTCGGAGCGGCCACGCGCGCCTTGCTTTCGTTCTTTTGAGCCTTCACCGGTTTCGCGGTCTTAACCGGCGCCGCCGGAGCAGCAACCGCGTCCGCGCCGCCGAATATTTCCTTGCCGGAGCGCACGTTCTTGACATCGCGGTGGGTGACACGCCACTTGGCGCGCAGCTTGGACGCCTGCTTCTCCAACTTCTCAACCGCGCCGCAGAGGGCGGTATCCAGGTCGGCGTCGGAGCCTTCTCCCACCAGGGAATGATCGTAGAAATTAACGATCAATTCCACCTTATGAAGATGACGCTCCATATGGTGGGTGACGTGCGCCTCACGCTCTCCGCGCCGCTCGACAAACTTGCTCAGTTTAGCGAGTTTGGCGCTGAACTTCTCTTGAATCTGGGGGGTAAATTCTCTGGTTTTTCCGGAAACTATGAGTTTCATGATTCACCGTTTTTGTTGTGGGCAATTTAATTCCGGTGACGGCGTTGATGCGTCGACGGAATTTTCAAGTCTTCACGGTATTTGGCCACCGTGCGCCGTGTCACTTCAATACCTTCTGTCTGCAGCCTGGCCGTAATTTGCTCATCGGTAAGCGGGTGACTGGTATCTTCCTCATCGATCATTTTCTTCACCCGGTTCTTTACCACAACCAGCGGGGTGGAACTGCCCATGGGTCCCTGTACCCCCTCGGAGAAAAATGACCGTAATTCAAAAACTCCTTGCGCGGTATGTGCGTATTTGTTCGCAACGGCACGGCTCACAGTAGATGGATGCACGCCAATCTCTTCGGCTACCTCTTTGATCATCATTGGCTTCAGATTGTCAAGACCGCCTTCCAGGCAATCGGACTGGCGGCGCACGATGGATTGGCAGACGCGCAGAATGGTTTGTTTGCGCTGTTCAATGTTTTTGATCAACTGCAGAGCTGAGGCGTAGCGTTCCTTTACGTAGTTGCGGATATCCTTATTGGGCTCCTGCTCGCGGTCGATCATTTTCTTGTACTCGCCGTTCATCCGCAATTGCGGAATCTCATCGTCGTTCAACGTGATGAGGTAATCGTCTCCGTCCTTAGCAATATAGACATCAGGCTCTACCAGCCGGGCACCCCCTCCGGAATAGCGCAGGCCGGGCGCGGGATCTAAGTGCCGAATGGCATTCACCGCAATATGAATATGTTCCAACGGACGCCCCAACACCTTGCCAAGTTGCGTCAATTGCCGGGTTTCCAGCAGCTTCAGCTGATCGTGAACTATCTTCCAGGCAACAGAATCGCGGCCGCCGCGCTCCTCAAGCTGCAGCAGCAGGCACTCGCGCAAATTCATCGCGCCTACACCGGTCGGCTCTAGCGATTGAACGGCTTTCAATCCAGCGCGCATATCCGGCAGACGAAGACCTTCAGCCACCGCAATCTCTTCAAGCGGCGTCATCAAATAACCGCTCTCTTCCAGATTCCCGATGATGCTGTTCGCGGCCTGGCGCACGAATTCCGGCAAAATCAACACGCTAAGCTGCGATTGCAAATGATCCGACAGCGTCACCGGCGACGAAAGAAAAGTTTCAAAGGAGGGCTTTTCTATCGATTCCGAAGCCGGACTTTTAAACCCCGGATCAAGATAATCGTCAAAGAAACTGCCGAAGTCGATTTCATCGAAAGGATCGGCTTTGGCCTGCTCTTCTGGCGCTGCCGCCACCGTGGCGCTTTCAAAGGGAGTTCCTTCCGGTGCAAAATCAGCAGGCGAGAAGTCAGCGCCGCTGTCTCCTTCTAAACTCTGCTGCGGTAGCTCGATTTTCTCTAGAATGGCTGCATCAGCCGGGTCAGTCCGTGCTTCCCGTTCGAGTAAGCTCTGCACTTCGCCAGGAGTTAATTCCTCGCTGGATTCCGCCGCCTCTTCCAAAACCGGATTTTCGGCAATCTCATTCATGATCATGTCTTTCAGCTCAAGCCGATTGAGTTGAAGGACCGTGACCATCTGCACGAGCCCAGGCGTAAGTATCTGTTTCTGTTGAACGCCGAGATGTAGCCGTTGCGACAGAGAACTCATACGGATTTCAGTTTAACACCGCTGAAGCACCCAGCTAAACCAAGAAAAATCGGGCTTTTGTGGTATTTTCTATGAAACTAATTCGGCAAATTAGGTGGGAAATAGAAATTTTCTCCGAGGTAAATACGCTTCACTTCGGGGTCTCTTCCCAGCGAATCGGGCGAACCGGCGCGGAAGATACGGCCGCTGCTGATGATGTACGCCCGATCGGTGACGGCCAACGTTTCCCGGACATTGTGGTCGGTAATTAATATGCCGATGCCGCGATGTTTCAAGTCGCCAATGATGCGCTGTAGCTCCAAGACCTGAATCGGATCAATCCCGGAAAACGGTTCATCAAGCAGAATGAAATCCGGCTGCAGCACCAGCGAGCGCGCAATTTCCACGCGCCGCCGCTCGCCGCCCGAAAGCATATACCCCTTGCTGTGGCGCACGGTTTCAAGGCCCAGATCGGAAATCAGGTTATTCATGCGCTCGCGCCGTTCGCGGCCGTTCAGGGATAGCGTCTGCAAAATCGCCATCAGGTTGTCCTCCACGCTTAGCTTTCGAAAGACTGACGCCTCTTGTGGAAGGTAGCTAACACCGCGCCGCGCGCGCAAATACATGGGGAGCTTGGTGACCGGTTGATCGTCAAGCAGCACCTCGCCGGATTCCGGACTAACCAAACCCACGATGATATAGAAGGAAGTCGTCTTGCCCGCGCCGTTAGGGCCCAGCAAACCCACCACCTCACCCTGCTCCACGCGCACGCTGACGTTATCCACCACGCGCCGGCCGTTGTAGGACTTAGAAATCTCCACCGTCTGTAACGTTCTCACTGATCCATTTCCATAGGTCCTAGTCCCACCATGCCTTATGATACGCGTTGAATGCAGGCCGCAGCTCTTACACGAGAACCACTTCCTATTCAGAAGTACGCATGGTGGGGCGTGCTGGTTGCACTGGCCTGCCTGCGGTTGGCGCACCTGCATTTGCTTTGGTCGGATGAAGACTATCATCTAGCCGCGGCGATCCAAATCCTCGCCGGGAAAATCCCTTACCGCGATTTTTGGTACGACAAGCCGCCGTTATGTGCGGTTTATTACCTGCTGGTGGGCGGCTATTCGGGCCTCGCGCTGCGCTTCTTGGACGCCGCTTATATTCTGCTTGCTTGTCAGTTCACGTATCGTTTGGCGCGAGCTTGTTGGGGCGAGGCGGAAGGCAAAGCCGCCGCTTTGTTGATAGCGTTTTTCACGGCGTTCTATTTGCCCGCGGCCGTGATTCCGTTTGCTGCCGACGCGCTGCTCTTGACGCCGCATTTAGCCGCGGTTTACTTCGCCTATCAACGCCGCGCGGCATGGGCCGGTTTCTTCTGCGGCATCGGGCTATTAGTGAATATCAAAGCGGCGTTCGTTGTGGCGGTGTGCGCATTGTGGCTGCTGGCCGAATTGCCGCTATTGCTGGCGGGCTTGGCGGCGCCTCTGGCAGTTGCGGGGGCCTGGTTCTGGTTTTCGGGCGCATGGCCAGGCTTCTATGAGCAAGTTTGGCGCTGGGGTCTGCTGTACTCGCGAGGTTGGCCCACCGCCCATCCCTTCCAAGTCGGCTTCACGCGCGTGGCCGGATGGCTTGGCTTTCATGCCGCTCTGGCAACCGGCGCATTATTTGCTTTTCCCTCTCTCGGCAAAGCGCAGCGTTGGAAGCTGGGCGTTTGGATCGCATTCTCATTCGCCGCGGTCTGCCTGGGCAACCGCTTCGCTCCGCGTTATTTTCTGCAATTGCTGCCGTCGCTGGCGATTGTAGCGTCGCGCGGCATTATCCTGGCGCTGCGCCGAAACCGCAAACTAGCTCTAGCCGTTTTGAGCTTGTTGTTACTGTTGCCCCTGGTACGTTTTGGTTCGCATTACGCCACACTCGCAGCGGCTGATTTAACTGGACACGAACCGAACTGGTCAGACGTTGCGATGGATCTCGATGGCCAACACGCCGCCGCTGCCATCGCTCGTTTGGCGAAGCCCGGCGATACGTTGTTCGTTTGGGGCTATCGTCCAGATATCTATGTTTATACCCGCCTGCTCCCGGATAACTTATTCTGGGATTCACAACCGTTGACCGGCGTTCCCGCCGACCGCCACCTATCCGCCAATACAGCCATCTACAGCGAGGCCGCCACCCAAAATAGAGCGCTATTTGTGAAATCACAACCTGAATTTGTGGTGGACGGACTCGGCCCGCTCAATCCCGCCTTGGCACTGGACGTTTACCCTGAATTGCGGCAGTGGTTGACACAATACAAAGAAGTCGCGCGCACCAAACTCTGCGTAATTTACCGCCGCACAAAGTAGGCTTACCGCTTCTTCATCTGGGTGAACGCCGGACTCTTGTTAGCCCCCTCAACCAATAAATGATCGTCGCCGCTGTAATAGACCAGTTCACGCCCCCTGGTAATCCCCTTGATGCTATCCACCATCTGCGGCGATCCGCCGTTTAACACCACTTTTTCGTCGGCGGTGAAGTACTCGCCATGCTCCGAAGTCGCGGTGCGCTTGCGGCTATTTGCCAACTCTTTGAAAACCATCACGTTGCCGTCAGCGACGGCATGGTCCAGCGAAGAATCGTTATTATTTTGCGCGGTCTTCGGGGTCAGAAAGGCTTCCAACTTTTTGCAGGTAATCGTCATGCCCTGGCGCGTCAGCGTTGCGCCGCCGGTATAAAGCGCTCTTCTTGTATCGTCGCGGTAGAGCAGTTCAGGCGCTTCCACCGTGGTGTAGACCGGCCCCGCCGCGGCAACTGGCGTCATTTTTGCCTTATTTGCCGCGCCGCCGGCGGGATCCGCATCGGCCGAGGAATCTTTGTTATCCACCAATTCGCTGACTACTTTACCCACGGCGTGCAAAGACTGCTCTTCCCGGTCCAAATCAATTTTGTCCGCCGAAATGCGGTTAGCGCCTTGCCACATCGTGACGTTTCCTTGATAAAAGATCTGCGTATTGCTTTCGCGCGTCCGCATGCAATCCGCTCTGGCCTGCATAGGCTGGCTGGCATCCAGCATGGATGTGCCGGGCTTTTCATTCTTATCGGGCGCATGCGTCGAAAGCACATGACCAACGGCATCCATATCGCCGTTGGCCTGATTCATAATGATGCGGTCAGCCGTTGCCGATCCGGTGTCATCTATCACTTTTGCGGAATCGGTCAGCGTAATGCGGTTCAGCGTTTGTTCCAGAAACGCCTTCTTCGCCGTGGCTTTGCGAACACCCTCCTGATAGCGAAAGTTACCCTGTTGGTCAATCGTGCTGATCTGGTTGCTGCCCGGCGCGAATTTGGCGGTCATCACATCGCTCCAGGTCAACGCGGGCGGAGGCAGCCCGGCAGGTTTGCCGTCCTTTCCCAGAGCGGCTTTACTGGCGGACGCGGGCTTGTCTGTATGCGTAGCAACGTTCCAGCCCATGAACGTATCGACGTAGCTGTTTTCGCCATATACGATTCGCAGCCGCGAAGCGTCGAGAACGCGATGCACCTGTTCCGGACGATTCGGCTTGAATTCCAACTGGGCCTGTTGGGCAGTGCGAATCTCCTGTACTTCCTGGCCGCCCGGCCTCATCTCAAGCTCGATATGCTCGCTGCGCAGGATACGCGTTTCAGAGGGCAAAATGCCCGGCACAGGCAGCGGCGCCGATTCCGCCACCGCATGTCCGTCCGCCGTCACCAAATGCAGATCGCTCTCCGATTTCACGAGCCCGCCGCTTCCCGGCGTATCAACGACGGCAAACAGCAGGTTCGCCTTGTCGCCAGTCAGCACGGTCTGAGCGGCGGTTTGCTTGGAAACCACGCGCGCGTTTTTGTCGCCCGTGATCTGCACCATCTCGCCGTATTCGTTGAAGAATGCGGTCATCTTCTCGGCGGAATAAGCCACATGCCGGTCGTCGCGATCGTCGACCCCGGACGGATGATCCGAATCAATTTGATGCAAGGTGCCGTCCTGCAAAGTGACAACGGAGTTCTGCGCTTCAATGGTAGTGCTCTGCCGCTGCATTCTCGACCAGGGCGAAAGATAAACCTTTTGCTCGACTTCTTTATAAACCAGGTCGCCGGCTTCCACATGCATCTTGTTTTCAGGCGGTCCATTACCCACCCAGTCAAGCGCGATCTGCGATTTCAAATGCAGCGTCTTTATGTTGGGATCGTATTCAACGCCGACCGCCTTGCCGCCGCCGGCCGGAAACATGAACGTAGCGGCCTGATCGCTGGAAGCTTTGCCGGTTTTCGTCTCGTAGGTGACGCCGGATGTGATGACCTGAACGTACTTTGCCAGCTTTTGCGTATCAGCCGCATCCATCTCGGCTGGCACATTAATGACGATGTGAACCGGGCCACTGGATTTCATCACGCCGCTTCGCGTGTCGAACAAGGCGTGGTCGCTAGTGACATAGGTGTAGTGCCCGGCATCCTTGTCGTAAAGTTTCAGCGCTAGCGCGGTGAGCTCAAACGTGGAAGGGTCCTTCGTGGCGTTAAACGATTTGGCAAAGACGCGAACCACCGGACGGTTGGTCTGCGGATCGTCGCTCTTATAACTCCAGCCGCCGAAGGCCGCGCCTTCCACGCCGGTTTTGATTTCAGGAGTAGGCGTGAAATGAAGATGCTTGGTATTTTCGCGGCGCAGCTTATAGGTGTAGCCGACCGTAAGCGCGATCACAATGGCGGCGATGGAGAAAACAAGGGAAATTCGCCGCATAATGGATTTGCTAGCCGGTATTCTTAGGGTAACAAGCGGGTGGATGTGATTTGCATATTCGCGGCGCTTTCGCGTATCGTGAGGATGCAGACCGGGCAATCGATACAAGCAGAAAATCTATGAACGAAGTCGTTTTTGAAGTCACGCAGGAGGCGGACGGCGGCTTTTCCGCTGAATGCCTTACCGAGAGCATCTTCACCCAAGGAGATGATTGGGTGTCTTTGCGCGCCAATGTCAAAGAGGCGGTTGAGGCATTCTACTTTGATCGGCCGAAGCCTGAAAATATCCGCCTCCACCTTGTTCGAGACGAGGTACTCCAAACCGCCTGATGAAAATTCCGCGGGACCTAAGCGGCCTTGAATTAGCCGCGGCGCTTACCCGCTGGGGATATGCAAAGGTCAACCAGGTTGGAAGCCACATCATCCTCGAGACGACTGAGCCGACGTCCCACCGAATTGCCGTACCCGCCCACAAAGCTTTGCGCATTGGCACTCTCCATGGCATTTTGCGGGATGTGGCCAACCATAAAGGCGTTACAAAACAAGAGATCCTCAATTCACTTTAATCTTGTGACTCCGCTCCCCACCCACATCTTATTCATAAAAATGCATAAAATCTTAGCAATGCACCATCAACCCCTAAGGCAACACCACATAAGTCAATTAAAAACAATTACTTACACATATTTCTTGTCACTCTACGCCAGAGTGTGCTAAAACTATCTACGGGTAACCCGGGCGCTCATAACACCTGGTCACCACCAATAATCCGATCTCGGGATTTACGTTTTACACACACTGGAGGTTTTTAAATATGGACATTCGACCGCTTCACGACCGCGTCGTGGTTAAACGGCTCGAAGAGGGCGAGACGAAACACGGTACGCTCTTCATCCCCGATTCCGCCAAAGAAAAGCCGCAGCAAGGCGAAGTTGTTGCCGTTGGTAAAGGCAAGAAAGCCGACGACGGCAAAGTGGTCCCTTGCGACGTGCAGGTTGGCGATCGCATTCTGTTTGGCAAATACTCTGGCAGCGATATCAAGCTGGATGGCGTTGAGTACATGATTATGCGCGAGGATGAAATTCTCGGCGTGCTCACCAACGGCTCTTCAAACGGGAAGGCTAAGTAAGAGGTTTAAGGAATAATGGCTGCAAAACAGATTGTTTATAGCGAAAATTCGCGTCAAGCTATTCTTCGCGGCGTAAATCAGCTGGCTGATGCCGTGAAGGTCACCCTCGGTCCCAAGGGCCGGAACGTGGTGTTGGAAAAGAAATTCGGCGGACCGACCATCACCAAAGACGGTGTCACGGTCGCCAAGGAAATCGAACTCGCCAATCCGCTCGAGAACATGGGCGCGCAGATGGTGCGTGAAGTTGCGTCGAAGACCTCCGATATCGCTGGCGACGGCACCACCACCGCCACCATCCTGGCCCAGGCTATCTTCCGCGAAGGCGTGAAGTCAGTGGCCGCCGGCGCAAACCCGATGGCTCTGAAGCGCGGCATCGAGAAGGCTGTTGAGGCTGTCGTCGAGGAAGTCAAGAAGTTCTCGAAGCCTGTTCCTTCACAAGGTGATGCGATCGCTCAGGTTGGCACCATTTCGGCCAACGGCGACGCCACCATCGGCAACATCATTGCCGAAGCGATGGGCAAAGTCGGCAAAGACGGCGTCATCACGGTGGAAGAATCCAAAACCATGGTGACCGAGTTGCAGACCGTTGACGGCATGCAGTTCGACCGCGGTTATCTCTCGCCCTACTTCATCAGCGATCCCGATCGCATGGAAGCAGTGCTGGAAGACCCCTACATCCTGATTCACGAAAAGAAGATCAGCAACATGAAAGATCTTCTGCCGTTGCTTGAGCAGATTGCCCGCTCCGGCAAGCCGTTGCTCATCCTCGCCGAAGAAGTCGAAGGCGAAGCGCTGGCAACCCTCGTGGTCAACAAGCTGCGCGGCACGTTGAATGCTTGCGCCGTGAAGGCTCCTGGTTTCGGCGATCGCCGCAAAGCGATGCTGGAAGACATTGCCATCCTCACCGGCGGCAAGGCATTGATGGAAGAAACCGGCATCAAGCTGGAAGGCGTCCGTCTGGAAGACCTGGGCCGCGCCAAGCGCGTCACGGTTGACAAAGACAACACCACCATCGTTGACGGCGGCGGCACGCAGAAGCACATCGAAGCCCGTATCAAGCAACTCCGCGCTCAGATCGACGAAACCACCTCCGATTATGACCGCGAGAAGCTGCAAGAGCGTCTGGCCAAGCTCGCCGGCGGCGTTGCCGTCATCAAGGTCGGTGCTGCCACCGAAACCGAGATGAAGGAAAAGAAAGCACGCGTCGAAGATGCGTTGCATGCCACCCGCGCGGCCGTCGAAGAAGGTATCGTCCCTGGCGGCGGTGTCGCACTTCTCCGCGCTGGTAAAGCACTCTCCAGCCTGAAGGCGGAAGGCGACGAACAGATCGGTATCGACATCATCCGCAAGGCCACCGAAGAGCCGCTGCGCCAGATCTCTGGCAATGCCGGCTACGAAGGCGCCATTGTGATTGAGAAGGTCCGTTCCAACCCCGATAACAACTTCGGCTTCAACGCTGCCACCGGCGCCTACGAAGACCTGGTGAAATCGGGCGTCATCGATCCCACCAAGGTGACCCGCTCCGCCCTGCAGCACGCCGCTTCCATCAGCGCTCTCATGCTGACCACCGAAGCGATGATCTGCGAGATCCCGGAAAAGAAGGCACCTGCTGGGCCTCCCGGCGGCGGCCACGGCCCCGAGATGGATTACTAAAAATCCCGCTCCGCAATCAAGAAAGGCCCGTCAGGCAAGTTCGCCTGGCGGGCCTTTCTGCTTTTTATGGAAATAAACGCTAGACGCCGGCAACCGCGGCCCTGGAACCCCGGCTACGAGCCAGCAGGTCTTGCTCGGCCTCTTTCCAGTCCACCTCGGGCGATCCTAAAGGAGAGCCGCGTTCCTTCCAGAGCTCAAACGCGCGTAAGGCGACTTCTTCACGCCGAAACGGAAGCGGAACGGGCTCCGTATCGATGCGTGCACTAGGGTCATTTCCCTTAAATCCGGTCGTGATATTCGACGTATCCACGCCTGCGGCCCCGATCGACTTGTTCGCATCCGCCGCAATCGTTTCGTTGATACTCAATCCGCGGCGTGGCTTCGCGCCCGCGGATTTTCTCCTCCCCCCATCGGCCGGGGCCGGTAATTTGTTGAACTTTGGGTCTACCATCCGAACCTCCTCAACTGTGAGATCGAAATTACATCAAATCGTCACTTTAAATTCCGTACCGGCAGCGCTGCTATTTTTTCTTCTTCGCCGGAGGCAGTTTCGCTCCCGACTTGCGGGCTTCACTCAAACCGATCGCAACCGCCTGTTTCTGATTGGTTACTTTCTGCCCGCTCTTACCGGATTTGAGTTGTTTGTGCTTAAACTCATCCATCACGGTAGCCATTTTGTTCTTCACGATCCGCTTTGACTTCGGGTCCGAGCCGGAAGACGATTGTTTTTTCTTTGTTGCCATATCTGTTAGGAAACGCATTCACTAAAAACGTTTCATACTTAGCGTAAGTACCAGATACTCACGCGGGTTGAAACTTTCGAGCCCATGGCAGTCTCTTAAAACTGTTCATAAGGAGCTTAGTTGACCAACATAGTGAGAAGTCGGATCAGAGAAGGTCTTCCTTATCCTCTGGGAGCCGCCTGGAATGAAAAAGGCACAAATTTTGCCGTGTTTTCCGAACACGCGACGAAAGTGGAGATTTGTATCTTTGGTCCGGACGGGCAAACCGAGGCCGAGCGCATCGCCTTGCCGGAGCATGCCGATCAAATCTGGCATGGATATTTGCCGGACATTACTCCGGGAACCATTTATGGCTATCGCGTTCACGGACCGTACGAGCCGGAGAACGGGCATCGCTTCAATCCCAACAAACTCTTGCTCGACCCCCACGCATGCGCACACACGGGCGAACTAAAGTGGGATCCCGCCATCTTTGGCTATCAGATGGAATCCGGCGACGATTTGACCTTTGACGAACGCGATAGCGCGCCTTTCATGCCGAAATGCACCGTGGTGGATCCAAATTTCGATTGGACCGGGAGCCGCAGCCGCAAACCCAAACGCTGGGACGACACCATCATTTACGAAATGCACGTCCGCGGTTTCACTAAGCGCAATGAAGCGCTTCCTGAACATTTACGCGGCACCTATGCCGGCCTGGGGCAGAAAGCCGTCATTGACTACATCAAGTCGCTCGGTGTAACCAGCGTCGAACTGCTGCCCATTCACACCTTCATTGACGACAATCATCTGCTGGAATTGGGCCTTAAAAATTACTGGGGCTACAACAGCATTGGTTTCTTCGCGCCCGATCCGCGCTATGCTGCCGAACGGCACGATAGCCTACGGGAGTTCAAAGAAATGGTGGCCCGGCTGCACGATGGCGGCCTGGAAGTCATCTTGGACGTCGTCTATAACCATACGGCCGAAGGAAACGAACGCGGCCCTACGCTGTCTTTCAGGGGGCTGGATAACGCCAGCTATTACCGGTTGCTGCAAAATGACCAGCGCTACTACATCAACGACACCGGTACCGGCAACACGGTCAATGTCAGCCATCCGCGCGTATTGCAAATGGTGATGGACAGCCTGCGTTATTGGGTGGAGCAGACGAATATCGACGGGTTTCGTTTTGACTTGGGCACCATCCTGGCGCGGGAGCCGAATGGCTTCGACAATCGCAGCGGATTCTTGAAAGCTTGCAGTCAAGATCCGGTATTGGCCACGGTTAAGCTGATTGCGGAGCCTTGGGATTGCGGTCCGGGCGGCTATCAGGTCGGCGCATTTCCTCCCGGTTGGGGGGAATGGAACGATAACTTCCGCGATACGGTGCGGAGTTTCTGGAAAGGCGACGCCCCCGCATCAGCCCTAACCCCTCGTCTTTGCGCATCGGCTGATATTTTTGACAAACAGGGCCGCCGTCCCTGGGCCTCGATCAACTTTGTAACCGCGCACGATGGCTTCACACTAAATGACCTCGTTACCTACAACGAAAAACACAACGAGGCAAACGGCGAAGACAACAAAGACGGCACGTCAGACAACCGCTCCTGGAACTGCGGCGTGGAAGGCCCCACGGACGACGCGGAAATCAACGCCTTGCGTGAACGCCAGGTCCGCAATATGCTGGCTACTTTGCTGCTTTCACAAGGTACGCCCATGCTGCTGGCGGGAGATGAATTCGGCCGCACGCAACAGGGTAATAACAACGCGTATTGCCAGGACAATGAGATTAGTTGGGTCAACTGGAACATCCAGGACAAGGGCCGTTCGCTCATCGGCTTTGTTCAAAAATTAATCGGATTGCGCCACAAATTTCCGATCCTGCGCCGTAACTTGTTTCTAAACGGTCAGTATTTGGAGGAATTGGGCGTAAAGGACGTCACCTGGATCAACGCCAACGGCAGCGAGATGGAGGACGAGCAGTGGGGCGATTCAGGCTTGCATTGTTTCGGCATGCTGCTGGATGGGCGCGCGCAACCGACTGGCATCCGTCAGCTTGGACATGAGGCAACACTGCTCTTGGTCATTAACGGTCATCATGAACCCGTAAAATTCACGCTGCCCGAGTGCTTCGGCGGTTCAGAATGGTCTATCTTGGTGGACACCAACGAACCAGTCAAGAGTGAGGAAGTAAAGATAAAGTCCGGCGAGCAATATGAAGTCACGGCGCGATCTTTTCTGCTATTCGCTTTGAAGGCCGACCCCGAATCCGTTTCCACTTGACATGCTTCTGAAACGAATCCCGACTGATATCCTTGTTATGTTTAAGTTAACTAGATAGAGGTCCATATTTGTCCCGCGTCTCGGCTGCCTTCAGCAGTTTTTTTTCGATTCTGTTTTCCGGCGTGTTGCCCGAAAATGTGGCGGCTGAATTTGGCTTCGTGAAGCCTCAGCCGCCTCCGCCCGTGGAAATTCCAAAGCTGAGCGACGGCGCTTTGCAAATTCTGCAGATCCTGCAGCGCGATTCGCGCCTCATTGACTTCCTCATGGAAGACATCGCTTCGTTCGCGGACGATCAAGTGGGCGCGGCCGTCCGCAGCATCCATACCGATTGCAAAGCAGCGCTTACGCGGCATGTCACGCTCGCGCCGGTCCTCGACGGCGTGGAGGGCACGCCTCAGAAACTGGATGCTTCCAAAGCGCCGGACCCGAACCGCATTAAGCTGCTCGGCAATGTTCCGGCCAGCGGCAAAGTAGCCGGCGGCACCTTGCGCCATCGCGGCTGGTTGGCCTCGTCCATCACGCTTCCGCCCCTAGGCAAACAGAATCCGGCGGTACTGGCGCCCGCTGAGATCGAGATCGAATAGTTCACCGCCTAATGCCCCAATACGTAATTGGAATTGATCTTGGAACCACCAACAGCGCCCTCGCGTATGCCGCCGCCAGCAATGAAAGCGGCGAAGCCTCTCCCGTAGAACTTTTGCCGGTCGCGCAGCTAGTGAATGCCGGTGAAGTGGCGGAGCGCGAATTGCTTCCGTCTTCTCTTTATCTACCGGGCGAGAAAGAATTTGTGGACGGCGCGCTTGCTCTGCCCTGGAATCCGAATCCGACTTATTTAACAGGCCGCTTCGCTTGGACGCGCGGCGTTGAAAATTCCACGCGGCTAGTGAGTTCCGCTAAATCCTGGCTTTCGAATCAAAGCGCGGACCCCACTCAGCCGTTGTTGCCGCTCACCGCGCCTGAGGGCGTCCATAAAATTTCGCCCGTGGAAGCTTCCACTCAATATTTACTGCATCTGCGTTCGGCATGGGATGCGAAACATCCGGATGCGCCGCTGGAGCAGCAATCCGTTCTGTTAACCGTCCCTGCTTCGTTCGATGCCGCCGCGCGTGACTTAACCCAACGCGCCGCCAAACTGGCCGGCTATCCCGAAGTCACCATCCTCGAAGAGCCGCAGGCCGCTTTTTACGCGTGGATTGAGCGTAATGCAAATTGGCGCGAACAGGTAAAGCCTGGCGATTTAATCCTGGTGGTGGATATCGGCGGTGGAACTACTGACTTCACGCTCATTTCCGTCACCGAAAGCGCCGGTGAATTGCAGTTGGAGCGAATCGCCGTGGGCGACCACCTGCTACTGGGCGGCGATAACATGGATCTGGCGCTGGCCCGTTACGCCGAGCAGCAGTTCGCGGAAAAAGGTTCGAAGCTCGACCCCATTCAATTTCATTCGTTGTGGCAGCAATGCCGCACGGCGAAAGAAGCGCTGCTTACCAGCGGTGACAATGCGCCCGCCAATCACCCGTTAACCATTTTGGGCCGCGGAACTGGCCTGGTGGGCGGAACGATTCGCGGAACCATGGAAAGCGCGGACGTCCGCAATCTTTTATTAGAAGGCTTCTTCCCTGCGGTACCGGCGGATGCCCGGCCGCAGCGCAACCGTCGCGCGGGCTTGATGGAAGTAGGCCTGAATTACGCGAGCGATGCCGCCATCACCAAACATCTCGCGCAGTTTCTGCGCAACGCCGGAGCGAATGCGGGCGGCTTTGCGCGGCCGACTCATTTGTTGCTAAATGGCGGCGTCTTGCAGGCCAATGCGATTGAGCAGCGTCTATTCGAAGTGCTGAACGGCTGGCTGGCGCAAGTTGGCGCGCCGCCGGTCACGGAATTGCGCAACGCGAGCAAACAAGCTGACCTGATGCATGCTGTGGCGCATGGAGCGACCTATTATGGGCTGGTCCGCACAGGCAACGGCGTGCGTATTCGCGGCGGTGTGCCGCGCACGTATTATGTCGGCATCGAAAGTTCTCTTCCTGCAGTTCCGGGTCTGCCTTCGCCCATGAAGGCGCTTACAGTTGTGCCGTTCGGCTTGGAAGAAGGCTCGAAAGTAGAACTGCCCCAGCGCAAGTTCGCATTAGTGGTGGGTGAGCCGGCGGAGTTCCGGTTTTTCTCGTCGCTTGCCAGAAAGAACGACAGGCCCGGCGTCATGATCGACGCCATTGATAGCGATTTTGAAGAGCTCGCCCCTATCGAAGTTTTTCTGCCGGGACATACGGAGGACGGCCGAGAAGAAATCGTGGCCGTTACCCTAGAAAGCTATGTAACCGAAACTGGAATGCTGGAGTTGTGGTGTGTCGCCGCCGATGGACGCCGCTGGAAACTGGAATTTAACGTCCGCGAGCGCGCGGTTGTATAAGTAGTAGGTCGCGTGAATATAGGGATTGATTTAGGAACCACCAACTCCGCCGTTGCTTATATTGACCCGCTAGAGGCCGCCGAATCCGATTTTCCGCCGATCCATGTTCTTCCTATCGAACAGCAACTCGACGCGACGCGCACCGGTACACTCCGCACGCTTCCGTCTTTTCTCTACTTAAGCGATCCGCCCGCGGTCGGCGCGTATGCGCGCGACCAAGGCGCGCTGGTCCCCACCAAAACTGTTCACTCGGCTAAATCATGGCTGTCTAATTCCGAAGCGGATCGCACCGCAAAAATTCTGCCATGGGATTCCCAGGAAGAAGGCCGAATCCTTTCTCCAGTGGAAGCTTCCGCGCGCTATCTCGGATATTTAAGCGATACCTGGAAGCGAGTGAAGGGCTCGCCCATCTCCGAACACCAGGTGGTGTTGACGGTGCCTGCCAGTTTCGATGAAGAAGCGCGCGAACTCACCGTGCAGGCCGCTCGCGATGCCGGCATCGACAATCTGACCCTGCTGGAAGAACCTGCGGCGGCGTTTTACGCCTGGATCGCCGGGCATCTTTCGCGTTCAAACAAAGAATTATTCGATAAGCAGGTTGTTTTAGTGTGCGACGTGGGTGGCGGCACCAGCGATTTTACGCTCGTCCGGGTAGACCGCGAAGCCGATCGCGTGCAGTTTACCCGCACCACCGTGGGCCGGCACTTGCTGCTGGGCGGAGACAATCTGGATCTCACAATTTCCTGGCTGGCCGAATCGAAGCTCGGCAAAACTTTGTCCTTGCGCCAGAGAAGCGCGCTACGCCGCCAATGTTCCGCTGCAAAAGAGACACTGCTTTCGCCGAATGCCCCGCCGAGCGTGGACGTAACCGTGGCCGGCGGCGGAGCGTCGCTGATAGGAGGAACGCTGCGCGCCACCATCACGCGCGAAGAAATTTTGGAATTGGCGTTGAGTGGCTTCCTGCCGCCCTGCGAGCTTTCGGATAAACCGCAGCAGGAAAAGCAAAGCGTCTTTCGCGAACTGGGCCTGCCCTACGTTTCCGACCCCGCTATCACTCGCCACTTAGCGGAATTTCTGCAAAGCTCCCCGGCCGCGGCGAACGGTGTGGACGCCATCCTGTTTAATGGTGGTTTTTTCATTCCGCCAGTGTTTCGCGAACGCGTGCGCGACGTGGTGGAACATTGGTTCGGCCGCGCTCCCCTGCTCTTTGAAAACCAGGAGCTGGATCTGGCGGTAGCCCTCGGCGCTGCTTATTATTCCTACGTGCGCAGTTCTGGCAGCGGAGTGCTGGTGCGCGGCGGTCTGCCCCGCGCCTATTTTCTTGGGATACAAACGCCTGATCCATCCATCATTCAATCAGTCTGCCTAATGCCGCGTGGCTCTGAAGAAGGACAAGAAATTAAGCTGGAGCAGCCAGAGATTCAGCTTGTAGCCAATACGCCTGTGGCGTTCCGGCTTTACAGTTCGTTGAGCCGTACCGACGACGCGGCCGGTGACGTAGTGACGTTCGATGCCGGTCAGGACATGCTTGACCCGGCGAGTGATCCACGCCTGCACGCTCCATTGCACGCCGTGATCCGCTTCGGTAAAGGCGGCGAGCGGCTAGTGCCTGTGACTTTGGGGGCGCGTTTGAGCGAAGTAGGCACGCTCGAAACCTGGGCCGAATCGAAAATTAGCGAGCATCGCTGGCGGCTACAATTCCAATTGCGCAAGACGGCTGGCGAAACGGCGCTCACGCCCGCGGCTGGCGCTGTCGTTCGCTCGAGCGCCGTGATTCCGGCGGAAACACAGACCGAAGCAGAAGCTTTGATTGAACAGGTTTTCGGAAAGTCCGCCGGCACGCTCCCGCCCGAGCAACTCCCTGCCCGCTTGGAACATTTGCTCGGATTGGGACGGTCCTCCTGGCCGCTGCCCACAATTCGTGCGTTCGCTGATAAACTGCTGGCGCTAGCGGATGGCCGCCGGAAAAACGCGCCGCATGAAATCCGCTGGCTGAGCCTCACCGGCTTTTGCCTGCGGCCCGGCTTCGGCTTTCCCGGCGATGACTTCCGCATCGAACAGGCCCGGCGCGTCTACGCTTCCGGCATTACTTTTGGGAATCAAGTGCAATGTGAAATCGATTGGTGGATTTTCTGCGGCCGCATTGCCGGCGGCTTGAACCGCAATCAACAGGGCGATATTTTTCAACGCCTCTCCGGCACGCTGCTGCCCAAGCAAAAACGCGCGCCCCGCATGAACCAAAGTCTCTATCGTGAAATGTGGCGAACCGCCGCCAGCCTGGAATTATTGCCGCAACAAACCAAAACGCAGCTCGGGGACACGCTGCTCGGTTTTGTCAAGAAGGGCGAGATGCTAGAGGCGGGTGTGTGGTGCCTTTCGCGCTTAGGCGCTCGCAAGCTATTCAGCGCGCCTATCAACTTGGTGCTTTCTCCGGCTGTCGTGAGCCGTTGGGTGGAAACCTTGCTGCGGCTGCCGCAAACGCCCGCGCTGCTGGAGGCCGTCGTTCACATTGCCCAACAAACCGGAGATACCGCGCGCGATATGCCTCCAGCGACTCTTGAGCTGGTGCGCCGCGCTTGTGAAGCCTCACCGCGCGCCGCCGATTTGCTGCGTGAGCTGGCAGGCGATTCCGGTGACTTAGCTTCTTCCAGCCGAGTCTTCGGCGAAGAGCTTCCGGCTGGTTTAGTTCTTGCGGCCGCCGAGTAGCCCATGCGAGAAACGCTTATCATTGAGCGTATCCGGCAGTTGGCGCAAGATTTCACGGGCGATAAAACCGTCATTCGCGGAATCGGCGATGATTGCGCGATTCTGCGGCCGCGCGCACACGAAGACCTGGTGTTTACCTCCGATTTTGTTCTGGAAGGCCGCCATTTTACACTCGATACGCATAAGCCCGCCGACATTGGACATAAAGCATTAGCACGCAGCCTGTCTGATCTGGCGGCTATGGGCGCGGAACCGGTCTTTTGCTTAGTTTCATTAGCGATCCCAGCCAGCCTATCCGGATCAACTTGGATTACTGGTTTCTACAAAGGCTTGCTCGCGCTAGCCAAAGAATATCGAGTGATATTAGCCGGCGGCGACTTGGCGCGTTTTGAAAAGGTGGTCGTGGATGTGACCTGTTGCGGGCGCGTTCCACGTGGAACCGCTTTGCTGCGTAGCGGCGCGAAACCAGGCGACCGCATTTACGTTACTGGCGAGCTAGGCGGCTCGGCGCATGGATTTGAAACGCGCAAGGGCAAGCACTGGAAGCGGCATCTACGGCCTGAGCCTCGCATCGCAGCAGGCATCGCCCTTCGCAAAGCGGGTATTTCCGCGGCCATGGACCTGAGTGACGGCTTGTCGCTCGATCTGGCCCGGCTTTGTAAGGAATCGAGGACCGGCGCCGAGATCTCTTCCAATCGCTTACCGCTGGCGTCCGGCGCGTCGATCCACCACGCGCTGCATGGCGGCGAAGATTACGAGCTGTTATTTACCGCTCCACCCAAACTGAAGATCCGGTTGCCGGTCACCGAAATTGGCGTGATAACCAAGCAGCATCCAGGTAAAATTTTGCTCGACGGTGCCTCACTGTTATCAAAGGGATTTGATCATTTCTCATGAGTAAAGAACCAGACTCCTCCGTTGTACTTGAATTGCTGCAATCGTTCCGCCGTTCTAAGGCGATGTTCACCGCCGTGAGCCTCGGCATTTTCGATCAGCTTGCCGCCGCGCCGCAAACGGTCCAGCAACTAGCCGCCAGTTTGAACCTGAACGAAGGGGCGCTCAAACGCCTATTGGATGGCTGCGTTTCCCTCACGCTCTTAGAGCATGAGGGTGGCGTATATCGAAATTCGCCCAGCGCGGCCCGCTTTTTGGTGAGCGACAGTCCCGCCACTCTAGCGGGCTATGTGAGATATTCCGACCAATCTCTCTACAAGCTGTGGGACGGCTTGGGGGATGCAGTGCGTGAAGGCACAAACCGCTGGGCCGCCACATTCGGCGGCCGCGCGAGTTTGTTCGATCATTATTTCCGCGATGAAACTTCCACGCGCAGTTTTCTGACCGGCATGCACGGCTTCGGGCAAACCACTTCCGATCTGATTGTCCGCGCCTTTGATCTTTCCCACTTCAAACACCTGGTGGATTTGGGCGGCGCCACCGGACACCTCGCGATGGCCGCTTGCGTGGCTTATCCCGAAATGAAAGCGACGGTGCTGGATCTGCCGCCGGTCGAGAAATTTGCGCTCGAACACATCTCTCAGTCTCCAGTTGCCGATCGTATTTCTTTTGCCGGTGCGGATTTCTTTGCCGACGAAATACCCTGTGCCGACCTCTATTGTTTAGGACGCATTCTGCATGATTGGGACGATGCCAAAATCAATATTCTGCTGGCTAAGGTTTTCGCAAAGCTTCCCCTGGGCGGCGGATTGCTCGTGACTGAGACGCTGGTGAACGAAGACCGCTCCGGCCCGGTGTATTCGCTGATGCAGGATCTCAACATGCTGGTCTGCACGGATGGAAAGGAACGCACCGAATCCGAATACTCCGCGCTGTTGAAGGCCGCCAGATTTGCTACCGTGAAATTCCATCGTACAGGCGGTCTCGTCGACGCAATTCTGGCAATCAAAGGTAAATAACTTTCATGGCTAAAACCCAAATAGAGCAGGTTGCGTACGCAGGTTGGCCGAACTGTTACCGCATCACCAACGGCGAAGTGGAGCTGATCGTAACCACCGACGTGGGTCCGCGTATCATCCGCTATGGGTTCATCGGCGGGCAGAATCTATTTGCCGAATTTACCGATCAACTCGGCAAGTCAGGCGAGAGTTGGTGGGCCATGCGCGGCGGCCACCGGTTGTGGATCGCGCCGGAAGTGGTGCCGGATACCTACGCACTGGATAATGCGCCTGTGCTGGTGAAGCGCAACGGCGATAGCATTACTCTGCTGCAGCCGGTTGAGCCGGAAACCGGACTGCAAAAAGAAATCACCATTGCCTTTACAGAAGGCGGCGATGCGGCGATAACGCATCGGCTCGAAAACACGGGCAGGCAGGCGCGGCGCGTTTCTATTTGGGCGGTCACGCAAATGGCTCGCGGGGGGATTTCCATCGCCGCCTTTCCACCGCGCGGCTGCCATCAGGATTGTTTGCAGCCAACCCATCCTATGATTATGTGGGCGTATACAGATTTCAGCGACAAACGTTGGCTGCTGACGAAAAGCTATCTCGTTTTGAAGCAGGACGCTGCGGACCACTCGCCGCAAAAGGCCGGCATGTTCAATGAAAATACATGCGCGGCTTACTTACTCGGCGCCGATCTTTTTGTCAAACGCTATCAGGCTGATCGCAACCTCACGTATCCGGATTTTCACGCTTCTTTCGAAGTGTTCACCAACGGAGCCTGCCTGGAACTCGAAACGCTAAGTCCGCTGTCTGATCTTCAGCCCGGCCAATCCAGCACACACCTCGAAACCTGGTCGCTGCATCGCGACGTACAATTAAAAGAACTCACCGAGCCCGAGATTGACCGGGCAATCTTGCCTTTCTTGTCCTGACCCGCAAAACTGCCCTTCCCTGTCGAAAAGCACATGTTGAAAGAAGCCTTACTGGGCAGCCATCAGGACTACACCGAAGGCGACCTGAACCGCGCGATCATATTGCTGGCGATCCCGATGATCCTAGAAATGTCTATGGAATCGCTATTCGGAATCGTCGATGTCTTTTTCGTTTCGCGTCTGGGAGCCGATGCGGTAGCCACGGTCGGCTTGACCGAGTCGCTGTTGACGCTGGTCTTCGGCGTCGCCATCGGCTTGAGCATGGCCACTACCGCCTTCGTCGCCCGGCGCATTGGAGAAAAAGATGCCGACGGCGCTTCGAATACCGCCGTGCAAGCCATCTTCTTGGGATTGGCAGTCTCCGGCATAGTCGCCATCATCGGCATCTTAAAAGCACCGGCGCTGCTGCATTTGATGGGAAGCACACCGGCCGTAGAAGCCAATTCGCTGTATACGCAAGTTCTGTTGGGCGGCTCGGCTGTCATCTTTCTGCTATTCCTCATCAACGCGATTTTTCGCGGCGCAGGCGACGCTTCGCTGGCCATGCGTACGCTGTGGATCGCGAACGGCATTAACCTGGTGCTGGACCCGTGCCTCATCAATGGTTGGGGGCCATTTCCAAAACTCGGCGTCTTAGGAGCGGCGGTAGCTACCACCACCGGCCGGACCATCGGCGTCCTTTTTCAACTTTGGGCGCTTGGCTCCGGCACGCATCGCATCGTCGTCACCCGCCGACAGGTGCGCTTGAATTTGGTAGTGATGTGGCATCTGTTGAAAGTTTCGATCACGGGCATCGTGCAGTTTCTCATTGTGACCGCAAGTTGGGTTGCGCTCGTCCGCATTATTTCCGCGTTCGGCAGCGCGGCGGTGGCTGGCTACACCATCGGCGTGCGAATTATCATTTTCACTATTTTGCCGGCCTGGGGATTGAGCAACGCAGCGGCTACATTGGTCGGGCAAAATTTGGGAGCGAGGAAACCGGAACGCGCCGAACGCTCGGTTTATCAAACCGGTTTATACAACATGCTGTACATGGGAACTCTGTCGATCCTATTGTTCTCCTTCCCTGCTCCCTTGGCGGCTATTTTTACAAGCGACCCAAATGTCGCCCAAACAGCCATCGCCTGTTTGAGATTCGTGGGGCTTGCCTATGTCAGCTATGCGTGGGGCATGGTATTCACGCAAGCATTTAACGGAGCTGGCGACACCATGACGCCCACGCTGATCAATTTTGTCGCGTTCTGGGTAGTACAGCTTCCGCTTGCTTATTTCTTAGGCATTCACCTGGAATGGGGTTCGCGCGGAGTATTTTCAGCGGTTCCAATTGCCGACGTCGTTTTCACCATCACGGCATTAGTCCTATTCCGGCGCGGCGCATGGAAACTGCAGAAGATTTGATTATCGAAACAGCGCCCGGAAACCTTCCTGCTAGAAATGCCGGTCATTAGTGAGAACATCGGTCAGCCCTTCTCGGCGCATAGCCTGCATGGAAATGCAATCAGTCAGGCTGTAGCCTTTGTCGGCCCTCTTCTCATAAAGCGTCAGGCCTGCCAGAAAGGAATCCCGACTTTGGGAAAGAATGCGAATGCCTGGCGAGTCTATCATGCGCCGGACACCCGCAGCGACATGGCGTCGAACAGCCTCTGGTTGCTCACCGAAGTAATTCAGGTACTCAATCAGTACCTCGTCCGTCGTTACGAGAGGCCGCGAAGCATACACGGCCGTCAAACTTAGCGCGCGATCATGGAAAGTATCGGAAAAATCCGCCAGTGCGATCCAGTAGAAGGTATCGGCAAAGATCGCGGTCACGCCGTTTTCTTCGGCCAGCCGTAGAGATAGTGATCATGCTCGCTAGCACCATCTTTAGGCAGCCTCGTCATGATCTCGGCCGGAACCTTGCGCATCTCTTCGAGCACAATATCAGCGGCCGATTGCAGAGAGCCAGACGTGACCGGCACTTCACCCGCGAGACTCTTAAACCAGTCTTCGAGGCTAAGGCCCTGTGCGGCTGCTTTTGCTGTCAACGCCGCCACCTGATCGTCGGGAAGTTCAATCACCGTCATACTTCAATTCCTTGCTTCCAGGATAAAGCATTTTAGAAGTTCAGTCCGGCTATTTCTCAATCGCTGCGGCGCTGATGCTCATAAACGCATTGATCTCATCGGCCGTATCCGATCCGCCGGTATTCCGCTGCATCATAAACACGCCATCCATATCTTTTTGTGGATCAACCCATTCATAAGTCCGGTACGCGCCGCCTTTAACGTAGCTTCCGAGCGAGTTATAGCGGTACATGCCCGTCACATCGCGCACCACTTCATAACCGAAACCATGACCAACCCCGGGTACCCATCCAGCTTTCATATCGCCTGTGTGCGAGGTCGTCATCAATTCCACTGCCGCCCTCGAGAGCACGCGCTTGCCGTTCAACGTACCTTTGTTGCGCATCATTTCGTTGAATTGCAGCATGTCGGTAGCGGTGCTGATGAGGCCACCCGCCGGAATGGGAATAGTACCCGGCTTTCCCCACACCGCGTCTACACGCTCCAGCTTTCCTTCATGCGAGCGGCCGTACAACACCACCATGCGATCTTGCTTTTCCGGCGGGACCACGAACGAAGTATCTTTCATGTTGAGCGGCGCAAAAATGCGCTCATTCAGAAATTGATCGAACGGCTGCTTGGCTACCACTTCAATAATGCGCCCCAGAATATCGATGCCGATGTTGCTGTAATTCCACGCCGTACCGGGTTCAAAAAGCAAGGTGGCTTTCGCCCCGCGGCTTACCACCTCAGCGAGTGTCTTCGCGGGTTCAGCGCCCGGAGTTTCCGGCGCACCGGCAGGCAGCCCCGATATATGCGCCATCAGGTCTTCGATATTTATGGGACGCGAGGGCGTCACCGGCGAGCAGTTATAGCCGGACAACGCGCCGCAAGCGTTCAGCTTCAATCCGTGATATTCCGGCAGATACTTTTCTACCGGATCAATCAGCGCAATGCGCCCTTCGTCCACCAGAGTCATGATGCCGGCGCAAGTCACCGGCTTGGTCAACGAAGCAATGCGAAATAACGAATCTTTGCGCATCGGCTTCTTGTTTTCAAGATCCTGATAGCCGGTGGCTTCGAAACTGGCGACGTGGCCGTGCCGTGCCACGATAGTCACTATACCGGCGGTAGTGCCCTGCTCGACAAATTCTTTCATTCGCGCCGGAATAGCCGCCAGCCGTTCAGCATCCATACCTGCC
>DASXGT010000122.1:0-63394 GCA_036488895.1 Bryobacteraceae bacterium | reverse complement strand
TGATGGCTACCAACGAGGCATCGCGGACGGGGGTGGTGCGCGCGAGGCCGAGCCAGGCGGCGGGGATGCGGACCAGGAAGATGAGCGCGGTGAGCGCTAGTCCGATGTAGACGAGCGGCAGGTCTGTGAATTTAATGGAGACGCCCACGTAGACGAAGAAGAATGTTTTTAGGAGAAACACGGCTTCGCCCATGAAGTTGCGTTCCTGGATGTCCAGGGTGATAGCTTCGGCAGGCAGATAGCGCCGCATCCAAGGTATACCGTGGAAGACTTCCATGTTGCCTAACACCGCTCCAAAGACTACGGCCGCGACGTAGCCGCTGAAACCGAATAGTTCCACGATGCCGAAGAGGACGAAGACGAAGGCGGGCGTGGTGAAGATGGAATTTTCCAGCCCGCGCACGCGCCGTAGAAGGGCGGACCAGGCGAAGGCGGCGAGGAGTCCGGCAATTCCGGCCAGGATGAGCGTGGCGAAAATCTGACCGATCATTGGCGTGACGTGCAGTTTCCCGAGGCGGAAACTGTCCATGAAGCCGATGGCCACGACGATGCTTAAAACGTCACTGAGCGCGGATTCGAGGAAGAGAATGGTTTTGGTGGAGGGGGTTACGTCCATCGCTTTGGTGAGTGGAACGATGACGGCGGGCGAGGTGGAGGCAACGATGGCTCCGAGCAGCAAGGTGAGGCGGTACTCCATGCCGAGCAGGAAGTGCGCGGCTACTCCTATCCCGGCCATCGTGATGGCGAAATTGATGGCGGTCAGGGCCAGGGTGGGGCGGATGGCGCCGCGGAGGATGTCGAGATCAAGGCTTAAGCCGGCTTCGAAGAGGATGATGATCAACGTGACGGCCGCGAAGACCGGGCCGATCATGCCGAAGTTGGCGGGCGTGACCAGATGCAGAACCGGGCCGAGGACGATGCCGATGATGGTGAGGAGCAGAACGTCAGGGATGCGCGTGCGACTGAATATGCCGGTGAAGGCGTGCGCTCCGAAAATGAGCGCGCCGACGACCAGGATATTCGTGGCGACGTGCATGATGGGTCAGATGCTGCGGACCGGCATATCGACGATGTTGTCCACTTGCATCGTTTCCTTGACGACGAAGGGTTCTCCGTATTTTACGCCGATTAAATTGCCGTAAAAGCGGGCGATGGAGGCGATGCGCTCTTCTACTTCCTGGCGTGGGGGGAAGAGATCGGCAGCGGCTGCTGCGTCGCCGTATTGCGATTCATAGCTGAAGAGAGCGGCCATGCGGCGGTCAAATTGGCGGGAGATGTCCACCACGAACGAGGGCGTGACGTTGGCGTAGAGGGATGAATAAATAATTTTGAAGGGGCGGTGCGGGGGCACGTCTTCTTCCAGGCGGCGGAGTCCCGAGAGAAAACAGGATTCGTAGGCGATTTCGGCGGCGCGGTAGTGGTCGGGATGGCGGCCGGTCCAATAAGGCAGGATGACGGTGCGCGGGCGGATGCGGCGGATGACGCCGGCTAAGGTCATGCGGGCAGAGATGGTGTTTTCGAGGCGGGCGTCGGGCCAGCGCAGATTTTGACGCCAGGACAAAAGCATGTGTTTGGCGGCCTTTTGCGATTCTTCGATGCGCAGTTCGGGCGTGCCGCGGCTGCCCATGTCGCCGGCGGTGAGATCCAGAACGCCGGTGCGGTAGCCCAGTTCGGCCATTTGCAGCAGGACGCCTCCGCAGGTTTGTTCCACGTCGTCGGGATGGGCTGCGATGGCCAGGACGTCTAAAGGGCGCAGGTTTTCAAAGGGTTCGTTGGGATCGTGCATGGGTCACCTAACAGTGAATCAGTAATGCAGTTGGCGGCGATAGGCGGGAGGGAAAAACCGCAAGAGCAGAATACCGGCCACGAAGCCGCCGACGTGCGCAAACCAGGCAACTCCACCGGAATCGCTAAAGGCGTGCGCGGTGTAGACGCCGTTGAAGAGCTGAATGGCGAACCAGTAGATCAGCATGATGTAGGCCGGGATCTCAATAGTGGTGATAAAGATAATGAGGATGATGAGGGTCACGACGCGGGCGCGGGGATAGAGGATTAGGAAGGCGCCCATGACGCCAGCGATGGCTCCGCTGGCGCCGAGCGTGGGGATGGGACTGCCGAGGTTCATGGTCAATTGCAAAATGACGGAAACGACGCCGCACAGCAAATAGAAGCCCAGAAACCGGGCCGCGCCCAAGGCGTTTTCAATGTGTGAGCCGAATACCCACAGGAACCACATGTTGCCGATGAGGTGAAGCCAGCCGCTGTGCAGGAACATGTAGGTGACCAGCGAGGTTAAATGCAGGTGGTCCGGCACCAAGGCGTAGCGGTGAATGAAGAGGTTCTCCTGAGCCGGAGTGAGGCTGAGCTCAAAGAAGAAGCACAGGGTATTCAGCGCAATGATGAGCAGCGTGATCACCGGCGTATCAATGCGCCGGAGAAGCGCGCGGAGAGGTATCATTTGTGGGCTGCGGCGAGGCTCAGGGCCACGCGCGCTTCTACGTCAGAGTTTATGCGGCGGTGGATTTGCCCAGCGGCGGAGGCCTTTATGAGCGATTCGACTTCGGCGCGGATGGGGATGTGGCCGCGCGCGCCGATGGCGGTGCAGTTCAGAGCGGCGGCTGCGTTTGAAAATTCCAGCACTTTCGGCATGGGCTTTCCAGATAGCATCGCATAGCAAAAAGCGCCGTGGAAGACGTCACCCGCGCCGGTAGTATCCACGCACGATACTTCGAAAGCAGGAGAGTAGAACCAGACACCATCTTGGAGAGCCAGCGAGCCGTGATCCCCCAGGGTCATGGCCGCCACGGCGAACCCGTATTCCTTTTGCAGCAACGTAAGGGCGGTAAAGGGGTCGGCTTCCTGGGTCCATTTGGCCGGCCAGGTGGAGCTAGCCACCAGGTAATCGACGTTCTTCAGGACGGATTCAAAGCCGGAGTAGATGGTATCCACGTCCAGAGATACGGGGATACCGTTTTTCCGGGCCAGGCTGGCGGCGTAGGCGGCGGCTTCCACGTCATACCCGTCGATATGCAGCATACGGGCGGAGGCGATGTCCTCCTCGCGAATTTCAGACGGGTCGAGACGCAGGCAGGCGGAGCGCTGCCACAGCACGGTGCGCTCGCCGTTGCGCTCGTCAATGATGATGTAGGCGGTCTGGTTGGGGCAGCCTGGGCGGACGATCAAGCCGGTGGTATCGACACCGGTGCCGTCCAGACTTTGCTTTTGGACTTCACCGCGCAGGTCATCGCCGATGGTGCCGATGTATTTGGCGCGCAGACCCAGGCGCGCGCAGGCCACGACCGCCGAAGCCACCTGGCCGCCCGGACTTAACAACTCGCGGTCAAAGGCGACTTTGCCGGCGTAAGGGGGAAATTCCTGTACGAGCAGAAGGGTATCGGTGGCATTCAGGCCGATGCCAAGAACATCGAAGATGCGGCTCAAGGTCGTCTACTTCTTTGTGATTGAGGCCGGGACCTGATAGAGATAAATGGTGTGAATAGCGCCGTGGTGGCCTTCGGTTTCGGAAGTCTCGATCGGCTTCCAGCCAGGGATGGGGTAATCGTAAGAGACCACACGGGTGGAGGGTTTAAGATAGCGCTCCAGGTTGGGGCGTAAAGTGTCGTTCGCGGTGGTGGCAAGGTAAAGTGTAACAACGTTGGCTCCACTCAGATCGGTCTTCATGAAGTCCCCATGGATGATTTTAACGCGATCCTGCAGACCGGCGCCCTTTACCTTGGTAGCGGCCTTTTTGGCGAGATTTTCGGAGATTTCGACGCCGACCGCTTTGATTTTGTATTCCTGAGCGGCGGCGATGACGGTTTTACCTTCGCCGCAGCCGAGGTCATATAAGGTCTCGCCGGGCTTCAAGGCGGCTAGCGCGAGCATGCGGTCAATGGCGTGCTCCGGCGTGCTGACGTAGGGCGCGAGATTGTTACGGAAATCGTCCAACTGCGGCGCTTGGCCGAAGGCGATTAATTGCTGGCCGAAGCCAGATAGCGCAACGCCTAAACAAAGCGTTATCAACCTTGTGAAATTAGCAGATTGCACTTTCAAGCGACGTCTCCCCAGACCCACTCTCAACTTCCAGCTTACTCGAAATTACTTCTGATTGCTTGCGAAATCCGCTCCCTCACGGTCACGGCCCGGCAGGATTTCACTGGCCTGATCCTCCGGCGGCGGTCATGAGGGCTTTTTCGTGCTTGCGCCTCACGATGCGGCTGACCATTTCGGAGGTTGAAAACCACAAATCGCGCGGGCGGGAAATGGTAAACTCCGTCCCCTTGAAGGTGCGGATGGCGTGGCTAATGGAATCCTTCCAGGGCATCGCCTGCGGACTCAAAATATAGTTCATATAGAAGACCGGGCACTCAATGTCTCCGATGCGCCGGAGGCCGTCCTGGGGTACATCCGCGTTCAGCATGACCTTGGGGCCGGCGAAGATGACGGCGTCGGGGTGTTTGGTGGCGCCGACTTCGGTGGTGATGAGGTTTTCGAGGAAATCGGTTTCACTGTGTTTTTGGCCGAGGCGCTGCACATCCACGGTGCCCAGCCGCACGGACTGGAGGGCTTTGCCGAGGGCGGGGAGGTCGATTTTCTCAGCGGTTTCCTGGCGGTAGAAAACGCGCGTTTCGCCCACGTTGAAGGCGACCAGGGAGATATGAGCCACGCGCGGGTCATGCTCGATTTCCTTGAGGATGCTGACCAGGGCGTCGGTGTCGGAGCGGCGCAGGGCGGCGGAGGTGGAATCCTGGGGGGCGAAGTTGACCAATACTTTAACGGTCAGGTTGTCCAGGGGGTTGTTCGGCGGATTGTTTTTGGCGGCATGCTGCCCCGCGCCCGCGCCGTCGTCTAAGAAAGGCTGCGGGGTGGCTTCGGAGATTTGGTGAGGCGCGATGAAGAGAGGCATGGGCTTGTCTTTGGGCGCCAGCTCAGCTTCGACGTCCCAGCTAGAGGAGCAGATGCGCTCAGACCGGTCACGCATGAGCCAATCGACGTGATACTTTCCCTCGCCTATATCCAGCGTGCCTTGCAGAGTGGCGTCGCCTTTGGCGTCCTCGTCGATGACCGGCACTTGAAAATGTTGAGCGAAGAAGGCTGGATGGGAAGGATCATCCAGGGGGTAAGCGCGGAAGACGACGGTTAAGAGCTCGCCCGAGCCGGACAGTTCGCTGAGAGGCACGGTGACATCGAAGCCGCTGTGGAAGCGCAGGTCGAAGCCGAGCTCCGGTTTGCGGTCGGTGACGGTGCAGGGAAGATCTTTGCGCGCGTCGCCCGCTTCCAAGATTGCCAGGTCGGAGGGCATGAGCAGCACGCGCTCGCCGGCTTCGCTGGGCTTTAATAAGACCTGGGATTGGGCGACAGATAGAAAGAAGATTGGCGTTACGAGGAGAAGGCAGTACTTCAGCGGGTGCACACAGGCGGTGTGGAGCGCGGACGCTGAGAACTTATTGACGGACGAACACGATCGAAAAAACCGCGATGCCATCTTCCTCCAATAGATTGCCTGACGGATATTCCGATACCGACAGATCGTTGGTTTCATCATTATGCACTAGTTCTGGTAGTTCGCCACCCGTTTGACGCTATTTTTACGAAAATTTAACGAGGATTTGGGTGATGACTTCAGATTGGTGGTAATACGGGACAGAAGTTCTCACTGCGCGGACGAATGTTGCGGCCATGTGATACATTTCAAGTGATTATGGCCTCTCGCAGCGTTAACAAAGTAATTTTGGTTGGGCATTTGGGGCGCGATGCGGAGACGAAGTTCACCCCGTCAGGAGCCGCTGCTACGCGGTTTTCGGTTGCCACCAGCCGGCGTTGGAAAGACCAGCAAACCAACGATTGGAAAGAAGAAACCAATTGGACCAATGTGGTGCTTTGGCGGCAGGAGAATCTGGCGAATTACCTGACCAAAGGCAAACAGATTTACGTGGAAGGCCGCATTCAGACGCGCAGCTACGACGATAAGGACGGCAAGAAAGTCTACGCGACGGAAGTGGTTGCGGATGAGGTGATTTTGCTCGGCGGGCGCGGCGACGGCGCGTTTGAAGGCGGAGCGGCGGGTGCGACCGGCGCGGGTGGCGGTGGCGGCGGACGCGGCGGGACCAGCAGCCGCGGCAAGAGCACGGGTGGCGGCATGGATGACGATCCGGGTCCGATGGGTATATCGGACGACGACGTTCCGTTCTAAATAATTCGGAAAAAGCCTGAACAGAGAGCCGTTCGACGGAATCTTCAGGTATGGATTCACTGAGAACCGGTCTGGCGAGAGCGGTGTCCTTTTTTTCTTTATTGTTTTTAGGAACCGCCACTCTCGTTCAGGCGCAGACGATTACCGGTGAGCTCCGGCTCCAAGTGAAGGACCCGTCCGGCGCGGCGATGGCAGCATCGGGAAGATTGCTGAGCCTAACGGCAGGTATAAACCGCAGTTTCCAAACAGATGCGGGCGGCGTGTATGCGTTTCAGAAATTGCCGCAGGGGCGCTACCGGTTGGAAGTTTCTAAAAACGGATTTGCCACGCAGTCCGTGCTGGTTCATGTGCAGTCCAACACACCTGTCTTGCGCACGGTGACTATGGCGCTGGCGGCGCAAGCTTCGCGGGTAGATGTGGTGGCGGCTACTCCGCTGCCGGGCACCGATCTAGCGCTGGATGAGATACCCGCGCCGGTGCAAACGGCCACTGCGCGCGACATTCAGCAAAGCGGCTCGCTGGATCTGGCCGCGCTCTTAAACCGGCGCCTGGCGGGCGTGAACATCAATGAAAATCAGGAAAACCCTTTCCAACCAGATGTGAATTACCGCGGCTATACGGCGTCACCGCTACTGGGTACGCCGGAGGGAATTTCGGTTTACATGGATGGCGTCAGGCAGAACCAGCCGTTTGGCGATATCGTGGCGTGGGACCTGATCCCGAAAATTGCCATTTCGGAAATGGCGCTGATGCCGGGATCGAATCCGCTCTTCGGGCTCAACACGCTGGGCGGCGCGATATCCATTCAGACGAAAGACGGCCAAAGCCAACCGGGAGTGACGCTGCAAGTCAGCGGTGGCAGTTTCGGACGGCGCGCCGGTGAGGCAGAGTACGGTGGCTCCAATTCCAAAGGGTTGAGCTGGTATGTAGCCGGCAATCTTTTTCGCGAGGATGGCTGGCGTCAATTTTCACCGTCGGAAGTGCGGCAAGCGTTTGGGAAAGTGGGTTGGAGCAATGGCAAGACCGCGCTGTTCCTTAGTTTTGGCTACGCGGATAATTGGCTGACGGGGAACGGGCTGCAGGACACGCGCCTGCTGGCTCAGAATTATTCCAGTGTCTACAGTATTCCCGATGTCACGTGGAATCGCTCGCCGTCGCTCAATTTAAGCGTGAAGCATGCGGCCACCAGCAATTTGACGTTCTCAGGAAATGCTTATTTCCGCTACATCCGGGCTGACACGACGAACGGGGACATCAATGACAATTCGTTCGACCAAGCGCTTTATAATTTGAGCTCCGGGGACGTTGCGGCGCTTACGGCCGCCGGCTATAAAGGATTTCCGACCACCGGCAACGCCGCTACTGAACCGTTCCCTTACTTGCGCTGTGTGGCGCAGGGGCTTACATTCGGCGATCCTAGCGGAAATTGCACCGGCATCATCACGAACACTTTTGATAAGCAGAATAATTATGGGTTATCGGGGCAAGTTAGCTGGCTGGTGCGGCATAACCATTTCACGGCGGGCGCGGGGTGGGACCGTAGCGGCATCCTCTTTCAACAGGCGTCGCAGTTCGGCTATTTAAATCCGGACCGTCTCACGATTACTCCAATCAATTCGTTTGCGGACGGCAGCACGGAGCAAGACGGCCTTCCCGTTGATACGCGGGTCGATCTGCACGGACTGAGTAACACGTTCAGCCTGTACGCGACTGACACGCTCAACGTGGGCAAGTCTTTAGCTTTCACCTTTTCGGGGCGGTATAACCGGACGTCAATCGACAATACAGATCGCCTTCCGATTGACCCTACCGGCGCGCGCGGCTCATTGAGTGGGCAATATGTTTTTGACCGCTTTAATCCGGCGGTGGGAGTGACCTATAGCCCTTCGCGGTTTGCCAGCGTTTACTTCAGCTACAGCGAAGCGAGCCGCGCGCCTACGGCCATCGAGCTTGGTTGCGCTAATCCCGATGAACCGTGTAACTTACCGAATGCGCTAGTCAGCGACCCGCCGCTGAAACAGGTGGTTACGCGAACTTTTGAAGCGGGTGTGAGAAGCGCCCCAGAGAACAACTTCCGCTGGAGCGCCGGTTGGTTTCGAGCGGAGAACTATAACGATCTTTTGTTTGTGGCATCGGAACAGACTGGGTTCGGCTACTTCACGAATTTCGGCCAGACGCGCCGTCAAGGGGCGGAAGTCAATGTTAGCGGGCGGATTCAGCGCTTCGTTCTCGGCGGTAACTACACCTTTCTCAATGCAACGTACCAGAGCCCGCAGACTGTGGACGGCGGCAGCAACAGCTTTAATGACGGCGGAGTGGGACTAGACGGAAACATCACGGTTCAGCCTGGGGACCGGATTCCGCAGATTCCGCAAAATATTCTCAAAGCCTATGTTGACTATCAGCCCACCAAGAAACTTATGATAGACATGGACTTCGTTGCCGTGGGCCGGTCGTTCGCGCGCGGTAATGAGAACAACCTGGACCAACCTGACGGCGTGTATTACCTTGGGCCTGGGTTCTCGCCGGGTTATGCCGTGTTGAATCTGGGAGCGCATTATCAGTTGCAAAAGCGAGTACAGCTTTTTGTCCAGATTGATAACCTGCTCGACCATCGCTATTACACGGCGGCGCAACTGGGTCCCACGCCTTATGACAATTCCGGTAATTTTATTGCGCGGCCTTTTCCGGCCACCGACGGCAATTACCCCATCAGAACCACAACTTTTTTCGCGCCGGGCGCGCCTATTGGGGCTTGGGGCGGAATCCGCGTGACATTCTAAGGCTATGAGCACTGAGGCGAAAGTTGCGGGGCATTACACACGAGGGCGTCTGGAGGAGATGATTCTGCAAGCGGTAAAGCAGACGGGTAAGAATCCCGCGCAGGTTACCGCGGGAGACTTCGCGGCGATGGATGAATTTCACGTCGGGGGAATCGAGGCGACTCAAGAGTTGGCTACCCAAATGGAATTGCGTCCTGGCATGCGCTTGCTGGATATTGGGAGCGGCGTCGGTGGCCCAGCGCGCTACTTTGCGGGAGAGCACGGCTGTCGCGTCAACGGGATCGATTTAACGGAAGAATTCGTGCAGGTAGCGACGAGTTTGACCCAGCTGCTCAAATTGGACCATTTGTTGGAATTTCAACAAGCCAGCGCGCTGGATCTGCCGTTCGAAGCGGAGACGTTTGATGGCGCATATATGATTCACGTCGGTATGAATATCGCTGATAAGGCCGGAGTTTTCCGCGAGGCGCGGCGTGTGATGAAGCCCGGCGGACTGTTCACGCTGTACGATATGGTGCGCACCGCGGATGGGCCGATCCGGTACCCCGTGCCCTGGGCGCTCGAAGAAGAGACGAGCTTTGTCGCCGAACCGGGAACTTATCGAGACGCGCTGGAGGGAGCTGGATTCTGCCTGGAACGGGAGCGTCGCCGAAGCGCGTTTGCGATTGAGTTTACCCAGTTGGCGATGGCGCGCATGGCGCAAAGTGGACCGCCGGTGCTGGGATTGCAGTTATTGATGGGCGATAAGACGCGGGTGATGATTGCAAATACTTTGGCGATGATGCAGGAAGGCTTGCTTGCGCCGGTTGAACTGTTCGCGCGGGCGGTGTAAGTGCCTATTGAGTTTGCAGCTTCTGCACAGCTATCCAGGTGTTCATGCGCTGATCGAGGACGTCCAGCGGCAACGTGCCTCCGCCCAGCAGTTCGTCGTGAAAAGCTCTTATATCGAATTTTGCTCCTAGCTGTGATCGGGCACGTTCGCGCAACTCAAGAATTTTGAGTTGGCCCACTTTGTAGGCGAGCGCCTGTCCGGGCAAAACAATGTAGCGGTCCACCTCAGCTTGGATCGACGGTTCATCTTCACTTGAATGCTCGTGAAAGTAATCCAGCATTTGTTGGCGCGTCCATCTTTTCGAGTGAACGCCTGTGTCCACCACGAGCCGGATGGAGCGGAGCATCTCAGACGAGAGGCGGCCATACTCGCTGACGGGATCTTGATAGAAACAGATTTCCTTGCCGAGGCGCTCCGCATAGAGCCCCCATCCTTCGGTATAAGCGCTGTAGAAGGAGTGCTGGCGAAAGGCAGGCATCGCCGGGAGTTCCTGCGCAATTGAAAGCTGGAAGTGATGGCCAGGAACTCCTTCGTGATACGCGGTGGCTTCCACTTGCGTCAAAGTGCGATGTTCGAAGTCACTGGTGTTTACGACCACGCGGCCTCTACGGCTTCCGTCGGGTGAACCCACTTGATACTCCGCATCGGCCGCTTCCTTTTCGCGGAAAGTCTCAACCGGGACGACGGTCAGCCGCGCTTTCGGCATGCGCCCGAAGAGTTCGCCTACTTTGCCGTACATCTGGTCTGTGTATTTGCGGTAATGATCGAGAATGTCTTCGCGCGAGGCGGGGTGATTTTTAGGATCACTCAGGATCGCTTTCTGAAATTTCGGCGCATGGGCGGTTTGGTACCGCTGGCGTAATAATTGCGAGAGCTTCCGCTGTTTCGTTACAGGAATAACAGATATGGAGGCTCAGCGCACTTCGTTATTCATACTATAAGCCGTCTTGACATGCACGCTAATGAATTTCGCGATGGAAAGTACCAAGTTTCAGACCGAGCAGTCCTAGCGCGAAATAGCACGTGAGCGTGAGGGCGGTCCAAGCATCGAACGAGATGGAGTAGATCGGTTCAATTACCAGATAATCGGTGGTTAAAGTGGCGGCGATCAGAGTGAGGAACGCCGGACCCATACGTAAGCGCAGGAAACTCCAGCAAACAGCGGCTGCGAAAGAAACGAACTTCAACCAGAAAAAATCTGACGGAAGATCTTCAGCCACCAGGGCAGCCAGAATGTTGATGGCAAGCGCCGCTGCATATTGGCCGGATTGTGATGCCAAATTAGACATTACTTCGAGCCGGGATCTAATTGCAGCGTACCTGCTTCGTAGATTTCACGCCGATTCGCCCCCTCGCGGATCATGTTCTGGGGTTATTGCACGGCAACGACAACCAATCCGATCCCATCGCCCCAATCAAATATTACAATTTTACGAACGTAAAAACCAGAAGATAAGCACTAGTTTTATCGGTTGGCCCGACGTGCTTAGTCGCATGGGCTGCTTTTCGCCGTTCCTGAGTGGCTTCGTTCTGAATAACATCCCAATGTGCCACGAGAATGCCGTCTTGCATGCGAAGAATGTCAGCTGGAATCCAGTTCACCTTTGCTCCAAATCCGGAAGGTTCGCGTCTTCATTGAGCAGCTGGAGAAGACTTTCGTGCTCTGTTCCCAGTTCAACCCGCGCTAAAGTTAGCTCCGTGGGAGGGCTGCTGGACCGAAGAGATCAGTAACTTAGGTTGGCGGGTGGTTAGAAAAGTTTTTAAGCCAGCACATGACGCATTTTCTTTTGGCTATCAATTGGCACACCGCAGCCATTTGGTTTATTTCACTAGTTTCTATCGCATTGGTCCTGATTCGCCCGAGAAATTTGCCGGAGGCTTGGTGGGCAGCCGCGGGCGCTTGTCTGCTGGTGCTGTGCGGCCTGATCTCGCCGGTTGGCGCGGCCCATGCCGTCGGCAAGGGGCTCGATGTGTATCTGTTTCTGACCGGGATGATGATCATGTCGGAACTCGCGCGCCGGGAGGGTGTGTTTGATTGGGTGGCTGGACACGCGGTGCGCGCGTCGGGCGGCTCGCGGGCGCGGCTCTTCGTACTGATCTACGGCGTCGGCGTCCTGGTGACTGTCTTTCTCTCCAATGACGCCACGGCCGTGGTTCTGACTCCGGCAGTTTTGGCGGCTGTCCGGGCGGCGGAAGCGGAACCGTTACCGTACCTGCTGATCTGCGCTTTTATCGCCAACGCCGCCAGCTTTGTATTGCCCATCTCCAACCCGGCGAATCTGGTTGTCTACAGCGGCGGCATGCCGCCGCTCGGGCGCTGGCTGCTGACGTTTGGCTTACCGTCGCTGGTCTCCATTCTAGTGACCTTTGCCGTACTCCGTTGGTTGGCGCATAGGCTTCTGCAGGGTCCGGTGAAAACGAGCGTGGACGGGCAGCCGTTGTCGTCTACCGGCAAACTCACTATTTGGGGTATTGGATTTCTTGCGGCCACCTTGATGACGGCCTCGGCGCTGAATCTTAATCTTGGCGCCCCGGCTTGTGTCGCGGGGCTTCTGGTCGCAGCCGGGGTGTCGATTCGCGATCAAGGGGCTCCCAAAGATATTGTCAAAGAGATTGCATGGAGTGTTCTTCCGCTGGTAGCCGGACTCTTTGTCATTGTTGAGGCGATGAATGGCGCGGGCGCGCTTAACGCCACTGTTCGCGCGCTTCGCCAAATGCAAACGTGGCCGCCGTTCCAAGCGGCGCTGACTTCAGGCTTCGGTGCCGCCGTGATTTCGAATCTGATGAACAATCTTCCGAGCGGGCTCATCGGTGGAGCGGCGGTGAGGGTTGCGGGAATCACAGGTCCGCTGCGGAATGCCATTTTGATCGGAGTCGACTTGGGACCAAATCTTTCTGTTACAGGATCGCTGGCGACGATTCTTTGGTTGATCGCGATCCGCCGCGAAGGGCAAGAAATCGGTTTTTGGAAGTTTCTCAAATGGGGTGCGCTGGTCATGCCTCCAACGTTGGTGTTGACCATTATCGCTGTCTTACTCGGTTCGTAAAAATCGCGCTTCACCTCGCACGTTGCTGGACCAGGTTTCAAATTGTAAGGACTAGCAAAACCGTTTAATGTAAACGCTGAACGGTATTTGCATTTTCGAGCGCGTTGGTACGATGCGCCGTTCTGTCTTTTTGCCGCCTTTGGGCAACAGGTGGCGGCGAAAGTTGGCCTCTATCCCAACGATTGCGGCGCCGTACACTTTATCTCCGGGTTGATGGCGTTAACCACGTGCGTGCGTCTCGCGTGTTGGGTCAAAGGTCCCAAACGGGCCTAGTTCATGCACGCTCTAGCGCAGCGGACCTCCGATTCGGCCTGTCGCGAAGGCGCTGGTCAAGCCGCATGAAGAATGTATCTCTCTACAGAAAAGGTATATGCCGTACGGAGTTTCTGTGGGCGGAGACGAGAGTCGATGTTTCATCCAAGTAATCAAGGGCTTAGGCTGACGCCGCATTGAGGGAGGCCCACCTGTAGCGGATGTTTTCGCCCCGAAGTGCGGTGGGTTGTAGCTTTCCTTCGGCGTGAATTTGCTCGACAATAAGAGGATCTACGCTAGGAACAGACTCCGTTTGGGTCATGCTTGGTGGCACCAGCATCATTGGTGTCGCGCCACCGATATCACCGTGAACAAACCAACCGTGACGTAGTTTGTCTTCGAGGTCGGCTTTGAGATCCTCTTGCTTATCTATAAGTTGTTTAACGCTCGGCCTCGCAGCTTGCTCGGCATCGAGTTCAATGGAACCAGTTATTTGTCCCCGTCGGATATTTGGATAGCGCCGTTTCAGAATAAATTCGATCGTCATTGTCGCGGCCCAGCCACCACTCTGGACCAGAATACGCCAAAAACGATGCGCGGATTCAGGGTCGTATGCTGCATGCTGGGTGTCCTCCGCAAAGGGAATGGAGCCTTTCAGCTCAACGGGAACGGGATGAATCTTCACCGAGAAGGCATTGTGAAGTAGTAGGGCCACGCGCGCTCACATAAAACGGAACGTTCCACCAGTGGGCCTGCAGTGGACTCAGCGCAAGACTGGTGTTGCCCACAATCTGCGTCCACATATGCAGAGTGTCCGCCGTCTTATTCCAATCCGCCCGATTCAGTTCAGGCCCGAGATTCGCTTCGTCGTTTACTTGTTTCATTCGTAGGGTCTTCCTGTCAACCGGGAATGTGGCATTTTTTTGTACTTGACCGCTTAGGTAAGCAGCCAAACTTGCAAGTTTAACTGGCAAGTTTGACTGTCTTTTGGTATATAATGAAATTGTCATGCCGCGAAAGCCTCTTGAAACCGCCGTCGCTGACCTTACCCAGGCTATTGGGCTATTGGTGCGCAGGGTGCGCGCGGCGGCCGCCTCGCATGAGCTTTCCTTGACCGAGTCGGCCGTGATGGCGCGCTTGGCGAAGGGGGGGCCCGCAACCACCGCCGAACTGGCGCGCGCGGAAAGCATGAAACCGCAATCGATGGGGACCACCGTTGCGGCGCTTGAAGAAATGGGCATGGTGGAGCGTAAGCCGCACCCGACCGACGGCCGGCAAGTGAATATTGAGCTGACCGCCAAGGGCGCCGCCGTGCGCCAGAGCGCCCGCGATGCAAAACGGACGTGGCTGGCGCAGGCCATCGCCCAGCTTGACGAACAGGAACGGGAAACGCTCTTCAAAGCCGGCGAGATTATGAAGCGCCTGGTGGAAACGTGATGCCGCACGCCTGGCGAGCGCTGCGGCACCGCAACTTCAAGCTTTTTTTCTTTGGCCAGAGTATCTCCGTGATCGGCAACTGGATGACGCGGCTAGCTACCACCTGGCTGGTCTATCACTTGACGCATTCGGCGCTGCTGCTTGGCGTCGTGAGTTTCGCGGGGCAGATTGTTTCGTTTGCGCTGGGGCCGTTCGCGGGCGTCTGGGTGGAGCGTCTCAATCGCCGCAAGCTGCTGGTGTGGACACAAGCGGCTGCCGCCGTGCAGTCACTCGCGATGGCCGCGCTCACGCTGGCACACGTCATCACGCTTCGGGAAATTATCGCTCTCACCGCTTTGCAAGGCGTGATCAATGCGTTCGACATGCCGGGACGCCAATCCTTTCTCGTACAAATGGTTGAGGATCGTAACGACCTCAGCAATGCAATCGCTATCAACTCCTCGATGGCCAACGGCGGGCGGCTGATCGGACCAGCCATCGCCGGCTTGGTGATCGGCGCCATGGGTGAAGGCTGGTGCTTCTTTATTGACGGCCTCAGCTACTTTGCGGTGATCGCGTCTTTGCTGCTGATGCGCATCAAGCCGCTAGATATCCGCCGGAATGCGAGCAGCATGCTGGAACAGATGCGAGAGGGTTGGGATTACGTCCGTACATTTCGGCCCATCCGCACCATCCTGCTGCTCTTTTCGCTGATCAGCCTGATGGGCTACTCCTATGCCGTGCTGCTGCCGCTCTTCGCCGCGCAGGTGCTGCACGGCGGCGCGGCCACGCTCGGCTGGCTTACGGGCGCCTCGGGGGTGGGCGCGCTGGCGTCGGCGCTTTCCCTAGCCGTCCGCAAGTCGGTGGTTGGGCTTACACGCATGGTCCAGATTGCGGCCGCGATGCTGGGGAGCGCGCTGATTCTCTTCGGCTTGTCACATACGTTGTGGTTGTCGCTGGTGCTGATGGTGTTCGTGGGCTTCGGCCTGATGCAATGCGCGTCCGCCAGCAATACGATCATCCAGTCGCTTGTGCCGGAAGACAAACGCGCCCGCGCGATGAGCTATTACACCATGGCGTTTTTCGGCGCTTCGCCGTTCGGCAGCTTGCTGGCGGGCGCGCTGGCTCACCGGATCGGAGCGCCGCACACCGTCTTCGTTACCGGCGCGTTCTGTATCGCCGGTTCATTATGGTTTACGCTCGAGCTGCCAAAAATCAGAGTGATTATGCGGCCGATTTACCAGGAGATGGGGCTGTTGCCCGCGCCCGGTATCAATCTGTTTTCCGGTGCGCGGGAAGCGGCTCAATGATCTTTCAATGAATCCGATTAAAAGGAAAAAACACAATGAACTGGTATGACTACATCGCTTGTTTTTTTGCTGGAATGTTGCTCGCTAATACCGTGCCGCATTTCGTGCATGGCATTAGCGGCGACCGTTTCCCGACGCCATTCGCTCATCCGCCCGGAAAAGGATTGTCATCGCCAACGGTGAACGTTGTCTGGGCGCTGTTTAATCTGGCTGCTGGTTACATGCTGTTTCGGGCCGGAAAGGTTTCGAGCGGAGACGACTTCGCGCTTGTTATTTTTTTCGCGGGCATCGTGGCAATCAGCACACTGATGAGCGTGCGATTTGCAAAGAAACAAACTATGTAACAGCTGAGCGAAAACCGGCGCGGTGCGCCACAACCAAAAGGAAACCATGCCTCTTACAAAACTTGATACCACCTCCGCCTTAATCGTGATTGATCTACAGAAAGGCATTGCCGGCTGGCCGGTCGCACACCCTATCAACGAGATCATTGGCCGAGCGGCCCAGCTCGCGCGCGCGTTCCGCGGGCAAGGCTTGCCGGTTGTTCTGGTCAACGTATCGGGACGGGCTCCGGGCCGCACCGATGCCGCAAGTCCCCAGTTTTCGTTTCCGGACGGTTGGACCGAGCTTGTTCCTGAATTGGAGCAGCAGCCCAGCGATTACCTAGTTACCAAGCAACGGCGGGGCGCGTTCATCGGCACAACTTTGGATGATTATTTGCGCCAGCGCGGCGTAACGCAGGTCGTCTTGACGGGCGTTGCGACGAGCAGCGGCGTGGAATCGACGGCGCACAGCGCCTACGACCTGGGCTATAACGTGACGCTGGCCGTGGATGCAATGACGGATCGGGACGCTGACGCGCATCGTCACAGCGTCGAGAAGATTTTTCCCAGGCTGGGCGAGACGGACACGACTGACCGGGTGCTAAAACTGTTAGCGGAGAGGCGGAAGTGAGCGGCGCTTCAAGCGCAGGTAAAGCGGCCCCATGGTTTCTTCCAGAACCATCTCATTCTGCCGCGCAACCGGCTCGCCAAAGACGTTACTGACCGAGAGTAACTCACCGGGCGCAAGCTGGATTCGCGGATGAACGCCCGGGGCGTCGTTCCATACGGCGAAGACGATGTCATCCTTACCGTCGAGCCGCAGCGCATGCACGCCGTAGGGCACGCCTCGAACCAATCCGACGCAAGTTCGGCCTTGCGCGATGGTGGTGAGCGCGCGTATCGATTTCATCGCTGGTTTGTCGCGGTTGTCCTGATGGAGGAGGCCGAAGTTTTGCTCCCGATTGGATGGGTCGGCGCCGTCATCGCTTAAATCGTATAAGACGGCAACGGGCAACCCGAGCGCCCAAACGGTCAGGGCCTGGCGCGCGGTGAGCACCGCTTGGCGTTTTTGCGCGACGCTGCTATCGCGGCCGTAGGAAGAATAACCCCATTCGGTGTCCCAGACGGGAATATCCGGCGCGGCCGTATGCTGAACGAGATTGCGCAGAAGAGACAGATCGGCGGGCAATGTCTCGGGTCCGGCATCGCGGTAGGGATGGATGGCGATGGCGCTTGCTTTTTGAGCGGCGCCGGAGTGAAGCAGCGGAGCGAGAAACGGAAAATCGATGCCTGAAGTTCCTCCCGTACTGATTGCGGCGTCCGGGTCCTGGCCGCGGATGGCATCGAGCGCCGCACGCAGCAGGCCGGGATAGACCGAAGGATTCGGCAGAAACCGCTTGTTGTTTGGTTCGTTCCAAATTTCGAAACGGACGTTGCGGCCGTGAAAATGCGAAACCGCGGCCGCAGCGTAACGAGCATAAGCCGCGATGTCTTCCATCGATTGCGGCGATGGTCCGCCGTGGGCGGAATGCCCATAAGCGAGCATCCATAGCACGCCCATGCCGCGTGCTTCGAGCGAATCCATTAAGCCGTCGAACGGAGTGAAATCGTAGCGGCCTTGCTTTTCCAATTTCGCCCAAAGCAGATCCGCGCGGACAAAACTAAAGCCTGCATCTTTGGCGAGGTCGAGCGCGCGATCGTCGTGCAGGAAATGGATATTGACGCCTAGCCTGGGCCGCAGTTCCGCCGTGCCTTGCGGTGCAGTCATGAGCGGAGTTGTTTGATCGAGATGGAGAATCGAATCCGTGGGAGTGAACAGGCGCACATCGTCAAACGCCATCTGTCCTTGCGTTGCGTGTGCATAACCTGAATCGGCGAGGATGGCTACGGATGTAAGACTGCCTTGTAATTGTCCGTTGTTGACGCCGCCCCAATGTTCGGTGGTCTTGTCCGTGACGGGCATAACAATTTGCCGCCAGTCGTCAGAAGCTGCTTGTTCCAAGGTGGGAGCATTGGCATGAAATTGCAGGGTCTGCCCGGTCTGATCTGTTACTCGAATGGTGAGTCGCACATCTGAGGGGAAACGCACCCACAAAGAGAGCGCCGCGCCCGGAGTCGCTTCCAGGGGCCGCGGCGCTTTCCAGATTGCGGCCACGTATGAGCCGCAGTGTATTTGGTCCTGGCACGTGAAGCGATAGGCCAGAATGGCTCCGCGTTTTTCGTGGCCTGGTCCGAGCGAGAGCTTGCCGCTTGCGCCTGGAAACTCCGCGCCATTGGAAAAGAGCCAATGCGGGAGTTTCTTTGAGGCGTCGAAATTATCGATGAGGGTTTGTGATGATGAGTCCGGTGCGGCGACGGACAAGAGTGCGAGAATCAGCAAGAGCCCGTGGCGCATTGGTTGGGTCGCTATTCAAATTTGACCACGCGGCTGCCGTTCTTTAGAAACTCATTTTGCCAGCTCTTGTCCAACCAACTGTAACGGAAAACTATGGGTAAATTACAAGCTTGCGTGATAGCGGCAGGGCTTTTGCTGAGCTCGGCCTTGCCGATGGCGGCGCAGCAGAACCGGGGCCACGACAATTATTACAACGGTATGCATCAGCAGGTTCGCAGGGGAAATTATGACCAATATAACCGCAGGGATGAGCAGCAACATCACCATAACAACGGAGGCGGCATCGGTCCTGGGAAGGCGGCGTTGATTGGAGGCGCGGGCGGCGCGGTGTTAGGGGCGCTGTTCGGCGGCGGCTTGAAAGGAACGCTGATTGGAGGCGCGGCGGGCGCGGGCATTGGCGCGATTGGCGGCAAGTTGGCGCAGGGAAACGGTGACGATCGCCGGAACGGGGATCGTCACCGTTAGGAGCGGGGGAGAATCACAATGAGTAGAGCAAACCTATTGACGAGAGTTGTTATGGCCGGCGCGCTGGCGGCATGCACGCTGCTGGGCAATGCGAATGGACAGACGGCGCCTGCGTCGGATAGCGGAACGCACTCCTGGACAACGGAACAAGCGGTGACGAGCTCCGTGCGGGAGGCGTGGGCGCTGGGCGGAAAAACGGAGCAAGGATTTTTTCAGATTGTGCAGGTGTTGACGGAACTCTCGGCGCAAAAGCGCGGGATTACACTGCCGGACGATCAGGCCGCGGGCAAGAAGGCGGGCGACTGGATTAAGAAACAGGCGAAGAAAGATCCGGACCAACTGCTTTACGTGATCGTCGATCATGCGGTGCAGTATAGTGCGCGTAAGACGGCAGCGGGGCAGTAGGAAGCGTTTCTGGGGACGATGGGCAACATCGCCAGACTTCCTTGCGACGAAGCAGCAATTCTTGCCGGTGCTTCCGCACGGTCTGATACAAAGAACGGCCCCTGGATTCTAGCCGCGACCATACTTGGCTCGAGCATGGCGTTCATTGACGGGACCGTGGTGAATGTGGCGCTACCGGCGCTGCAATCGGCCCTGCATGCGACCTTAGCGAACGTGCAATGGGTGGTGGAATCGTACGCCCTTTTCCTGGCGGCGCTGCTGCTGATCGGCGGGTCTTTAGGCGACCTGTATGGGCGGCGCAAGATCTTTGCCGCCGGTGTTGCGATTTTTTCTCTATCGTCGGCTTGGTGCGGACTTGCACCTAACATCCAGCAGCTTATTTTTGCGCGCGGCTTGCAGGGAATCGGCGGAGCGCTGCTGGTTCCCGGCAGCCTGGCGCTGATCAGTGTTAATTTTCCTCCCGAACAGCGAGGCCGTGCCATTGGGACATGGTCTGGTTTCACATCAATGACCGCCGCGATTGGTCCCGTGCTGGGTGGATGGTTCACGCAGCACGGTTCGTGGCGATGGGTATTCTTCGTCAATCTGCCGATTGGATTAGCCGTCCTGTTGTTGGTGTTTTGGAAAGTGCCGGAGAGCAGGGGCGGCGACGAAACGCAGCGGCTTGATTGGCCCGGTGGCTTGTTGGCGGCGCTGGGCTTCGGCGGTATTGTTTACGGTTTGATTGAAGCGGCCGCGGTTCCGAGCGCGGCAGGCGTTCTCGCATTGCTGGCGCTGTTCTATTGGGAAGCACACACAGCATCACCGATGGTGCCTTTGCACCTCTTCCGTTCTCGAAATTTCAGCGGCGCTAACCTGCTTACCCTGTTTTTGTACTCGGCGCTCAGCGGCATGCTCTTCTTTTTCCCGCTCGATTTGATTCAGGTGCAAGGTTATTCGCCAACGCAAGCGGGGGGCGCTTTGCTGCCTTTCATTTTGTTGTTGTTCCTGTTGTCGCGCTGGTCTGGCGGATTATTGGATCGATATGGCGCGAAGGCGCCGCTGGTGGTTGGACCTTTGATTGCCGCCGTGGGATTCGTGCTATTCGCGAGACCGGGGATTGGGGGTTCCTACTGGATCACGTTTTTCCCGGCAGTCTTGGTGTTGGGGTTGGGCATGGCGATCAGTGTCGCGCCGCTGACGACAACCGTGATGAATGCGGTGGAGCAGCGCTATGCGGGCGCGGCATCGGGGATTAACAACGCGGTTTCGCGCGTAGCCGGTTTGCTGGCCGTGGCAGTTTTCGGCGCCTTGCTCAGTGGAGTTTTTCAGAGTACGCTCAACCAGCGCTTGGATCGGCTTGCCCTAACGCCACCGGTGCGGGCGCAGATTGAAGGGCAGCGAGCGAGGTTGGCCGCAACCGAAACGACAGATGCGCGTGGACGCCTGGCTATTGAGGAATCATTTATCGCGGGGTACCGGATTGTGTTGTGGGTGGCCGCGGTATTGGCGGTGGCCAGTTCGCTGAGCGCGGCTGTACTGGTGAAAAGCAAGCGCGAAGCGTAGTGGAAGAGCCGGACCGGGGGTGTGTAGCTGGCCAGCACCGATTTCATGCTGAGCGGCGCCACGTTGAGCGCGTGCGAGATGGCTGGTATGGCCGTATTTAGAATCCTTGTGTCCAGCGACTCCATGAAAAATGCCACGGCGACCAGCCAGGGTAGCAGGCGTTTACTGGAAGCCGATGGCGCCGACGGGAGTAACGGCGCGTGAGGGAGTGGGCCAGACTTACGGGGTACGCATAGCATAGAATCTGAATGGTCTAGTTATGAAAACACTCCTTGTTGCGCTTTTAGGCGCCTTCGTTGCCGCGACTGTTTCGGGCGCCGACTTTACAGGGCATTGGCTGGCGACTACGCATGCTCCCGATGGGGCTCCGCGCGAGACGTCGCTCTGGCTTAAATCGAATGGGGACACGTTTACCGGCTACATGTCGGCGCGCAATCAGGATGACGCGGCTGTTTCGGACGCTAAAGTCAGCGGCAACAACATTTCATTCAACGTGGTGCGCGACTACTATGGCGAGTCGCGCACGACGTCGTTTAGCGGCACGTTTGCGAACGGTGATTTGACACTGCATATGCCGGGGCCGAATGGGAGAACTCGCAATCTTGTTTTCAAGCATGTTTCGAGTGAGGCTCCAGGTCCCGTGCCCAAGCCGCGCCAGAAGCTGACGCTGCCCGAGGCTGCCCCGGTTGGTTATAACGGCTTGGCGAAGACCCCGCCAATGGGTTGGAATAGCTGGAACAAGTTTAAGAATCAAGTCTCCGACAAACTGGTGCGGGAAACGGCGGATGCCATGGCGAGTAACGGCATGAAGGCGGCCGGTTATCAGTACATCAATATTGACGATACGTGGCAAGCCGGCCGCGATGCGCAGGGCAATATTCAGGCCAACAAAAAGTTCCCGGATATGAAGGCGCTGGCCGATTACGTGCATTCGAAGGGATTGAAGCTGGGAATTTATTCGTCGCCCGGGCCTAAGACTTGCGCGGATTACGAAGGCAGTTTCAAGCACGAAGAGCAGGACGCAAAAACCTATGCCGCGTGGGGCATTGATTATCTGAAGTACGACTGGTGCAGTGCATCTACGGTTTACGATTATCATTCCATGCGTGCCGCTTACGCCAAGATGGGAAGCGCATTGCAAGCCACGCATAGACCGATTGTGTATAGCCTTTGCCAATACGGTTTACTGAAGAGCCAAACCTGGGCGCCGGCGGTGGGCGGTAATTCGTGGCGGACGACGGGTGATATAAGCGACAACTGGGCCTCTATGTCGCATATCGGTTTTGATTTGGAGGCGGATCTTGCGCCGTATGCCGGGCCGGGGCATTGGGACGACCCGGACATGCTGGAAGTGGGCAACGGTGGCATGAGCGAACTGGAATACCGGACGCACATGAGCCTGTGGAGCCTGCTGGCCGCGCCGCTGCTGGCGGGCAATGATTTGCGTAGCGTTCCGGCGGACGTGATGGCGATTCTGGCGAACAAGGAAGTTATCGCGATCGATCAAGACAAGCTCGGGAAGCAGGCCAAGCGAGTTTCAAAAGACGGCGATAAAGAAGTATGGGCGCGCCCGCTCAGCGACGGCTCTTATGCGATTGGGCTCTTTAACCGCGGGACAGCAGCCGTGAAGGTCACTGCCCTTTGGAAAGACGCCGGCTTTACGGGCGCGGGGACGGTTCGCGATCTGTGGGCGCATGCCAGCCGGGGGAAAAGCGTCGATAGCTACTCGGCTGACGTGGCGCCGCACGGGGTGGTCTTGCTTAAGGTGAGTAAGACCAAATAACAGGATTAGCGATGACGCCAGTAACCGCCGTAGTAGCGGTGATTGTAGTAGCGCGGAGCATTCCAGTACGCGCCGGCGTAAGGCGGGCGAGCCCAGTAGCCAGGACGCCATGCGTAGCGTCCGCCATACCAGTTGTAGTAACCGTTGACCCAAGAATAGCCGTAGCCGGGCGCGGCGTAAGCAGGCGTGGCGTAGGTGACTACCGGAGGAGGCGGAGCATAGTAACCGTATCCTGGCCCGCCGAAACCTACTCCGACAAAGACCCGAGGGCCGGCGAATAAGGAACTTCCAGCGAGCAGAAGCAGTGCGAGCAGTTTGGTTTTCATGTTATCTTTACCTCGCTGCCGTTAAATGCACGTGCTTTGCCAGAGTTAATTGATTGAAAAATAAGGGAGCAGAGTAATCAAGCGTTGGTTCGGTCTAGCCGCCTTGGTGGTTTTGGAGCACCATCTCAAGCTAGCTACGGCTGTTAATGACTGCCGGCGCCGTTGTCGAGGTATTTGATCAAAACAACTTCGTTGCCGGTTTCGCTGTAGAGCAACTCGTCGGCGATTTGCTTGACTAGCATAATCCCGAAGCCTCCGGGGCGCATGCCGGCTTGCGCGCGATAGTGGGCGTGGCGCAGCGGCTCTTTGGGTGGGTTGCTGATGGCGGCATGCGCCATGGCATCAAAAGAGAAGCCCGCGCCGGGGTCTCTGATGTGAAAGACGATCAGGCGGGAAGTACGAAGGAAGGTGAAATTGATGGTGGCGGCGGCATCAGCGCGCGCGCCGTGCTCGATCGAATTGCCCAGCAGTTCGTCCACGGCGAGGGTGAGTTGTTCCCCGAGGTCGCCAGGCAGATCGGCCATGGCGGAGTGTACAAACCCTATGATGCGTTCGCGCGCTCCCTGGTGGGGAGTGAACTGGAGACGGGTCCAACCTGGCAGCGCAGATTGCACCTCAATTGCCGGATCTCCAGAGAAAGCGCGTCTGGCGTCCACCATTGCTATGTCCTCATCATAGTCCGGCGAGGTCTTTAACTATAGTTTGGCAAGGCAAACGGTGTTAATTTCATAAGCAGGGGCCGTCATGCGAATACTAACTACTCTCGGGATCTTAGCGCTTAGCGCGGCGAGTTCATTTGCCGCCAAGAAGGTTATCTCTCCTCAAACCAGCGCGGGCAATGAAGAAGTTGATATTGTGGCGACCATTTCGCTGACGGAGGAAGAGGTCACGCAGAAACTGGGCATGGACCCGGGGAAGGGCATTGTGATTCTGAACGTGCGTGTCATCCCCAAGACAGATAAGCCGGTGCAGATTGATCCGGCCGACTTTATTCTGCTGGCGCATGATGACGGCGAGCGCGCCAAGCCGTTCGAGCCTTCTGAAATTGCGGGTAACGGCGCGCTGGTGGTGACCGATAATTCCAACGCAAAGGTGAAGAAAACGAGCTCGACGATGGGGCTTGGTGGAATCGTCGCGGGCGGCGGAGGCGGAAACGGGGGATCGCCGGGAAATTCGAGAGTGATCACGCTCAACTCCAAAATGGACGAGAAGAAACAGGGGAACGACAAGCTGCTGGAAGCGTTAAAAGCGAAAGAGTTGCCGCAGAAGGAAGCGCACGAAGCGGTGGAAGGATTCTTGTATTTTCCGTTGGACGGAAAGCACAAGTTGAAGAACTTAGCAGTGTTGTATCGAGGTCAAGCCGGAAAGCTCAACCTCGAATTCGAGCATTAATAAAGTTATTATTCGGCTTTGTCGATGGACGTGATTTTGAGCACTCCACCATCCAAGGTACCGTCAATCTTTACGTTTTCGGCAGCGAAAGCTTTGGCTTTGGCGGCGGAGGCGTCGTCAAATTTAATGACTTTGCCGTCGCTGACTAGGACCGGAGCAGCACCACCTTTGATGCAGGTATCCGCGACGCACTTGGTATTGGCGGCGGAGACCGTGGCGTGTTTGGCGCCACAGTGAGCATCGGAGATATAGCCGCTGAATGATTCGGCGAAAGCGGCTACTGAGCCAAGGGAAACAGCCAGGAATGATGCGAGAACAAGTTTCTTCATGTAAAACCCTCCATTGGGCGTACTGGACTATTCTACAGCGGATCAATCCGGGGTACTAGAACAATTCAGTCCATCGGCTAATGGCTGTCCCTGGCGCCTGATCCGCTCCGCCGCAAAAGAGCGGGGCGTCTGCCCTACACCTCTAAAATCACTGGCATAATCAATGGCCGGCGCTGGGTTTGCTTGTTGAGATAGCGCTTCAGATCGGTGCGGATTTTCTCCTGCATCACGCCCCAGTCACCGCGTTCTTCAGCGCTCGAAGAATCGAGCGTGCGGCGCACAACGCTGCGTGCCTCCAATAGAATGGCCGAGTTGTCGCCGGAAACGAAACCGCGGCTCACGATTTCCGGGAGCCCTTCGCTTTTGCCGGTGTTCTTGTTGATGGCGATGATGGGGAGCACGAAGCCGTCTTCGGAGAGATGGCGGCGGTCACGGATGATAATATCCTCGACTACGTCATCGAGCGAGCCGGAATCAATGCAGATGCGGCCCACGGTGATCTTTTCGCCGCGGCGGGCGCCCAGGTGGTCGATTTCGAGCGTGTCTCCTGTCTCGATCACGAAGGACTCTTCCAAGCCGGCGTAGCGCAGATGCTCGGCCAGTTGGGCGTGGCGCGATAACTGGCGGTATTCGCCGTGAATGGGTATAAAGTAGCGCGGGCGCACCAGATTCAGGATGAGCTTCAACTCTTCTTCGCTGGCGTGACCCGAGACGTGTACAGGCGGCCGCATGTTGCCGTACACCAAATTCGCGCCACGACGGGCGATGTGGTTCATCATCCGGTAAATGGCTTTTTCGTTGCCGGGAATGATGCGGGAGCTAAGGACAACGGTGTCGCCCTTTTGGAGATAAAGATTTTTGTGGTTGTCGACGGCCACGCGGGAGAGCGCCGACATGGGTTCGCCCTGGGTGCCGGAGACGACGACGGCCACCTTGTCAGGCGCCATTTGCATGATGTCCTGAGGGCGGATGAGGATGGAGTCCGGGATAGAAAGCAGCCCTAGGCTATGGGCGATTTCGGTGACGCTCAACATGCTGCGGCCGAGAAAGGCGACTTTGCGGCCATACTCGGCAGCCAAGTCCAGAATCTGCTGCAGGCGATGGATGGAACTGCTGAAACAGGAAATAATCAGCCGCCGGTCGGCGCTGCTGAACAGTTCTTCCAGCCTGGGGCGGACGGCGCGCTCGCTTTCCGTGTAACCAGGGCGATCAACGTTGGTTGAATCAGACATCAGCAGCAGCACGCCGCGTTTCCCGTATTCGGCGAAAGTATGCAGATCGAAGGACTGGTTATCGGTGGGGGTGGGATCGACTTTGAAGTCGCCGGTGTGGATAATGACGCCGAGCGGGGTGGTGATGGCCACCGCGACGCAACTGACGATGGAATGCGTGACGCGGATAAATTCGATATCGAACGGCCCCAGGCGGATACGGTCACCGGGTTTGATGATGTTCAGCTTGGCTTGGTCGAGCAGTTCATGCTCTTCCAGGCGGCGTTCCACCAGAGCGAGCGTGAATTCGGTTCCATAAATGGGCAGATCCAATTGCGACAGCAGGAAGGGGATGCCCCCGATGTGGTCTTCGTGGCCGTGAGTGAGGATCAAGCCGCGAACCATGCTGGAGTTTTGTTCCAGGTAGGCAAAATCAGGAGTGACAATATCGACGCCGAGCAATTCGGAGTCGGGGAACATCATACCGGCGTCTATGACGATGATGTCGTCGCCATAGCGAATCGCCATGGAATTCATGCCGAACTCGCCGAGTCCGCCGATGGGAATTATTTTTAACTTCTGGTCAGCCATAACAAATAAAGAAGCTAAAGAGTATCACGCTGTTACTTTTTAGAACGCGCGCAAAACGGGCACGGCCGGACGCGCCACCCACGCTTCGCGAGTTCCTTTATTGGGGGGCGGCCCGGAATCCGTGCCCTTTGCGCTATTTAGATTGGGCGGAGGCCAGGGCGGCCTGGGCGTGTTCTACCCAGGTCTCGTATATATAGTTGGCCTGGTCCGCCTGCCAGAGAGCTTCCGGAACGGCGAAGAGCGTATCGCGGGGTATGGCTGGGACATCGTTTCCGAGCGCCATGGTGCCGCCGGCTCCATGCTCGTAGGCGGGCGTGACCTCAGTTTGCAGGTGATTTTGCACGGCCCACTCGGAAATGTGCGTCTCCGGCATGGCTTGAATCTGTTTTTTAGTCCAATTCGGGAAATTGAGCTTTTCCTGGAGCCACAAGGCGACCGGCTTGGTGAGGAAATAGGGGCGATGGCCTCCGTCCGGGGTAAACGCGAAGTCAAACACGTCTTTGGAGCTGCCGAGGGTGGAGATGGTCTGTTTATGGAGGTTTTCGAAGAAATCCAGGCCGTGATGGGGAATATCGACCACGTTATCCGTGGTTCCGTTGAATACCAGGGTGGGGCCGCGTTTGGCGTGCAAGGCGTACAGCACCGGTCCACGGTCTCCTAGGAAGGCGAGCGATTGGTACGGGATGGCCTGGCACATTTTTTTGCCGCTGGAATCCCAGTAGCCTCCGGGACCATCGAGGTCTCCGCCACCCACCAGCACGCAGGCGTGCACATCGGTGTCAATCGCGCAGGCCAGGGAGCTAATGAACGAGCCCATGGAGAAACCAAGCACGGCGATGCGCTTGGGGTCGACATCGGGCCGTTCGGCTAGGTAGTGGGCGGCTTGCATGACGTCGGTGATCATCAATCCGCCCATGCGCCGGCCCATATCGTCCGGAGGAACCAGGGTATCGTGCTGGGAGGTGTTGGAGCGGCGCTCGCGGTTGCGTTCGTACTCGCCGATGGGGTCGTAGGTGAGAACTATAGCTCCAGCGCGTGCATAGAGAATGCCGGCCCAATAGGAATACCAGGTGGATTTGTCGCCGCCGTGTCCATTCACGATGATGAGCGCGGGGTGCTTGACGATGGTGGCGCCGGTGGAGTGATAGATGATAGCGGGGACGCGCAGGCTGTAATCGGTTCGATAGGAGACGCGTTCGGCGGAGACGCCGGCGGCCACCGGAAATTTGCCATACGACTTGGAATCGGTGTCGGGCAACGGGTCCGGGATGTGCAGGGTGGTCTTGATTTGTTCGCGGAGAGCCTTCCAATCGGGATGGGACGCGGCCGATAGCGCGCTTAGAGTGATCGAAAACAGTAAGAAGGGACGTAGTAGCCGCACGCTCTCATTATGCTAGCGTTCTGCTCCATTAAAATGAAGGAGCACCCCATGTCCAAACGCGTACTGATTCCGTATCGTCACGTCAAGAAGGTGAAACCTTATGAGGAAGCGGTGCGGGCCGGCGGGATGGAGCCGATGGCGGTGTATGTGGGCGATCCGATGCCGGCCGACGGCTTTGCGGGCTTATTGCTGATGGGCGGCACGGACGTGAATCCGCAGCGCTATGGAGCCGTGGCGCGGCCGGAGACAGATGAGCCCGACGATGAGCGCGACCGGGTGGAACTGGAGCAGATTCATGCGGCCATGGAACGCAATTTGCCGATTTTCGGCATCTGCCGCGGCCTGCAAGTGCTGAATGTTTATCACGGCGGGACATTGATCCAACATATTGACGGCACGGCGAAGCATGATCCGGAAAAGGAAGATCATTCCGAAGCGGCGCATGAGGTTTACTTTGAGGCGGGCAGCCGTTTGGCGGAAATTGCCGGGGCGGCGCGTTGGGGCGTGAATTCACGGCATCATCAAGCGGTAGAGAAAGCGGGGGCCGGGCTGCGTATTTCGGCGCGCGATGCGGAAGATGGAACGGTGGAAGGGCTGGAGCGGCCCGACAAGCGCTTCGTGGTTGCGGTGCAGTGGCATCCCGAAGATCAAATCATCCAGCATCCGGAGCACTTGCGGTTGTTTCAGAGCTTTGCGGTGGCGTTGTGATGTCTATTTTAATCGCGCAGCTTACGGCTGCGCTTTTTCAATCGCGCAGCAGGCGGAACAGGACTAATTCGGGCGGGCAGTTATAGCGAATGGGCAGGGCGGAGCAGCCCACGCCGGCCGAGGTATAGCCTTTCATTTGCCCGTGCTGCCAGGGGCCGAAGGTATATTCCAAGGGGCATTTGGCGTTGTGCTTGATGGATCCGATGAGCGGCAGGCGGATTTGCCCGGCATGCGTGTGGCCGCTCAAATAGAGATGAATGCCCTTGGCGTCGGCCTCGGCATACAATTCGGGCGCATGAGCCAGGAGAATTTTGAAGGCGCCGGAGGGAATGCCGGCCAGCGCGGCGGGAAGGTCGTCACAGCGGTAGTCAAACGGGTCATCGATGCCGGCAATCCAAATGGCATCGTTTCCGTGCTCAATACATACAGATTCATTGACGAGCATATGCACGCCCATGTCTTCCAACGCGAAGGCGACTTCCGCCGCGTCATGATTACCCAGAATGCCGTAAATGCCGTGCCTGGCTGAAATGGCGTCCACCACGAGGCGCATGCGCGGGTAGACCTCTTGGCAGCTTCCGCGATCCTCGAAACGGTAGTCGCCGGTAAAGACGCAAGCATCGGGTTTGAGGCGCTTGAGAATAGGAGCCAGCGCTTCGGCCAGCCCGTCCACGCCGTCAATATGGAAGTCAGAGATTTGCAGCAGCTGAAAACCGTCGAAGGCGGCGGGCAGGGAAGGGAAACGCAGCGGGACTTCACGCACCACCGGACTGAGGGCGTTACGGATACCGCGTTTATACAGGCCAACGGCGCTCAAGCCAATTTTGAGGGTGGGGCGAAGAACATAGTCCTCAAATAGGTAGTGCGCGGGACCATGCCGGTAGGTGTGGCCGGTGCGGGCAAAATGCTCCTCCACGGCGATACGCGGCTGAACCAGTTCCGCCAGGAGACGCTGCCTAACGGCATATTCGGGCATGGAGGGGGAGTCGGCGCTAGCGATTCTTCATTCTACAAAACAAACTCCCCGCCAACCTTTCGGCCGGCGGGGAGTTTGATGTTTGCAAGGAAGAAATGAATTAGTTCTTGTTTGAGCGGCGGCGGAGTAGTGAGAAGCCTAGCAACCCGGCTCCGAGAAGAGCGAGCGAAGCGGGTTCGGGGGCTAAAGTGGACGGCTCAAAAGCGTCCAACGTCGCCGTGGAACCATCCTGGATGGAAAATTGACCAGATTTGTAATCGGTGGCATTCGTCTCCACCACCAATAGGTCGGTTGTCTCGCCCGGTAAAACGTTGAAGCTGCCCGGAGTAAACTCGAATCCCACAACCGCGCCATTCGCGCTGAGCGATATCAGGTTGGGAGGATTGTCTAAGCCCAGAACGTATCCGGCGTTGACGGTCCAACCAGCGAAGGAACTCGCGGTGATTCTTTCAGCCGGGTCTGTACTAGTGCCGTTATTTTTAAATTGATAGACGAAATCAAGGCCTCCCGTGACCGAATCCGAATATACCCAAGACTCACCCACGCCAGTGAACGTGGCTGCAGTGGCGTTCAGTTGGCCGGTATCGGCCAAGAGAGTCCAACCGGCTGCGGAAACGACATCTGCATTGACAGTGTCTCCCGGCACTAATGTAGTACCAAATGCGGTTGAGGCGAGTAATATTACGCCGACCGCTAAAGACAGAGATTTCTCGAACATAAGTTGTTTCATTCCTCCGAAAAACTGCGTAGAACTGCTATTAGAAGGGCTTGTGAGCATCCGCTTCGGACTAGATAACTCTAAGATTCTTAAGACAGTCTGTAGGGTGATTCTATATGGTCCTACAGATTCGCGCAACCGCCAGCCTGATCGATGGTACTACAGAGAGAATACACGGTACTACAATAGAAAAAAATTCGTAGTTTAACCTACAAAGACTAGGCAAAACAGGCGACAATTATACGTTTTAGCAATAGATTAATGTAACCGAGAGTACTTTAGTACAGTCCTCTCCCCAACGCGCCTAGTAGGCGCACCCTAGAGGGGATCGCTAATTGGTAAGGAATGTTCTTTGTTTTACGGTAGCGAAAGATCCAAAGGCAAAGAACGTTAAAAGTACTTCATGAAACTATTTTTCGATAACAAACAAAATTTTCCCCGAAAGAGTCATTATTTGCAAAGGCTGTCCGTAATATTTCTAGGCGGCTTGTTTTCCGGTTGCCTTCTTAATGGACAGGCGGCCACCAAACCGGAGCCAGACGTCCTGGTTTTTACGGATGGCGAGAAGCTGGTTGGACACGTTGTCAGCGGGACTGACGGCTCGTTGACTTTTCACAGCGACATGGCAGGCGATGTCACGGTTGACTGGAGCAAAGTCAAAGAGCTTACGTCTTCAGCGAAGTTCGTCATCGCGGAAAAAGGCGTGACCTTCCACAAGCATGATGATTTAACCAAGGTTCCACAAGGCACAGTCTCACTAGCCGATCAAAACCTGCGGATTGCGCCCGCCGGCGGAGGTACGCCGCAAACTGTTCCGGTAGCGAATGTACAGAATGTGATTCCCCAGGACAGTTTTTTGCGGGCTTTCCACCGGAGGAGGTTGACCGAGGGCTGGCACGGTACGGGGGGATTAGGCTTAGCACTGGTGGCGGCCACGCAAAACAGCCGCAGCCTTACGACAAACCTCTCGTTGGTTCGAACGGTTCCCGATGAAACCTGGATTGACCCCAGTTACCGCACGAGCCTTAATTTCAACTCCGCTTATGGCGAATTGACACAGTCAGGGACGCCCACGGTGAAAACCAACATTATTCATGCGGACGCCGAGCAGGATGAATTCCTTAGTAAGAGACTGTTTGGATTCGCAAATGCGGCGTTCGACCACAGCAGCTCACAAGGTTTGGACTTACAACAAACCTATGGCGCCGGTCTTGGCTATACCGTATTGAAGGATGCGGTGCAAGAACTGGACCTGAAAGGTGAGATTGCTTACATTAATTACTCGTATGCTGACCAGATTCTAGCGAACGGGGTCCACGTGCCGACGCCGGGCAAACATCTGGTGGGCGCGGTGATTACCCAGATCTACAACCGGACTTTCGCGAAGGGAATCCTGCTGCACGAACAAGTTGCGTTTACCCCGGCGTTCAACGATACCAGTGCTTATTCAACGCTGGGGACAGTGAACCTCGCCATCCCGGTTTATAAACGTTTGGCGTTTAGTATTGGCGTAATAGATTCGTACCTAAATGAACCGCCGCCTGGATTTAAGAAGAATTCGTTTCAGTTCTATACCAATTTGGCTTACACGTTTAAGTAACACAGTTTGAACATCCGGCACAGCCACCCAGCGGCAGTGCTAAAGGGCATCTGGCCGGATTCCTGGTAAAACACCTAGCTGGTAAAAGAACAACAAGCTAAGTGTTTACCGGTTATCATTTATGGGGTAGACATTTTGTTTACAAATGTCTACCCCAAGACTTTATTTTAAAAGACGACGCCTTAAATGGCAACTACACACCTCGTCCATATCGGCTCGCTTGACTTACTGATTGACCAGATCAGCGAGGTTGTCATTGTTCTATGCGACACGGAGGGCATCTTTGTTACGTGGCACCCGGCTGTACACGCCCAGTTGGGATACGCAGCCGAAGAGTTTATCGGGCGCCATTTGGAGTTATTGTATTCGCCGGCGGAGCGTAAAAGCGGCGCCGCCAAAGCCGAGCTCCAGGCGGCGGCGGAGACCGGACGCATCGTTACGATCCGGCGGTTAACGCCCAAGAACGGCGGTAGTTTTCTGGCGGAGAGCGTGACCATCGCGCTCCGCGATCCTGGCGGGACGCTGTTGGGTTTCGGAAAGATCCTGCGGGACGTTACGGCTTTGAAGGCGGCGGAAGACAGTGCGCATGCTCTTTCGGGCGCATTGGAAGGCTCCAATGTTTTTATCCGGGCTTGGAATGGCGCGGTGGAACGTTGGACGGAGGGCTGCGAGACTCTTTATGGATGGGCGGCTGGGGAAGCGATCGGCCAAATCGCGGACGATCTGCTGAGGACGCAGTTTCCCGTTCCGCTCGCCCAGATTCAAGAGGAGATGCGTTCTTCCGGAAAATGGACGGGCGATGTGAAGCAGTTTCGCAAAGACGGCAGTGAAATCTGGGTGCATGTGCAATGGCTGGTCCTGCCGGGCCGCGATGGAGAAGACCCGCTCGTCATCGCTACGCACACCGACATGACCGCGCGGCTGCGTATGCAACGCGAGCTCGAAACGGCCAATGAGCGCTTGAACCGCATGGCGCATGAACTGGAGCGGTCAAACGAGGAATTGGAAGAGTTCGCGCGCATTGCTTCGCACGACTTAAGCGCGCCTATCATCAGCACGCGCTGGCTGGTGGACCTGCTCGCCACCAAGTACGGTAGGCAGCTCGACGAAGAAGGCCGCAAATGTTTGAAACAGATATCCATGAGTTTGGAGCGGATGGCGGATTTAGTGGAGGCTATCCTGAGCCACGCTCAAGTCGGCACGAGCGCGATCGGTTCGCTGGAAAAGACGGATGCCGACGAAGCGCTGTCGATATCGCTCGAGAATTTACGCCGCGATATTGAGACATCGGGCGCGGTGATTCTGCACGAACCGCTGCCGCGGCTGCCCATTCAGGCGCAACCGCTTACGCAACTGTTCCAAAATTTGTTATCGAACGCAATTAAATACCAGCAGCCCGGCGTAGAACCCCTGGTGCGCGTAAGCGCGGAACGGCAGGCGTCCGAGTGGACGGTCAGCGTGGAAGACAACGGAATCGGGATTGAACCGGAATGGAGCGAACGTATCTTCCTGCCGTTGCAGCGGCGCCATGGGATGCAGGTGGCGGGCAGCGGGATTGGTTTGGCTACATGCAAAAAGATTGTGACGCGCGCGGGAGGCAAGATTTGGGTGGAATCGATGATGGGCGTTGGGTCCACATTCTATTTCACATTGCCTGCGGCAGAGGATGCGTAATCACTTTTTTTGAGAAATTACGATGGCAAGAGTAACTTATCTTACAAAAGTGGCAGGGGTCGTAATTGATAATACCTCTGAATTCATGGGAGATTATAAAGGATGACGGCTCATATCGACAGTAGCGTAAGTGCGGAGAATGCTCGGCGAAAGCTTCTATTTTTAGACGATCATCATTTAGTGCTTGATGCACTGTCGTTCATGGCGAGTCCGCACTTCGAAGTGCATACCGCCGACTCGGTGAAAAGCTTCGAAGAGATGATTGACAAACATACTCCTGACTTGGCCGTGATGGATATTCGCATGCCCGATGGAGACGTCTTCGACGTGGCGCGGCGTGCATTAGCGGAGCGGCCGGGTCTGAAGCTCATGTTTCTTTCCATGCATACGGAGAGCCGTTTTGTGAAGCGCGCGGTAGATGTAGGCGCCAAGGCGTATCTCTCAAAGCGCGCGCCCATGGATGAGTTATTGACGGCCATACGCACGGTTTTAAATGGCGGAAAGTATATGGGATCGCGTGTTCACCCTGAGATGGACGAACCGAATACCGCCGCGGAAGGCGCTTTGACGGGACGCCAGACCGAGGTTTTGCGATTGATTGCGCAGGGTTGTTCGGCGAAAGATATCGCGGAACGCTTGAGCATTTCCGTACGCACGGCCGAGTTTCACCGCGCGGCCATCATGGAGCGGTTGAAATTGCACTCGACGGCGATGATGACGCGCTATGCGGTGGAACGCGGTTTGGCGTAACACATGTTTGCATGAGTTGGCTTGGCTGGGCGCTTCTTTCGGCGGTTTTTGCGGCCGCGACTGCCATTTTGGCCAAGCTTGGCGTGAGCGGCGTGGATTCGAACTTCGCGACAGCGATACGCACCACAGTGGTGGTTGTGTTTGCCTGGCTGATTGTTTTCGCCGCCCGTCTGGGTCCTGGCGCGGCGGACACTTGGCATGTCCCCTCCAATAAAACGTGGCTTTTCTTGGGCCTTTCGGGGTTAGCCACGGGCGCGTCGTGGCTGTGTTATTTCCGCGCCCTGCAACTTGGACCCGCGTCGCGCGTGGCGCCTATCGATAAGCTCAGCGTGGTATTGGTGATCTTGGCCGGCACTTTGTTTTTAGGCGAGAGAATGACCTGGGGCAAGGCTGTGGGCGGAGTGTTGATTGCCGCGGGCGCTATCTTCGTGGCGCTCGATTAAGATTTTCCGCGGTAGGGCCGTTCGCTTTGGGAATCACCGGCAAAATCACGGCGGAAGGATAGCCTTTCTCGTGGAAGACGGTTTGTCTTGCTTTGGTCAATTTGATTTGCTCGGAGTTGGGGCCGGTGCTATTCAAGCTGCGGTCGAAGCGCGGGAAGTTACTGCTTGAAACTTCCAGACGGATGCGGTGGCCGGGGAAGAAGACGTGGCTGGTGACGCCGCAGTCCACGCTGATCTGATAGGCCTGATCCTGCTTCACGAAAACTGGCTTGTCGAGGGACAGGCGATAGCGCAAGCGTTGGATGCCGTCGGTCACAAGCAGCGGCCGCCCGTCGGGTTGCACGTCCACCAGTTTGGCGGTGAAATCCGTATCGTTGGCGGAGGTAGAGACGTATAGGATCGTGCGAACCGGACCGGTTACCTCCATCTCATCGTTCAATGGCGCTGAGGTATAGACCAGCACATCCGGACGGCGTTCCACTTCAGCCTGATTGAGCGGGCCGGGCGGGAAGATTTTCGGTTCGCAACAGACGGCGCCGCCCACGGTGGGAACCGGTGTTTTCGGATCATACGTAAAGCCGTCAGACGGCGCGCTGTGTACGGGCTTCCAGCGCAGGACGCCGGTCCCGGCAGAAGAATTAGCGCTTCCGGTGCTGGTTAAATACAGCGGGGTGTAGCGCGTCCGGGTAAGCGGCCATTCGTGTTCGTCGCGCCAGATATCGGGACCCATGACGAAAATGTGCAGCAGCGGCGGCTCATGAACACTGGCGCCGGCATTTTTTTTCAGCCAAGCGTCAAACCAAGCGGCTTGCCGGCCCCGGATGCCGATGTTGGCATGCGGACCAAAATCGCGCGTGGGGAATTTCAAGCCGGGATTATGGCCCCAAGGACCAATCCAGGTCTCAATGGATTTACCTTTTAACGCCAGGCGGGAAAACGCGTCCAGGTCGCTTTCGGCGTAGGCGTCAAACCAGCCGCCGAGCGAGAGCACAGGCACGTTTAACTGGTCCAGTTTCCGGCGGACGCTGCGCTGTTTCCAATACCCGTCATAGGACGGATGATCGAGCGAGGCCCGCCAGAATGGGACTGAGGTTCCAGTAGCGATCAGGTCTGAGGTGCGCAGCGGCAAATGCCAAAGATAGACGCCGGGCGCGGGGAGTGGGCGGGATTGCAGGTTTTCATTCTCGGCCAGCCACTGCAGCCGATGGCCAAGTTGGACCGCGCCGCCTGCCGAGAAATAACGATCGGTATATTCTCGGCAGATGGCCAAGTTGGACCGCGCCGCCTGCCGAGTAATAACGATCGGTATATTCGTCATCGCCCGAATTCATGGGTGAAATGGCGAGCAGGTGAGGATTGTCTTCGAGGGCTACCCACCACTGCACCAAGCCCAGATAGGAACTGCCGGCGGTGGCTACGCGCCCGTTAGACCACGGCTGCGCGGCAATCCAGTCAATGGTGTCGTTGCCGTCGGGACCGGATTGCGTGATAGGCCCGAATACTCCGCGCGATCCGTAACGCCCGCGGAGATCTTCAATCATCACCGCATAGCCGCGCGACAGGAAATAGCGGTAGCTACGGGTGGAGGGGGTGTTGCGGCCGTACGGGGTCATCACCAGCACGGTGGGCCACCGGCCGGAGCCGGGCAAAAACAAGTCAGCGGCCAGACGGACGCCGTCGCGCATGGGAATGGAAACGCTGGTGGGGCGCAGTTCGTTTTGAGCATTTCTCAGGCCGAATTGAGCGAGAGAGATAGCGCAGAACAGCAAGAGAACCGAGCCTAGCCGCGCAGCGATGCGGATCATGCAGGCGACTCGCCGGGAGGAGAATTCGGAGCAGGCTTGGGACGCGGGCCGAACAGCGCGGTTCCCACGCGAATGAGCGTTGCCCCTTCTTCAATAGCGACTTCGAAATCACCGGACATGCCCATGGACAGCTTGGGCAGCGCGAACTGTTTAGCCAGGCTGGCAAGCTGCTGAAAGTAGGGCCGCGAATGTTCGGGATCTGTATGCCAGGGCGGCATGGTCATCAAACCCGTGACCGTGAGATGCGGACAGTTTGCAGCGGCGGCAAGCAGGGCAGGCAGCTCTTGCGGGAGCGCGCCTGTTTTGGAATCTTCCGGCGAGAGGCGCACTTCCAGCAATACTTCCAGCTGGCGCTGCTTTTCGGCGGCGGCGTCATTGAGACGCTGGAGGAGCTTCGTTGAGTCGGCGGTTTGAACTACGTCAAATAGATCACAGGCCACGCGTGCTTTGTTCGATTGTAAATGCCCGATCAAGTGAAAGCGTGTGTCCGCTAGGTCACTAAGATCTGCATGCTTACCGGCAAATTCCTGGACATAGTTCTCACCAAACACGCGCAGGCCGGCTTGGTAGGCGGCACGCATATGAATAGAAGAAAACTTCTTCGAAACCGCCACTAATGTAATGTCGGAGCGTAAACGGCCGGATTTGGCGGCGGCTTGCCAGATGCGTTCTTCGACGGCTTTAAGACGGCTCTCGAAAGTTGGCTCTTGCGGTGACAACACCCTACGATAAAACACTGGGATCGGATGAAGCCAGGAGTCCGGAAGCGCTGCGCGCGGCGGTGGAGACATTTCTAAACCGTTGCCGGCGTCCGGCGGCGCTGGAATATGGGGAAAATCCGCTGCCGCTGACTCCCGGCTGTTACGCGCTGGAGATTCGCTCGGGGCGGCTCTCGATTGAAATTTGGGATGAGGCGCGCAGCGTTTCCCGCCGCATCCTGGGACTGGAACGGGCGGCCACGGGAGTGTTGGATTGCAGCGTGCAGAGGTTCGGCGGTAAGCCGGGGCGGCTGACTTTTCTGGATTTAGACCGTCCGCAAACGGCGCACCGTTCCTTGCGGGGCACGCGGCAAAATTTCGCGGAACAATTCCGGCGCATGTTGTTAAGGCAGTTTCCCGGCTGGGAGATTCCGGTTTTGTCACCAGCCCAGGATTTGCAGCGCTCGTTTTCGTCTGTTTATCCCAGAGCAAGATTGAGGCGCGGCCAGCAGCGAATCACGGCGATGGCGTGCCCCGATGTTCAGGCAGAAGCGGAGATGCTTACCTTTGCTTTGATTTGGCACGCGCATGTTTGCGCGCGCGGGGATGGCTCGCCATTGTGCCTGTTTTTGCCGGAAGAGGCTGGGACTCTAACGGCGCATCGCTTGCGCTGGCTGACGGGCGGTAATTTGATGCCGCGCCTGTTTCGCTTCAATGGCCACGGGGCAGCCGGGGAAGTGGACCCGCGCGATTTGGGTAATGTGCAAACCCAGGTCAGCAGCCAATATACGCCGCCACGGCTGAGCTCCAGTTTTCAGGAGATGCTGGCGCGCCTGGAATCTATTGAGGGAGTGGGTTGTTGTCCTGAGCTGAATGGCAGTATCAGCATCCGGAGCCGCGGCTTGGAGTTTGCGCGCGTGGAAGGCGGACGCATCTTGCTTGGTCTGGAAAATAAAGAGGAATTGGCCGCGTGTCAAACTGATGACGTGGTGAAGTTTGCGGCGCAGCTGTCTCAAATGTCCGGACCGCCCAGCTTTCCCGAGCGTCAATTCGAATCGGCCGTGCGGGCGCATTTGGCCGCCATTGACCCTACTTTATTGAGTGAACCCGTGCATGGACAGGTATTGAGCTTTGCGGCGGGTGATCGCGATTTGATCGACTTATTGGCTGTCTCAGCCGGCGGGCGGCTGGCCGTGCTTGAACTGAAAACGTCGGAAGATATTCAATTGCCGGTGCAGGCGCTGGATTATTGGATGCGAGTGGCGTGGCACGCGCAACGGGGTGAATTGCGACATTTGTTTCCGGGGGTGACGTTGCAGAGTGAGCCGCCCAAGCTGCTGTTGGTTGCCCCGGCTCTGTCTTTTCATCCGGCGACCGCGACAATACTGCGATACTTCTCACCTGAAATAGACGTCGAGAGAGTAGGAGTAAATTCGGAGTGGCAGAGAAATCCGCGAACGGTGCTACGTCTTAAAGGGGCGGCCATACCAATTTCCCATGGGAGTTCTGAATGAGTTTTGAAGGTTTGATCCATATCAAGAGCGCCATCTCCGCGCTGAATCCCAGAGAAGTGCGGGAAATGAGCGAGCACCCGCTGCGGGTTAGTTTGCATGCTCCCAATCCGGCAGCCTTTGAGCGGCTGGAAGACTTTTTTCTGAGTGGCTTGACACCCGCGCGGCGCAACGAATCAGCGGCGGCGCTTTTGCGAGCGCCAGGGACAGGTTTGGGGCAGGGCCCGCCTTCGGACGCGCGGATATCCCCAGCGCGCTTTGACTTGGCTGTCTATGATCCGGGTCTAACCGCGCCGCAAGGAGCGTTTGTTTTTCAACCGGAGCGCACCGACCGGTTTGTGGACGAAGTTCTTTCACGCCATCCCAACTTGGGCGTTGCGCTGGCGAAGTCATTTTCGCCGTTCCGCCAACCGTATGTGGATAGCGTGATCGCAAGAACCTGCAAGGAAAATACGCTGTTTTCCCTGGCGACCGCGCTGCCGGACATTATTCCCAGCGTGATTGAGCTGCCTTGGGCCATTGCTGAATTTGCGTCCGATACAGCCTTTCTAACCATGAACCAAGTGCGCATGGCGTTCCTGATTGCGGGCGCCAGTGACCGCGAGGTTGGGTATGGGCAGCAGAAGGCTGAAGTTGCAACCGTGATCGGCAGTGCGTTTGGCTGGCGCGCGCTGGCCAGGCAGGCAGTGGGGAAAATTCCGTTTGGCGGCGGGCTGATCGCCAAGGCGGCTGTGGCGTATGCCGGAACCAAGGTGGTGGGCCTTTCCATGGACCATTACTACGGGATCGGCTATAAGTATTCGCGGCAAGAGCGGGAACGGCTTTATCACGAGGCTTTACAGCAGGGCAGATCGATTGCCGTAAAGATTCTGCAATTTGTGCGGCCGGACGTGGCGGCTAAGTTGGCTAAGTAGACTGAGTTTGTTACTGTGTATTAATAGTCGTCTAAGCAAGTGGAAGAGAAGACGGCAGAGGCGACCTCCGCGCAACTCCTCCTCTCTTCCAAAGCTTCCTTCTCCTCATGCGAAAACCCGTTGCGGTCGTGACTGGCGGAAGCCGCGGCATCGGCCGCGCAATTGTGGAAGAACTCGCGCGTACGCATACTCTGGTGGGGACTTACAATACCAACCGGGCCGCAGCGGAAGCAGTGGCAGACGCCACGGGCGCGGTAATGTTTCCGTGCCAGATGGGAGACGCCGAATCCTGCGGGAATTTTCTGGCGGCGCTGCGCGAACAGTTCCCGGCGGTTGATTTGTGGGTCAACAATGCCGGGATGGCTCCACGCGAGCGCCGGGATATTTTGGACGCCACGCAGGAAAGTTTTGATGAGCTCATCGCCACAAACCTGCGCGGGCCGTACTTTCTAACGCAGCAGATTGCCCGTGGGATGCTAGCGCGCGGTAGCGGCCGGATTGTGTTCATCGGTTCCATTTCGAGCTTCACGGCGTCAATTAATCGCGGCGACTATTGCCTGACCAAAGCGGCTATCAGCATGGCGGTGAAGTTATTTGCCGCGAGATTGGCGCCGCATCATATTCCGGTGTTTGAGATTGAGCCCGGGATTATTCGCACTGATATGATTGCCGCCGTGGAAGCGGTTTATGAAGAGCGCATTGCCGGCGGGCTACTGCCGCAACGCCGCATGGGCGAACCGGCGGATGTTGCGGATGCCGTGCGCGCTATCGCGGACGGGAAGTTGGATTATTGCACTGGGCAAGTGCTGCACGTGGATGGCGGGTTCCACTTGCGAACTTTGTAGCGTAAGGGAACCATTGGCATGAACGTTAGAATCGCCGGCCGCACCGCTGCCGCTTGTGTCGCCGCGGTTGCTTGGATCGGCTTGGCCGTACAGTGCCTTGCTCTCTATGAGCAAAATTCGTCGATTCTGCTCACGTTCTGGGTCGTGCTTGGATTTTTCACAATCACCACTAATATTTTTGTGGCCGCCGTTTTTACAGGCATCGCAGCCAATCGCACGATGCTGCGTTCGGATGGGATGCTGGGAGGCGCGATGCTTTCGATCGTGCTTGTGGGCGTCATCTACACGCTTCTGCTGCATGGGTTGACGGAACTATCGGGCGGCTCGGCCGTGGCGAACGTGCTTCTCCACATGGTGACGCCGGTCGTTGTTCCGCTTTTCTGGATCTTCTTTGCCCGCAAAGGCGGCCTCACTTGGCGGCATCCGCTGCTGTGGGCAATCTATCCGCTCGCGTATTTGGCGTACGCGCTGGTGCGCGGAGCGGCCACCGGAAAATACGCTTATCCGTTTATCAACGTGAATCAACTCGGGTGGGGACAGACAGCGCTCAATGCAGTGGTGATTGCGGTGGGCTTTATGCTGTGCGGCTTCGCGGTGGTCTGGGTAGACCGCCGTGTTGGCGCGATTTAATTTCAGTCATTTTTTCATTCGTTGACAAGCTGATCCACAATAGGAGTACTATGTCTGTATCTGTACTAATATGCCGGAAAAAGACCAACACGCGAATGACCTCACGCCGCTATCCGCCGCTTTCTTTCATATCCTGCTGTCGCTCGGCGAGGGTGAACGGCACGGCTATGCTTTGAAGCGCGAGATTTCTCTCCGCACCGGCGGCAAACTGAAGCTAGGACCCGGCGTGTTGTATGGATCGATCAACAAGATGCTGGAGCTGGGGTTGATTGAGGAGTCGGACGAACGGCCCGATCCGCATCTTGATGACGAGCGGCGGCGTTATTACCGGATCACCAGTTATGGCCGCAAGGCGGCGCGGGCAGAAGCGGCGCGGATGCGCGAATTGGTGCAGTTAGCGGCGGCTACATTTGGAGCGCCTAAGCATGCCTGACACGCCTTTCTCCTTGAAAGTTTACCGGTGGCTGCTGCGGCTCTATCCGGCTGGTTTTCGTGAAGATTACGCCAGACTGATGGAGCGCGAATTTCGCGATGAGCTGGCTGAATCAACCGGCGCTTCCGCCCTTGCCCTGCTTTGGATTCGTCTCCTGGCGGATTTGGCCGTATCGATCCCCGCCCAGTTTTCGCGTGAGATATTGCAGGATGCTAGGCATACGTTCCGGCTGTGGGCCAATCGACCTTGGCACACCGGGGTCGCGCTGGCCGCGCTGGCGATCGGCATTGGCGCAAATACGGGAGTTTTTAGTGTAATCAACGGACTGTTGCTGCGCTCGCTGCCGTTTCACGAGCCCAGCCGTTTGGCGTCATTCGAATCCTTCATGATCCCCCACGGTAGTGCTGAACAGTTTCATGATTGGCGCCGGCAAAAGAGCTATCTGAGTGATGCCGCGTTAGTGGAGCAGGCAGACATGAATGTTGGAGGCGACGGCGAGACGCAGCGGGTGCACGTGGCCCAAGCGTCTTGGAACTTCTTTTCAGTCATGGGTATGCGGCCCGCGCTGGGACGAGCATTTACAGCTGGCGAAGATACAGCCGGGCGCAACCAAATTGCGGTGATTGGTTACGGACTTTGGCAGCAGATTTTCGCGGGCGATCCACGCGTGCTTGGTTCCAGTATTCGCATCGGTGGAATGGCGCTCACGATCGTTGGAATAGCTCCGGCTGGATTTGACTATCCGGCCAACACGGTTCTTTGGAAGCCTTCGGCGTTTTCCGCGGGGAACAATGGGTGGGACGGCATTGCGCGGTTAAAACCAGGGGTCACGTGGCCGCAAGCCCGCAAAGCATTTTCCGCCGAGATGGACCGGCTACTGCTGGAGGCGAACAGTCGCGGACGCAACATCAAACATCATCCGGCGATGATTTCGCTGCAGGACAAACTGGCTGGGCCGGTGAAGAATGCGTCGTTGCTGCTGATGGCCGGCGTGATTCTGATTCTGTTCATCGCCTGTACAAACGTGGCAAATCTCCTGATGGCGCGTATTGCCGATCGAGTGACTGAACTTTCCATACGCTCCGCGCTGGGAGCGAGCCGGGCGCGGCTAACGCAACAGTTGTTGACCGAGAGCGTGCTGCTTTCCTTGGTCGCCGCACTGGCCGGATTGGTTGTCGCGTTTTGGGCGGCTTCGCTGGCGGCGAAGGTCGAGCCGCCGCCCATTGCCACGCAGTCTTATTCCATTCTTGATATTCGGGTGCTCGTGTTTGCGGTGGGTGCGTCCACCATCAGCGGCTTGCTCTTCGGCATCTTGCCGTCACTCTATGCGGGCCGCATCCATACGTTCGGAAGCCGGGGGTTCAGCGGCACGCGCACTTCCAGACTGATTCGCGAGACGCTTGTGGCTGTGCAGGTGATGCTTACCATCGTTCTTCTGGCGGCTTCGGTTTCCGTGGGCCGTGCGTTTGTCAAACTGATGCAAACCGACCGTGGGTTTGACCGAAAGGAATTGGTTACCGTCAGCGTCTCGCTGGAAGGCACGACGCATCAAAGCGGCGGAGGCCAGCTTCCCTATTTTGAAGAAGCGCTTACCCGTGTCCGCAGGCTACCCGGCGTTCGCAGCGCTAGCGCCACCGAGTTTCTTCCACTCTTCGCGAAGATGTTTCTGGGAGGTCCACTAGGATTGGATGGCCGTCCCGCCAAAGAGAATTCCATGATTGTCCCGGTGCTGCCCGATTACTTCAAGACCATGGGTGGAAACATCTTGTACGGGCGCGAATTCAATGACACGGAAGTACGCTCCGACGTGCAAGTTGCCGTCGTCAACGAATTATTTGCAAGCGAGTTTGGCGCACCGGCAGATGCCCTGGGGCATCAGGTCACGCTAGGGAACACGCCTCCACGGAAAATCATCGGCATCGTGAAAGGGATGGATTACATGGCGCCCGAAGAGGCGCAGAATACACGGCAGATTTTCGTTCCAGATCACACCCCTGGCCGCTTTTCCTCCACCTTCGTCGCGCGAGTGAATGGCCCAGCCGAAGGCCGTCTGGCGTTGGTGCGTGATGCGATCCGGTCAGTGGACCCGAGAGTTCCTGTATTCGGCGTGAAAACCATGGAGCAGCGCATGGCCGACGCCGTTGCGCGTCCGAAGTTCTACATCACCGCCGTTGTATTCTTCGCGGGGTTTGCGCTGCTGTTGGCCGTTCTCGGCATTTACGGAGCGGTTTCGTATGCCGTTACTCAGCGGACTCATGAAATGGGTGTACGCCTGGCGCTGGGCACTACACCGGGCCGGCTTCGGAGCAGCTTGCTGTGGCAGGGTTTATTTACGGTGATTGCGGGAACAATTCCTGGAATCGCCGGCGCGATGGCCAGCGGACGCTTTCTGGAAAGCCTGATTAACGGCGCAAAGTCTATCGACCTCACTACCTCGTTCGCCTCAGTCCTGTTTATCATTCTGATTGCGTCAACGAGCATTTGGGCTGCTACCCGCCGCATTGCCGGACTCGACATTATGGAAGTGCTACGCAGCGAATGATCGCCATTTGTTTGGAAGCCGGAGCTTAGTGGAAGGCCGCTAGCAAGAAGACGATGCCGTTCCATTGTCTACGAAATGAAGAACGCTGTCATCCGAAATTGATTTGACTTTGTCTTAATTTTGGACGTTAATTGTGGGGTCTTATGATCGGCAGCAGTTTCATTCGGAGGCTAGAAAATGCTTCATAATCATCCGATACCGTCACATTTAACTCGCCATGCGGCTGTGGGAAAAAAACGCCGTCCCTACGGGGATCCTGTATCGGATCTCAAGGATATGACGCGGTTTGAACCTATTCCTCAACCGGCGCCCGTAAATCTTTCAGTACCGCTAAGCATCTTCGATCCGAAGGCAAGCAAAGCCGCGAAGGATGCCGGTAAATTGGTCTTTCACTGTCTCGGCGATTCTGGTGGAATTCATGGGACAGCTACTCAAGACGCTATTGCAACTGCAATGGAAGAACAATTAAAGAAAGCGGATGACGCAGGAAAGCCGCGCTTCTTGTATCACCTGGGGGACGTGATTTATTTCAATGGGCAGAGCACACTTTACAAGAGTGAGTTCTATGAACCGTATCAATACTACCCAGCGTTAATCTTTGCCATACCTGGAAATCACGACGGCGATACACAAGTACTGAAAGGCGATCTTCCCGATACTGAACCTTCGTTATATGGATTCTTGAGTAATTTCTGCGATAGTTCTCCGCAACACGTGAGTCCTTACCGGATGTCCATGACGCAGCCTTACGCCTACTGGACGTTGGAGGCCCCTTTCGTCACCATTATTGGGCTGTATTCCAACGTTGAGGGTGCTCTCGACGCCAGGGGCCGCAATGATCAACAACATTACCTGGAAACTCAAATGAAAAATGCGGATGCGAACCAAAAACTACTCATTACCGTTCATCATCCGCCCTTTTCGCTCGATTCAGCGCACGGCGGGACTCCAGAAATTCTTACGGCCATTGACCGGGCGATTTCCGCAACCGGGCGCGTCCCCGATGCGGTTCTTTCCGGACACGTGCATAACTACCAGCGTTTCTCAAGAACCATCAAGAATCGCACAATTCCATATGTCGTTAGCGGAGCCGGCGGTTATGCGAACGATGCGCGAAGTATGCATAAATTGCAGAAGGGAATTAATAAGGAAAAGCTGCCATATCAGACCACTTTTAGCGGTGTCCAGCTACAGAACTTCCAAGAAGAGGAACCTGGGTTTCTTCAAATTTCAGTGACGCCGGCAAGCATCGATTTTGAATACTGGATTGTTCCGTTTGATGGGAGTGACCCATCCTTATTTGATAGTTTTTCCGCCTAAAGCCCGCTGGCGCGTACCCAAAAGCTTTCGCGCCAAGTCGCGCCCGGAGCCACTGTTTGCAAATCCGCATATTTGCCGTCGTGGGCCAAATTCGCTGCATTCGTGATGCCGGTCATGGGCTCAAAGCAGATGAATGGCTGATTGGGCGGGGCGTAGATGACGGCGACCGGAAAGCGGGGCCCGTAAAGCACTTCAATTTTCTTGGATCCGGCCGCAACGGAAAAGACGGCGCGTCCATCGCTTCCGCGCACCAGATCTGTATAGCCATCGTCAAACGTGTGATCTTTGAGTGAGATTTCATCAGGCAGGTTCGCGGGAGTGAATTCACCCGTCGGAACCAGGTGAGCGTCTGTCTCTACATGCTTGCGCGCCGCTATGTGCGCGGTTGCCTCGGAACGCGGTACATCGGGGAGGTGGAAATAGGGATGAAATCCCAACACCACAGGCATGGCTTGCGTGCTTAGATTCGATACCGCAGTGGTTACTTCGAGGACGCCGTTCGCCAGCGTATAGGTCATCTCATATTCGTGGGCGAAAGGCCAGTTCGCCATTAACTCCGGGTATTTCCAGAATTGCAACCGGCTGGTGACATGCGCGGAATGCGCATTCGCTCCCACGCTGGTTACCTCCCACAGCGGTGATGTGGTTAGCATTCCATGGATGGCGATGTTGTCCTTGTCGAGATGCACTGATCCGAGATCCGGGTTGAAGCGGTAATTCTTGCCGTTGGCCCAAAATCCGCCGCCCGCCATCCGATTGGCCCAAGGCGCCAGGAAGGGAATGCCGTTGAGCTGCCTGGCCCCACTGTTCTTGAAGCTCGCGATATCGGGCGATGGAAAATAGAGAATGTTCTTGCCATGCACCGTTAATGCGAAAGCCCGGTTGCCGATAGAAGGCGCTATCGAAACGCTAACGCCGCGCGCGGCATCCGCCAGGCGCACTACTTCAATGCCATGATCGGTGGTTTTTTCGGCGCGGTAGTTACTGGCCGCGCACACGACGGCGGGCAGCAAAAATAGAGACAGGCAACTTTTCATATGACTCAATTTATACCTGCCGGGGTAAAACGCTGGTGGAAGCTGGTTCTACTCATGGTCATTGCAGCCGTGCTCGTGGACTCGGCTCTTAGCCTGGTTGGATCGCGCGGCGTGTTTGCGGCGCATCGGCCTGTATCGGAGGCCGGTGGCAGCGCCGTGATGGCGGGTGCTTCCGGTCATCGCGTGGCGGGACGCGTGTATTTGACCGGAACGCCGGCGCAGGCCGCGCCGATGGTGATTGTCCTGCACGGCGATGCTCCGTCCGCCAATCCGCGCTATCAGTATGCTTTTGCTTCGGACGTGGCCGACGCCGTACCGGGGACGCGCGTGGTTGCGTTTTTGCGGCCGGGTTATGCCGATCCATATGGAGCTAAGTCGGACGGCGATAGAGGATTTGCTTTGGGAGAGAACTACACGTCCCCGGTGGTGAACGATATTGCCGCCGCGATTCAGGCGCTCAAGTCTCGCTGGGGAGCCTCCGCTGTGATTCTGGCGGGGCACTCCGGCGGTGCGGCGATTGCGGCAAACGTGGCGGCTTTGCATGCCGGCTTGGTGCGGCATGTGTTTCTGATCGGCTGTCCTTGCGATGTCCCTACTTTCCGGCGGCATATGGCGCGTTTGCAGTGGAACCCGCTGTGGCTGATGCCGGTGCACAGTCTCTCCCCCGTGCAGACGCTGGACCAGATGGGGGATGGAACAAAGGTGACGGCTATCTCAGGTGCGCAGGATCCGGTTACGCTACCGCAATACGCACGTTCCTATATCGCGAAAGCGAGCGCGCGAGGGATTTCAGCATCTATGATTACGATCCCTGGCCAAGGGCATGAGATTCTGAACGATTCTGCGGTCATACAGGAAGTTGCGAAAGCGGTGCATAGTGGTTTGTGAAGTCAAGTCTTCCAGACCAGGTTCAACGTGCAGCCGAGAAACGCGGCCAGACGTTTGGCTTCTTGCGCGGCGGCGCGGCGGACCCAGACTGGCGTTTTGCCGAATGGTTCAATGACCACTTCGACTCGGCTGCCCTTCATATCGTGACGCCAGGTTCCTTCCATGCGGCCATTGACCAGGAGGACCGGCGAAATCCAACCTTGCGGCCGGTAAACGCGCTGCCGTAAATCGCCGGGCAGAAGGTTTTCCGCGTGATGGGAGGCGGCAACCACATACTGATCGAAGCCCGGCAGCAGCCGGACCGACCGGACGGGCGGAAGATGATGCACTTCGCGCGCGTCCTCGGCGAGCATCCAAGCGCGCACGCCGTCCAATTCGACGGGCGCTGCCTCTTCGCCCAGCGAGGCAATCCATTGCCGGGCGGTGGAAACGCCGCCACTGCCACCCCACCAACGCGCTAAATCACGATAAGTGGCTGGACCGTATGCTGTGAGGAAGCGGCGCGTGAGGGCCTGCAACGCAGCTTGCGGATCGACCTGTGGCTGCTGCGCCGCGGCCAACCAGGTACCTGGATGCGTGAAGCGGACACGCTGACCCAGGCTGGGCGCGAAGCACAAGCGACCCGCGAATGCGGCGGGTTTCAGGATAGTGCCCCAACTGCTTTCCGCAATCTTGGCGCCGATGGAGACTGACCCGCTGAGCCGTCCCACTTCCTGGACCAACTCTTCGCGCGTCATCACCCGACCATTCAACGCGGCCGCGATGGTTTCCGTGAGTTGATTGAGTTCCTCCAGCGTGAGTCCGAAATATTTCTGCCATGCCGCGGAGTTCAGATAGCGGCGGCTCGTGCCAAGCGCGGCATGCCATAGCGGTAATTCGTCAGCAGGAAGCAGGTGCAGCGTGCCGCGCATCGCCCAGGTCTTGACGAGCGTGCGGTCCTCCCACAGGGCGCGCCGAACGGCATGCCGGTCGAGGTTTTCGACCCGGGCCCAGACGGTTAACTCGGCCGAGGACATCACCTGTGCATGCAAGCCGCAGAGACGGCTGGCGACCGCAAGCATGCTGCCGGCGGGTGCGCGATGATAAAGATGATGACGCCGGACACGCCAAGCGGCGGCCTGCGGCCAAGTTAGCTTTAGCATGGTTCAATATCCATTGAACATCACAAAATTATGAACATTGTTGCAGATGCCGCGTTTAGACCTTAGCCGGATAGTACCCAAATTCCGCCTGGCTGGTCCGCTGACGTTTGCTCATCATCGAAGCGGATGGGGTTACGCGATGACGTCGCTTGCGCCGTTAGTCAAGGCGGACGGAATCCTGCTCGATACGTTTGTGGAATCGACATTTTCCTGGCGGTTAGAGGAGTTGCGAGCGGCAGGCGTGACGCCCTATCGCCGTGACTGGGTGGGGTTCGTGCATAATCCGCCGGGCATTCCCATTTGGCATGAGTACCCATCCGCTCCACAAAATTTCTTCCGTACGCCGGAGTGGCGCGCGAGCTTGCCCTTCTGCCGCGGACTCTTCACGTTCTCAACCACGATGCAAGCCTGGCTGGCGGAGCGGACGCCTGTGCCAACATCGGCACTGATTCATCCGACAGAAGCCCCCACTCGCTTGTTTGACCTGGAACGGTTTCTATCTCTCGACCGGCCCCAAATTGTACAAGTAGGCTCCTGGCTTCGTCGGATCAATTCCATCGCGCTTCTGAATGTGAAACGGCTTAAGAAAATTTGCTTAATTTCCCACCAGTCCGGGAGAGCTTCCCTGGAAAGCCTGGTGGCGGCGGAGCAAGCCAATAATCCTGCCATGCGGAATGCGGACTGGTCGTCGGTCAAGATCATTGAATACTTGGATCCGGCTGCGTATGACGAACTCCTAAGCTGCAGTCTTGTCTTTTTGGATCTCTACGACACCACCGTCAACAACACGGTGATTGAATGTATAGTCCGGGGCACGCCGCTTTTGTGTAATCGCTTACCGGCGCTGGTTGAGCTGCTCGGAGAGGACTATCCGCTTTTCTTCTCGACGATTGAAGAGGCAGCGATCAAGGCGGAGGATGCCAGCCTGATTCAGCGGGCGGCTGGACATCTTAGAGGTCTACCGAAGGATGTTTTCAGCGGCGATTATTTCGCGGCGTCCGTGGCATCCAGCGATATTTACCGCGACCTGCCGCTAAGCGTAAACGGAGTCGATTAGCCGCTGCAGAAAAGCAATAGAGGCGCGGATGTCTTCTTCCTGGCGCGCGCCTGAAATTTCGCGTTCAATGGTGACGGGTCCGGTGTAGTGGAGATTGTGGAGTTTGCGGACGACCTCCGGAAAATCCACCTTGCCCTTGCCGATTGCGACTTCTTTTCCGAGATTTTTCGGGTCAGTGGGGTAGAGGCCGTCTTTGGCGTGCAGGCCGCGCACATACTTACCGATCACGTCCAGCGCCGCCACCGGGTCGCCCTTCCCATAAAGGATCAGATTGGCCGTGTCTAGATTCACGCCGATGTTATCGAGGCCGCAATCCGTGATGGCGCGCAGCAGGGTGACGGGCGACTCCTGGCCTGTCTCCATCAAAAACGTTTGCCCGTTGGCTTTGCAGTGGCTCGCCACTTCGTGAATGGCTTTCACGGCATCGGAATAGAGCGGCTCATTGGGATTTTCGGGAATGAAGCCGCAGTGCGTGTGGACGGCTGGAATACCGCACATCTTCGCTAAATCCGAGGCGCGCTTTAGAGCGTCCATTCGGGCGGCGCGAGTTTGCGGCGGCACGATTCCAATGGTCAAGGGGCCTTGATAAAAATTCCAAATCATCTTGCCCGGGCCCAGCGTCATAAGTGCGGTGGCTTCCACCTGATACTTCGCCAAGGCTGCTTTCAACGGCTCGGCCAAGCTAGCCGGCGCCATGCCGACGTGAACCTGGCAACCCTGCAAGCCAAATGCCTTCACCTTGGCGATGGCGTTGTCCGGTGTGTTTTTTTCAGAAACGCTAGTTACCACTCCGAGGCGGGGCTTGTTGGGCGATTGCGCGGAGTAGAGGGGAGCCGCCGCGGCCATGGCGCCTAGCGGGGTCTTCACAAAGAGTCGTCTATCGGTTATCTGCATTGGTTTGTCTATATCGCAGCTTAACTCGTTAGACGGTGACGACGATTTTTCCGATCTGCGCATTGGACTCCATGTAGCGGTGCGCTTCCACAATTTTGCCGAGCGGAAATGTCTTGTCGATGCGAGGTTTGAAATCGCCGGCGGCGATGTGATCGAAAACGTATTGCTTGGCTTTCGGAAGAGCAGCGGGATCCATGGTTATTTCGAAAAGAGTGTATCCCTTAATGGTGAGGTGCTTGCCGATGGCGGGGAACAGCGGGTAGGGAGTGAGTTCAGGAGCGAGTGCTCCGTATTCAAAAATGATGCCGCTGTCGGCAGTGGCTGCCGCGAGGGCTTCGAGTCCCTTACCGGCTATGGGGTCAAAGACGATGCGTGCGCCTTTGCCGGCTGTGATCTCATTGACGCGCGCAACTAAGTCTTCCTCTTCCGTGACGACGACATAGTCCGCGCCTAGAGCGAGAAGCTCAGCTTTTTTCCGGGAGGTGCGAGTGGTGGCGATGCTGATAGCGCCTTCGGCCTTGGCGATCTCGATGGCAGCGATGCCCACGCTGCTGCTGGCGGCCGTGATGAGAACGAAATCCCCCTTTGCGAGGTGGCCTTGCTGGATGAGGGCTCCGTAAGGGGTGATGTATTGCATCCAAATGCTGGTTCCCTCTTCATAGGAAAGCTTGGCGGGGTACACGGCAATGGCGCCGACGGGAACGACCGCGACCTCGCCATAGACGCCATAGACGTTGATCGGAAAGGCGGGGACGGTGCTTACCGTTTTGCCGAGCCAGCTTTGCTCTACATCGGGGCCGACGGCTTCCACTATGCCGGAGGCTTCGTAGCCGAGCTTTGAGGGGAGACTAGGGCGAAGCAGATATTGGTCCATGCGGAACATGACTTCGGCGCGGTTCAAGCCAATGGCTTTGACGCGAAGACGAACCTCGCCTGCGGCTGGCTCCGGCAAGGGGAGTTCGTCAAGTTGGAGGACCTCCGGCCCGCCGGGCTGATGGAAGCGGACGATTTTTACGGTACCTGCGGATTCGTTTGGCATATATTTTGCTGTGTTTCAATTGCGTTTGTTTGATGCGGATGAGATGGAAAAGACACCGGGGCGATGTGCTATTACACACCTGCTGCGAAACCTTTCGTTCATCGTTCCTCTGTTACGCCCTGAGTTAAATTCAACGGAGCATATAACCAACATAGAGTCCTTTCGAATTTCCGAGAAACATCCGCTTGCCCTTCGCCATCTATCAAAGTCGTAATCGTAAGCCAAGGATAAAACTATGCTGATTTGGGGCACTCGTTGGTCTACTGTCACACTGGGCCAACTTTCTTATCTCTGTTCACACTGCGGAAAGACGACTGTGCACTCGGCCGTCATCCGAAAGGGTAAGTTCACACTATTTTTTATTCCAATCTTCCCAATTCGTAAGCAGTATCTGATTTCTTGCAACCTTTGCGGCCTTAGGCTGAAGGCGGTCGATAATCTTCTAGCCCAATTGATGGGGTTGGAGAAAACAGGAAAATTGCCGGGCGCGCAACAGGCCGAGACTTAGTTAAGTATCAAGCGCGGCAAGATTAAAAGAGCGCGTTACGCCCGTACAAAGCGTGCTGTCAAGGCGATCCGGAAGGCTTGAAGGCGCTCGGGAAGCACCCGGAAATTGGCCGTCCCATGGAGGAGTTGCCGCCGGAGTTTCGTGAGTGGGTCATTGAATTTGGGCAGGGAGCCTATGTGGCTCTGTATTACTACGACGAGAATCACATGGTAATACTGTAGGTACGTCGCGGACGAGAAGGTGGATACTGACTGCTATTCCCAGCGCTTGTCACATATTTCACGTGACGATAGGAGACGGTTTCATTCTCCTCAGCGCTTTAGATCCGCGATCATTTGCTGTCGCAGGATTTCGTTAATCCGGCTGAGATGGCCGTTGCCCTTCGACTTGAGCCAAGCAAGCACGTCGCTGTCCACTCGGATACTGATGGCGCGCTTGATCGGCCGGTATAGAGTGCCGACTGTTTCCGGGATATCGGAAAAGTCGATTGCGGAATCGGGCATTGCGGCAAGCTGAGCGATTTCCTGTTGTTGCGCTTTAGTAAGCGGCTTCCGCATAGCGTTGGCGCTCACTTGTACTAGCTTTTCTGGCTGAGATGATGCGGTATTTTTCTTGGCCATTGGTTTCCCTGATCGTGTAGACGACAACAATTATCAGCAGGCCGCCGTTGATCCGTCCTGTTATTTGATAGCGATCTTCATCGTCTGCCGTACTGTTGAATTCAAACAACGCGCTTGAATCGTCGAATGCGCGAATCGCAACTTCGAAGCTCAGATTGTGCTTGAGTTTGTTGGCTCGATTCTTGTTTTCGTCCCATTCGAACACCGTTATGTATATCTATAAATGTATATACAGATTCGTGGTTTGTCAAGCACCTGGTTTATCGGCGCTCTCTCCTTGCCAAACTAGGGAAGTATTCGATAGACTCCTAGTTAGACTAGGAGCGATTTTCTTTGGGCAAAAACGCAGATTTACTCCCCGGCACGCTCGACATGCTGATTTTGAAAGCAGTGTCTTTAAAACCGCTGCATGGATATGGCGTATTGTTGCGCATCCGCCAGATCTCGGGCGACGCGCTTGAGATTCCGCAAGGGTCGCTATATCCGGCGCTTTACCGGTTGGAGCACCAGGACCTGATCACCGCCGAGTGGGGCCAGAGCGACAACAACCGCCGGGCCAAGTACTACACGTTAACCGTGGCGGGGCGGCGCCGGTTGCGCGAGGAGACCGCCGGGTGGAACCGGCTGGCCTCCGCGATTGCGGCCGCTTTGAACACGACGCCGGAGGAGGTATGACATGTGGAAACGCTGCCGTTCTCTGCTGCGGGCACTGATGCGCCGGGGCGATTTTGAGCAGGCGATGAGCGAGGAGTTGGCCTTCCACGTAGACGAATATATGGAAGACCTGAGGCGCTCGGGCGTGGCGCCGGATGAAGCGCGCCGCCGCGCACGCATGGAACTTGGTGGCCTTAACAGTGTTAAAGGAGATTGCCGGCAGGCGCGCGGTCTTCCTTTGTTTGATGAGCTCGTCAGGGAACTGCGCTATGCGGCGCGCTTGCTGCGCAAGAGCCCAGGCTTTACCGCTACCGCTGTGCTGACCCTGGCCGTCTGTCTTGGCGCGAATCTGACGATGTTTGCCGCCATCGATTCGGTGCTGCTGCGTCCGCTTCCCTTTCCCGATGCGGACCGATTGGTGATGATCTTCAACACGTATCCCAAGGCGGGCGTGGAGCGGGATGGCGCATCCCCAACCAACTATTACGAGCGCCGCGGTCATTTACCGGCGTTTAGCGCGCTTGCGATTTACCGCTACGGCACTGCGATCATCGGCGAGGCCGGATCGACGAAGCGCGAAGAGATCACGCGCGTCTCTCCGGACTTTTTCGCTACGCTTGGACGCGGCCCGGTGTTGGGACGCGCCTTCACGGACGAGGAGACCACGTACCAAACGGATAACGTTGTTATTCTCACCGATGCCTACTGGCGGCAACACTTCCATACCGATCCGCGGACGATTGGGCGGCAAATTCGTGTAGATGGTGTCGCAAAGACGGTCATTGGCATTTTACCGGCTGGATTCCGTTTCCTATCATCCGAAGCGCAACTATATTTCCCTCTTGCGTCGAGCCTCGAAGAACGCACCTCCAGCCGTCACTCTGGCGGGAATGTCACTCAGATGATCGCCAGGCTCAAGCCGGGCGTGTCTCTGATGACGGCGCAGTCGCAAATCGATGCGCAGAATGCCGTGTTGGAAAAAGACGATCCGCAAGCCACCATGATGGCCGCTGCAGGCTTTCGTTCCGTAGCGGTCCCACTGCATGCCGATCATGTCTCGGCGATTCGTCCTACGTTGTTACTGATGCAGGCGGGCGTGCTCGTGCTTTTATTGATCGGCGTCGTGAACTTGGTGAACCTATTGTTGATTCGCGCCAGCGGCCGGGTGAAGGAATTAGCAGTGCGGCAGGCACTGGGCGCTAGCGGGCGGCATGTGGTGAGTGAGGTCATGGTGGAGACCACGCTGCTCACGTTGGCCGGAGGAATACTGGGTCTCGCGGTGGGAGCGGGCGGGATTCGGCTATTGGCTGTGCTGGGTGCGGATCGATTACCGTTGGGAGCTCAGATTTCTTTCGACGCGCGCATGGCGTTGATGGGCCTGGTGGGCGCTGTCATTCTAGGAGCCGTGCTGGCGGCGCCAATCGCTTGGTTCAATCTGCGCGGGCATCTGGCCAATGGACTGCAATCTGAAACGCGCGGCGGCACCACGAGCCGAGCCGCTCAACGAGTTCGCCATAGCTTCATTGCCGCGCAGATCGCTTTGGCAGTCGTGCTGCTGTCCGGGGCCGGCTTGCTTGGGTTTAGCCTGAAACGGGCAATGGAAATTTCTCCAGGCTTCCGGCCCAGTCATGTTCTTAGCGGTCAAATCTCGCTGCCTGGAAAGAATTATCCGGATGGCCCGGCCAGCTTGGCGTTCATTGAAAAACTGATGGATGAGACCGGCCGTCAACCGGGCGTATCGGCTGCCGGCGTAGTAACCAATATTCCCTTTAGCGGTAACAGCGGCAAAAGCGCCGCGAAGGTGAAAGGCTATGTTCCGCGGCCTGGCGAATCACCGCGCGGGCATTACTCGTATGGCGTTGGGGGCGATTACTTCGCGGCGATGGGTTTTTCCTTGCTGGAAGGGCGATTCCTCACGCAAGCCGATTCACGCCGCGCCCAGCGAGTGTGCGTGGTGGATGAAGATTTTGCGCGCTATTACTGGCCGCATGCCAGCGCTCTGGGGCAGCGTTTGTTTGAAGGCTCGGAAGACGGAAAGGACGCCGATGCATTCACGGTTGTAGGCGTAGTGGGCAGCGTGAAACAAGCGGGGCTCACCGATGAACAAGCGCAAGGCGCGGTTTACTATCCGTATTCTTTCCATCGCGCGAACGACCTGTTCGTGGTGGCGCGCACCAGTCTCCCAGCGGAATCTTTTGGGCCCAGCATGCAGCGGCTTGTCCGGCACATTGACCCCGATCTGCCCATCACCGATGTGCAGCCGATGGAGACACGTATTGCCGACAGCCTGGTAGCGCGCCGCTCACCGGCATTGCTGGCGGGCCTCTTTTCCGCCATTGCTCTGTTGCTCACGGCCATTGGCACCTATGGCGTGTTGAGTTATGCCGTGGCGCAGCGCCGCCGCGAGATTGGCGTCCGTATGGCGCTGGGGGCGCGGCCCGCTCAAATTCGGAGACAGTTTGTCCTGCTCGCGCTCCGGCTGCTGGCTGGTGGAACGGTGCTGGGCGTGATCGGAGCATGGCTGGCCGGTCGAGCTATGCAGACGGTCCTCTTCCACGTGCCGGCGCTCAATTTAATAACGCTGGCCGGGGCGGCCGGAATCATGGCCGCGGTGTCTCTTGCGGCTTGCCTGTTGCCTTCTCAGCGCGCCGCGCGCATCTCCCCGATGGAGGCCCTCGCCGACCAGTAGACTTGTGACACGCATGCCTAAACGAAATTACGCGAAGCGATTACTTTGCTGGAGCCTCTGCCTTCCCGGAATTCTTACCGCCTTGGCGGCTCAAGTCGGCACCCTGCCCAAAGCACCGGCGGATCTGAAACCGGGAAGCATCACTTATGAAGATGTTCCCTATCCATATCCGGTGCTGTACTTGCCGCTCACGCTGTACGGTCAGGATGTGCGCATGGCCTACATGGACGTCGCGCCTTCGGGCCAGCCGAACGGCCGGACGGTAGTGCTGTTCCACGGCATGAACTTCGGCGGCTTTTATTTTGGCGGCCCGATTGAGGCTCTGCGAAAGGAAGGCTTTCGCGTGGTCGTGCCGGATCAGATTGGCTTTGGCCGTTCCTCGAAACCAATCATGCCGTATAACTTTCACGATATGGCGTTGAACACGCGCACGCTGCTGCAATCGCTCGGCATCTCAAAGGTCTCAATTGTAGGGCACTCGATGGGTGGCATGCTGGCAGCCCGATTCGCGGCCTCTTATCCGGATATGACTGAGCGCGCGGTCTTGTACGATCCAATCGGCCTCACCGATGTGCGCTGGAACCAGCCGTGGCACAGCGCGGAAGAGGCGTATAAAGCCACCATGGCGCGAACCAAGGATCAAGCCTGGCAGGCCGCGTATGCCAATATTCAGCGCTATTTTCCCGATGCGTGGAAACCGGAGTATGAGCAGTATGCCCGCATTCTGTACGCCCCGACGCTGAGCGGCGATTGGCCGCGCCTCGCAATGGTGCAATCCATTTACCGGCAGATTACGTATCTAGATCCGGTCGTTTATGATTGGGCGCACATCAAGGCTAAGACGCTGGTTTTGGGCGGAGCGCGGGACGGCCAGAATTTCCCCGCATTGGCCAAACACATTGCCGATACGATTCCCGGCGCCGAGTTGGTAGTTATTCCAAACGTAGGGCATGTGCCGCACATTCAAGTACCCGATGTCTTCAATCGGGAGTTGCTGAAGTTTCTGAAATAAGTACCCCAGCATCCACTTCCGCTCCTCGCAAAATTCCTGAGTTTCCCCCAAAGAATTTGTATGCCATCCTAGTGCTGCTTCATTAGGATCTAGCCTACCTGGATATTTATGCACATTTCCCGTTCCCTCATTTTTGCGAGCTCGCTGATCTTCGCCGTCTTCGCGTCGATCCAGACTTCTTACGCCGGAGTTGGACCGCAGGATGCGATGCGGACCTGCAAGAACTCCGTCAGTGAACGGCTGCCTAACGTGCCCCTGGCGTTTATCAACGTTAATCGCGGCTCCGATACGAACGACGGCGGTTACACGATCCATTTCACCTCGCAGCCTCCCAACGGCCCCAGGTCATCCGGATTCTGCATTATTTCCAGGAATGGCAACGTGCAGAGCTTACAATTCAATCCGAATCCGCCACCGGGCAATAACAGGGGCGGAGTATCGCCGCAGGATGCAATGCGAACTTGCAAGAACACGGCCAGTGGGCGGCTGCCCGGCGTGCCGCTGGCCTACATCAGCGTCGATCGCGGCTCCGATACCGGCGATGGCAGCTACATGATCAATTTTCATTCGCAGCCTCCGAATGGCCGAAATGCATCCGGATTCTGCAGAATTACGCGGAACGGCAGGGTGCAGCAATTTCAATTCGATCCGGATCAGGGCGTCGTGAACACAACCGGCGCGGGCTCGGTTGGAATGTCGCCGCAGGATGCGATGCGGGCTTGCAAGAACGAAGTCGGAAACCGCCGGCCGGATATTCCGCTGGCGTATATCTCGGTCGATCAGGCCAGCCAAAACGGCGGCAGCCTGATGGTCAATTTCCGGGCGCAGCCTCCGCGCGGGCCTAGGGCAAGCGGCTCTTGCGATGTATTCAGGAACGGCAAAGTGAACGTACAGTTCGACCGGTAATAACTTTTTAACGTTCTTGTTACTCGGCAGGCTCCGCCAGTTCCGCAATACGGCGTTGCAGGTAGCGGCATTCGACCGAATTGCCCGTCAGCGCAAGCGCGCGTGTGTAGCTTTCAATGGCTTCGCGGTTGCGCTTCATGCGGCGAAGAAGATCCGCGCGGGCGGCGTGATAGAGATGATAGGGGTCCAGTTCGCCGCAAGAGCCGAGCGCATCAATCAGAGACAAACCGCGCTCAGGACCTTCGCTCATAGCCACGGCGACGGCGTGATTGAGAGCCACGACCGGCGAGGTTTGGATGGCGCCGAGGATAGCATAGAGAGCGGCAATCTGTTTCCAATCGGTTTCACCGGCGGCTTTGGCTTCGGCGTGAACGGCGGCGATGGCGGCCTGTAACTGATAGGGACCGGGATTGCGGCGGCCCAGCGCACGCTCCACCAGATGCGTCCCTTCCGCGATCTGATCGTGATGCCAACGTGAGCGATCTTGCTCGTCGAGTGGTATCAATTGTCCGTCGCTGCCAGCGCGCGCGTCACGCCGTGAATCGTGCAAAAGCATCAGGGCCAGCAGCGCGAGATTTTCCGGGTTGTCCGGCATGAGCTCGGTGAGAGTGCGCGCCAGGCGAATGGCTTCGGCGCAGAGCTCGCGGCGGACGAGACTGTCGCCTGAGCTGGCCGAATAACCTTCATTGAAGATGAGATACAGAACCGCTTGCACGGCGGACAGGCGCTCGGGCATGCGATCCGGCGAAGGAATCTCATACGGAATGCGCGCTTGCTGAATCTTGCGCTTGGCGCGCACTAGACGCTGCGCCAGAGTGGGCTCGGGAAGCAAAAAGGCGCGGGCGATCTCTGGCGTGGTAAGTCCGCCCAGCGTGCGGAGCGTAAGGGCGATGGCTGCTTCCTGGTTGAGAGCGGGATGGCAACACGTAAAGATGAGACGCAGGCGGTCATCTTCGGCGGGAGGATTCATGTTTTGGTTCGTCAGGTTGCTGCGCGCTTCGCTCTCATACAACACTTGATCTCCCATGCCCCGGCGCGTTCGGTCGCGGCGGGCATAGTCGATGAGCTTGCGGTGCGCGGCGGCGGTAATCCAGGCGGCGGGATTATCGGGCACGCCTTTCGCCGGCCAGCTTGCGACTGCGGCAGCGAAGGCATCCTGCAAGGCTTCTTCGGCTAGATCGAATGAGCGCGAGGCGCGGATGAGGCTGGCAATGATGCGGCCCCACTCGTTCCGGAACAATGCTTCGATGGTGGCGCAAAGGTCATCCATTCATGGGTGCTTGCACAAGTCCGCGCATTTCGCGGATGGGACGAACCTCCACGCACCCTACCCCGCCGCAGCACCCGGTAGGAATCTGGGCGGCCCAGGCCAGCGCTTCATCCAGGTCCTGGCAATCCAAAATATAGTATCCGGCTAACTGCTCTTTCGTTTCCGCGAATGGGCCATCCGTGATGAGAACTTTTCCATTTTGCACGCGGACCGTGGTGGCAGTGGCTGTGGGCTCCAGGGGATCGGCGGCGCGGAAGACACCGCGGCGGCCGGTTTCCTCCATAACGGCCCGGTGCCCCATGACGACAGCATTCCGTTCTTCCAGGGTTGCGCCCTCTTCTTCCTTTGAGTAGATCAACAGAATGTATCGCATGACTGACCTTACTGTAACGTTGCGGCGGCGCTAGAGGTGTGTAGGAAATCCGGCTCGGCTTTCAGTTCATGGATCTGCGCGGTGTGCCGGGCGCAATGCGCCGCCATGGCAAGAATCCAATGGTAGCCGTCCCATGGACCGAAAATAGGATGGGGCCTGACGCGCCCGCGAAGCGGCAACGCAAGGACCGAAGCAGCGGACAGCAGTTGCAGCGTTTGCTCCCGGGACTTCACGAATTGTTCCAGGGCTTGGGGGCCGTTCCAACGATCGGCCGGAAGCAGGTGCGGAGGAGACTTGGCCTTGCCCGAGCGTTTGGGAACCGTAGCCATAATCAGATCGTCCATTTGCGCCGATTCAAAGCCAGGAAGCGCCTCGGGAGCCTCGCCCATTTTTCCGATGATGCCCTGGATGGCGTTTTCAATCAATACGAGGTGTTCGACAATCTGGTTGATTGACCAGCAATCAGGCCTGGGTTTAAAAGCCCATTGCGAAGCGGATAATCGGGTTGCCGATTCGACCAGCGCATCGCGTGTCTCCGCGAGATAGTCCGATGCCTTCGCGATCTGTTCCGTTGTTAAAGAAGTCTGGGGCATGAGGGCTCCTCGAAGTTGTTTGTTTGCGGAGTTCATTCGGCGGCGCCGGATAGGTATCCGCCGCCGCCTCGATCGGGTTAAGAGAAGACCATGATGGGGCGCACTTCGATACACCCGTAGCGCGCGGCCGGAATTGCCGACGCCATCGATGCTGCCTCCTCAATGCTGCCTGCATCAACTAGGTAATAGCCGCCGAGTTGTTCCTTCGTTTCGGCGAAGGGGCCGTCGGTGGTGACGCTCTTGCCGTCCCGCACGCGGACGGATTTGGCCGACCCGGTGGGCTGCAGAGCGTTTCCGCCTTTGATGACGGCGGCGTTCTTTTTCCCGAATGCGCCGTATTCCGCGAACTCGGACTCATCGAATCCTTTAGCGAAGCGGGCTTCATTTTCGTAAATCAGAAGTAGATATTGCATAATTTTCTTTCTCCTGCGGGTACGACGTTCAAGATACGCGAAATCGACAAGCGCCTGCAAGAAATCTTAGAATAAACGCATTCCGATCCTTCGGCGTCGATAGGATGGAAATTGCTCGGATGTCCAAGGGCATGCGAATCAACATCGCCATCTGTCTCGTTGTTCTGGTGTCTTGCCGGGCCATCGGGCAGAGTGCGGACGCGCGGCTCACATTCGAGGTCGCTTCGGTGAAGCCGTCCGGACCCGAAGCGACCGTGGGCTTGACGGCGGTCCGGGAAGCGCCGACCCGGGCCGGTTTTTCTATCATTCCGCGTCCTTGCTGGATCTCATCGAACTTGCATATCACATGGAGCCTTTCCAGATTTCGAGTAAGGCGCCGCTCGGCCGTGAAAATAGAAACCGTCCCGACGGAGAATTAGCTGAGTGGAGGTAACGCAATGATGGCAAATCGTTCGGCGCCGCGCGGAACTATTATTCCCAGTCTTATCTACGATGACGTGGCTCAGGCAATCGATTGGCTGTGTGACGTTTTCGGGTTTCAGGAGCGCCTGCGGGTGGCCGGCGGAGACGGAAAGGTCGGTCATGCGCAGCTGGCGATAGGACAAGGTGCGGATCAAGGCGGCGTTATGCTTGGCGCATCGCGAATAGGGCAGGGAAGCGGTTGGTCTGACAGCGCCGAGTTCCGGCCGCCGCGCCCAACCGAGGTCAGTCAAGTTCTTTTGGTGCGTGTTGAGGATGTGGACGCACATTATGAACATGCCAAACTGCGCGGAGCGCGTATTCTGCATCCGCCAACGACTTATCCTTATGGCGAGCGGCAATATACCGCGCAAGACCTGGCCGGCCACCGCTGGTCGTTTTCTCAATCTGTCGCCGACGTAAAACCGGAAGAATGGGGCGCCATGGTGACACAGCCCAGCGGGAGCCCGATAAACCGGGCATAGCGTTCGGCAGCGGCGGCGAAGGCGTTCTGTTCCGTCTTCTTGAGCGGCTTAAACGGATTGGCGGTGATCACCACTGCATTTTTATTTAAGGTGCGTTTCCAAGTGCCGGTCACGCGGCCGTTTATCACAATGGTCGGCTGAAACACGCCGTTGCCGCCAGGGACGACCTTTTCAGAATGTAACGGATCCAGCACGGCGCCGCGATCGCGGTAACCCAGTAAGTATTCGTCGAAGCCCGGCAGCAGATACGCCGCGCGCGCGGTCTCAGCCAGAGCGGCGCATTCGCGTGGCATCCAATAAGCGGTATCGTTCAGGACCTGTCGCGATAGTTGAGAGGAAACGCTCTCCAGGGCGCTCTTGGCATCCGAAACTTTTAAACCCGTCCACCAAACGAAATCCCGCAGTGTGGCCGGGCCGTGGCCGCAAAAATAGCGCAGCGCTAACTCCGCCAAGGCTGCGTCGCGCTCCAGGCTAGGCAGCGTCAAGGGCACCCATTCGTCGAGTAGCGCAAACGTTTGCTGCTTGCCTTCGCGCGCGGCTATACAGAGCAGGCCTTCGTGAGCTAGTTGCCATAAAATGTGATAGCCGCGTAGGGACGCGGTCGTAATTTTTGCGCTTTCGAGTAGACTCATCAGCGCATCGCGGGTCAGTTGCCGGTTTCCACGCAAGGCTTTGACCAACAGTTTCCGGCAAAGGGCCAAGACGCTCTCATTGAGTTCGAGTTGCCGGAAAAGCCCGGCGCGTTTGGCGATCATCCCCGGCGCCAGAAGTGCGATCATCCAACGAATATCCGCGGCAGCGACGAAGTGAAGGGTGCCGCGCAGGGGCCATGTGCGGATTATTTTTCTTTCCGCAATCGCCAATTCGACAGCGGTTTCCGTGACATGCGGCAAGCGCAGGCCAATCGCCCAGATCCCGCCGAGATAATCCTGGGCTTGCATCGCACCCAGGGCGGCCACGACCTGGTGTGGCTCGTGAAACCGGGTGCAAGAGATCTGCTGGTTCACGAGCCGCATACGGGCGATGTCACGCTGGGTCACCCTCCCAGCTTATGTCTACCCTTTTGCGTTTTAATGGAACTTGCCTTTGCGTTCCGTTTCCCGCCGCGGCGTGCTCCGTGCTTCATTTGTCCCGCTTTTGGGAGCGCGGCCCCAGCGCGCCGGCTCAAGATCGTGGTGACCGGCGGCCATCCGGGGGATCCGGAATGCGGATGCGCCGGTACCATCGCTCGCTATACGGACTTGGGACATGAAGCGGTGCTGCTGTACCTGAATCGCGGCGAAGGGTATTGTCACGGGTATGATTCGGCGCAGTGCGGTCCGGTACGCACGGCCGAAGCGCAAAAAGCGTGCCAGATCTTGAAAGCTCGTGCAGCGTTCCTTAGTCAATGGGACGGCCGAGCCGTTGTAGATAGCGCCCACTATGACGAGGTGCGCCGCTGGTTCGACGCGGAAAAGCCGGACGTAGTTTTCGCGCAATGGCCGATTGACAGCCATCGTGATCATCGCGCGCTCTCGACGTTGGTTTTGGATGCATGGCTTACGGCCAGTAAGAAGGCCGCGCTTTATTACTACGAAGTGACGGACGACACCATGATGTTCACTCCGTCGGAATATGTGGATATTTCAGCGGTTGAGGCGCAGCGGCGTGCAGCTTGTTATGCACACGTTTCGCAGACGCCGGATAAGTGGTATCCGGGGCAGGTGGAGTTGACGCGCCTGCGCGGGCGGGAGAGCGGTTATGCGCAAGCGGAAGGTTTTCTGCGCCACTGGCAAAGTAAGAGCGGTTTACTGCCTTAACGTTTGGGAT